>NZ_JAKJSL010000001.1:0-26676 GCF_050336815.1 Photobacterium nomapromontoriensis
AAAGAGAGTTCCAGACGTTAGTGATGCTTGATGTCGGCAGCGATTGCACTGATACAAGTCACGTGATTTTAACTGGCAATACTTATCGTGATGGCAATTAGGGCACTTGAACGCAGTAGGCCATCGCATATCAAACAAGTGCTTTTGGCACTGTTCTTCAGTACCATACAGCTTGATAAAGCGATGAATAGAAATACTTTTCTGAAATTGAACCATATTCTTAGGCATGATCTAATCCTCAAGTTTTCTTTAACTCAAAGTATAGCTCAGCTGGCTGATTAATGATGGTAATCAGGTAGTCCCATAATCTTTGATCAGGTACTGTATCTCTTTTCCATTCATCCCCTATAACGCTGTCGCGGATAAAAAAAGAACCCTACTTTACAAGCAGGGTTCTTCTGTTATTTCTGCCAACATCCACTAAGTGGCGGGATGGCTAGTCTTTCATCCTTATTGTGGATCAAGACCCAGTTTTTGTAAGACCAGCTTAAAGTTCTCGCGGCGTTCTTTCACGTTGTGAACATCGCCAGTTGAACATGTTAAGTCAGGACAGCCACGGTTAACGATACCAGACACGTCATCAATGAACTGAGAACCTTTCAGGCCGCTATCAACGTACTTCTTAATCTCGTTGTAATAGTTCCAATCAGCGTACTGACCACCTTCATCATTGTAAGCCTGTACTGAGGTTACCCAGTAGAACAGACCAGCAATCCACTTAATTTCTTTGTTCTCTTCAGAGCTACAGATCAAACCTGGGTTTGAACAGAAATCAAGTTCAGCGTACAGCGGGTTAGCTGGTGGCGCTTCAACGGTTACGCCGTCAATTGTCTTACCAATTGTCTCTGGGTCAACGTGTGAACGACCTAGGTAGTGGTTCAACGTACCGAAGTTCTGACGTCCAGTAGTCTGAATGACACCACGGCCCCACCAACCACAACCTTCAACACTTTCCTGGCTGCTGCCGTCCCAAATAAAGCTGCCCGCTTTTTGGCCTTCATAAACTTTACAGTCTTCGCGTTCCCAAACTTGTTTAGAGCTATCCACTGTTTCGTTTGGACCACCATTACAGTGGCCATTGTTAGTCCAGCGACCTACTGCACCGTTCACTAGCAGGCCACGCTCTTCCAGTACCGCATTGGGTGCTGCGAATACTGGAGCTGGTGCGCCGTACCACTTCGCGTGAGTCAGAGCACTGACTTCCATCTTGTTATCACGAGGACAAGAGTAAGCGTAGTCCAAACCAGACACTGGGTTCACACCGTAGTCTGCGTACTTCTGGCCTAACTGACCACAGCTTGCCGTCATCGGGTAATCCGCTGGCGCGCCGTATTTCACTTCAGACCAGTTGTTCTCATCACACGCGTTGTAACGGATGGTTTCCTGCATACTCTGTGCTAAGAACGCCGCAATCGCGACTTTTGCGTATTTGATGTTTGTTTCATCATCCACGCCTTCGTTCATCAGCCAGAACTTGTTGCCTGCAACACCGATGTTGTGCATTGCATTCAAGCCATCCAGAAAGTCATTCCACTTGTACACGGTAGACGGAACCCACTGTGATTCAGGTGTTTCATATAGAAACGCTTCGTTATCCATCGCGTTTTCAGCATTCGCCAACTGTTGGTTCAGCGCTTCAATGCTGGTTAGAGAACCTTTCTCTAGCTCTTCACCTACATAGTACAGTGGTACTTTCGCGTCTTGGTAACGGTCGATCTTGTTCGTTAGTTCCGAAGAATCCGTATCGAACATAATCGCGAATACGTTACTGTACGCTGCTTTACGTAGCTGTGGCTTACCAGCCGCATCCCCCATGAAGTAACCAGAGGTTTGCGCTGTTGGCATGTTTGCCAGCATGGCTGGTGACTTTACGTAGTCAGTTACTTGCTTGACGTACTCTAGCGCGTTATGCCACTGCTCACTATTCAGTGCGTCTGTTACGCCTGACTTAGTAAAGGCAACGAAGTCCGCTTTGTTCGCAGCATCCGCTTTGTACAACTCAAAGTTATCCAGTAGATCTGCTGTAAATACTGACGCTTCGTCCCATACAGACTGACGGCCTGAATGCGTATCGAAAGCAAACTCACCGATGCTTAGCGACCAACCGAATGTTGCATCTGGTGCTAGCGTCGTGATGATCAGGTTATGCGCAAGTGCCCAGCCTTTCACATCATTGCTCAGTGCGTTGATAGCATCTAGGTCAATCTTGCTACCCGTGCTCTCAACCGCGCTTGCTAGCGCTTCTTTCACTGCTACAGCACCCAGTGCTGCACCTTTATCTTTCGTTGCTAGGTCAAGCACATCACTGTTAATGATGATAGATGCCGTACCTGCTTGCTCAGCCTGCTGGATGACAGACATAAATGCACGCGTTAGCTGTTCTGTATTTGCCAGTGCATCGCTGTTAATTGCATTGATAGTTAGCGTTGCTGGTGCCGTTGTTGATGGGCTCGCTACCACAAATGTATTTGGCCAACCTGCCACTTCCAGACGGATTGGATCCATCGGGTTTTGCAGAGATAGCACTGGTGCAGTACCTGGTTCAGAGCCATCACAGTTCAGGTGAAGCGCCCATGATGCATCGCTACCCGGCACTGAGTTTGTCCAGTAGATCGCAGAGTAGGCAATATTGTTGTGAACCATGATGTCACCTCCAGTCGCGTGATCGCCACGCGTCCAGTCTGGGTAAACATTAAACTCTTCACACAATGCACCAGGTGGTGTGACTGGTGGCTCAACTGGCGGTACAACCACATCTTCTTTAACGGTGATTTGTACACGTGCTGATGACGTTAGATTCTGCGCATCGGTCGCGATAGCATTCAGTATAACGTTACCGGTTTTCGTTGGCTGCCAATCACACGCGAAGGTGTCAGTGTTCGTCGCATCAAACGTACAGATTTGCTTATTGTCAGCATTAACTACGACTCTCTTCAGGTCGTTATCAACGTCAGTTGCGTTAACAGAAATAGATACACTTTCTGTTTCGTTGATCGTTGTGCCGTTAGCAGGGGTGATGAATTTCACGACTGGTGCAGTGAAGTCTTCCGTCACTTCTTCTTTTACGGTCACAGAAACAGATTGCTGCTCCAGCTGCTGGTTGTTCTCATCCAGGACAATCACGTTGATTATCGCGCTACCCGCTTCTACTGGCGTCCAGTTTTGCGTGTATACGGTTTGGCTCTGGCTCACTGGTTTTACAGCCAGTTTCTGGTTGTTTGCCCAGAATTCTACTTTTGCTGCCAATTCACCGTCAACGCTTGCTTTGATTGCAACCACGTCGTTAGCGTTAACCACCTGACCGGCCACTGGAGACAGTACAGACAGCTCAGTTGGCTCTGGATCTGGGTTTGGACCTGGACCCGGTTCGTCTGAACATTCAGTCAGACCCCAGAACCAAGAACTTGCACTTGGGGTTTCCCAAACACCTGGATTGTTCTTCGCGATGAAACACTGATCGTTATAAGACACGACATCGCCATTGCTTACCTGAGTTTGACCCGGAATAAATGGAATGATGTCGCCTAGATCAGGGTTTGGGTTTGGACCAGGATTCGGATTCGGATCTGGTTCTGGCTCCGGACCCGGTTCGCCTGAACATTCAGCCGTCGTCCAGAACCATGAGCTTGCATTTGGTGTTTCCCATACACCTGGGTTATTTTGGGCAACAAAACATTCACCATTATAAATAACCATCTCGCCATTCTGAACTTTCGTTTCACCAGGCACAAAGGTAACAACATTAGACGCATGTACTTCTGCGGCATGCAAATAACCGCTAAACATCACACCAGCCAGTGCAATTGTTATTTTATTTAATTTAGTCAAAGTTTAGTTCTACTATTATTTCAGTCTTTTCAGACAAATTAATTTGTTAATAAGGGAGGCGTATAATGGACGAAATTATAATTTTCCTTAATTAAACACGCATGCCCCACAGTTCAGTGTGACGGATCCGATAACGAGGCAAATGAAAAGTCGATAATTAATTCAATCAGCAACTTATAAGCCAATATCATAGCGTTTTACTTTTCATTGATAAGCGCTTAACCACGGACTTGCCCTTATGACCCATCAATGGTCACATGATCAGCCACGGGATGACGCCTAATGCCCACGATCCAAAACAGTATCGGTCCGCTTTTACCCATAAATCACCCAAATATGGAATCTAAACACCCACAAAAGGCAATCAACATAAAATTCCTTTAAAATCAAAGTCTAAACAAACCAGCATTATGAGTTCGCTGTATTTAACTACAAAAATCTGCAATGCGTACGTAGATCTTGTTGATTTTGTGATGTTGGTCCAGTTTTTTAGACATGGAAGCGTGTATATGGGAAAATTCCTACAAGATATTTTTGGGGATTTTTAGATGCTCACAGTAAAGAGATATGCATAAGATTTGAGGTGATTTAACTCATACCAATCTGGTTAACTATAGCGCCAGATAATGGTGAAAATTATCAAAGACTCATTGAGATTGGTGCACTCATGATAAAGCAAACCTAGAATAAACGTCCGTAGAGGACAAAACGCGGGAGTTATGATTGTGCGGAGTGTGGTGGATAATTATTCAAGCGACGTTAAGCCCCACAGCATGCTGCGGGGCTTGTATCTCTATGATTAAACTAGATCGAAACGATCTGCGTTCATCACTTTTGTCCATACGCCAACAAAGTCTTTTACGAATCTTTCTTTGTTGTCATCTTGTGCATACACTTCTGCATAAGCACGCAAGATTGAATTTGAACCAAAGACAAGGTCAACACGAGTTGCGGTCCACTTCACTTCACCTGTTGAACGAACAACGATGTCGTACGAGTTACGGCCCGTTGGTTTCCAGTTATAGTTCATATCAGTAAGATTCACGAAGAAATCGTTACTTAATGTACCCACATGATCGGTAAATACGCCATGTGCTGTGTCACCATAGTTAGTACCTAAAACACGCATACCACCGATAAGCACTGTCATTTCTGGAGCTGTCAGACCAAGTAATTGCGCATGGTCTAGCATCATATCTTCTGGCGCTACTGCGTAATGCTGCTTCTGCCAGTTACGGAAGCCATCAGCGACAGGTTCTAGTACTTCAAATGACTCAGTATCTGTCTGCTCTGCAGTCGCATCACCTCGACCCGGAGCAAACGGTACGGCAATATCAAAACCTGCAGCTTTGATGGCTTGCTCAAGACCAACATTACCCGCAAGAACAATCACATCAGCAACGCTAGCGCCTGTTTCTGTGGCAATATTTTCATATACAGCAAGGGCTTTAGCCAATTTTTCTGGCTCGTTACCTTGCCAGTCTTTTTGTGGCGCTAGGCGAATACGAGCACCGTTTGCCCCACCACGCTTATCTGAGTTGCGGAAAGTACGTGCGCTGTCCCACGCCGTTGTAACCATTTCGCTTTGACTAAGGCCACTAGCCACAATTTTTGCTTTAACCGCATCAACGCAGTAATTCGCATTGCCGGCAGGGATAGGATCTTGCCAGATCAAATCTTCGGCTGGTACATCCGGACCAAAATAGCGTGACTTAGGACCCATATCGCGGTGGATCAATTTATACCAAGCACGAGCAAATGCATCAGAGAGTAACGCAGGATCGTTATAGAACTTCTCAGAGATCTTACGGTACTCTGGGTCCATTTTTAACGCCATATCGGCGTCAGTCATCATTGGGTTATGACGAATAGTTGCATCTTCAACGTCAACTGGCTTGTTCTCTTCTTTAATATCAACAGGCTCCCATTGCCATGCACCTGCTGGGCTCTTAGTTAACTGCCAATCATGCGACAATAACATTTCAAAAAAGCCGTTATCCCACTGTGTTGGGTTAGTTGTCCACGCACCTTCAATGCCACTAGTGACAGTATCACGACCAATACCGCGAGAGTGGTGGTTATTCCAACCAAGACCCTGCTCGACAACATCTGCCGCTTCAGGTTCTTTACCTAAGTTTGCCGCATTGCCGTTACCGTGTGCTTTACCGACTGTGTGACCGCCAGCAGTTAACGCAACGGTTTCTTCATCATTCATACCCATACGAGAGAAAGTATCGCGCATGTCTTGTGCTGTTTTTAGTGGATCAGGGTTACCATCAACACCTTCTGGGTTTACATAGATCAGACCCATCATTACTGCAGCAAGTGGGTTTTCTAGATCACGCTCTTTTGAGTCTTTAGCGTAACGGCTATTTTTCTCACCACTTGGTGCTAGCCATTCTTGCTCTGAACCCCAGTAAACATCTTTCTCTGGCGCCCAAATATCTTCACGACCAAAACCAAAACCAAAGGTTTTAAGACCCATTGATTCGTAAGCCATGTTACCCGCAAGAACGATAAGATCAGCCCAGCTGATTTTGTTACCGTATTTTTGCTTGATAGGCCAAAGTAGACGACGCGCCTTATCAAGGTTGGCGTTATCAGGCCATGAGTTTAGCGGAGCAAAACGTTGGTTACCGGTGCTTGCCCCACCACGACCATCACCAGTACGGTAAGAACCAGCAGAGTGCCAAGCCATACGTACCATCAAACCACCGTAATGACCCCAGTCAGCAGGCCACCATTCTTGGCTGTCTGTCATTAGCGCTTTAACGTCATTTTTAAGTGCTTCAACATCAAGTGTTTTAAGTGCTTCATGATAGTTAAAATCCGCACCTAGTGGGTTCGTTTTCACATCATATTGATGCAAAATATCCAAGTTAAGCGCATTTGGCCACCACGCAACATTTGAGCCTTCAGATGAAGTCATTGCGCCATGTACAACAGGACATTGACCACCAGTGTTTTTATTTTGTTGAGACATATTTGCTCCATACCCATTATGCTGGATTTTTAAAATTTTATTTAAAGCAGCATTATTGATTATCAATATCGCAGCCGTTTAAAAACAAATTTCTTCTTAGTGCAAACATTAAAACAATGAATACTGCCTACCTGCGGGCCATTATTTTAATATTTCCTAAGCGTAAGCGATCTGGTTAGAAAATCAGATTAACCAAGTCACAACTCCAGCAAACACCTAACCATAAACAGTGACATCAATTAAGGCATTGTTTATTAATGGGAAATTTGTTGGTGTGACCTCTTTCTATAAAGAAGATACCGTGCTACTTCGATGGAGATAAGATAGTCCCATGCGAGCAAACTGACAATTCAGTTCATTCCTATTTCAGCAATAGCTTTAAGCTATCAATAATTCATTTGTTAGACTTCAAGCCTATCAATAGATAGGCTTAGCACAAATCATTACAATGATTGAACTAGGGTGTGTCCCTCAATTATGTTGCGTCCATCGCTGCTGCTATTTTCAAGCAGGACAACTTAAAAAATGTGTGATTTGGTGGGCCAAATGAGCAATTTTTAAGGCAGCCATGCGCAGAAAATAGCGCAGTCCGAAGGGTTATGGCCAAAATCCGGCCTATCTGCCCAAAAAGGCTTGAAGATAGAACCACTATGTTCATCGCCATTTTGATTGCTTTCACGAATTTTGGACCTATAACGATGGTGCAAATAATTAAGGGACACACCCTAGATACTTGAATTGAAAATAACATGATGGATTAAAGATAAAAAACCGCATTCCTATTGAATGCGGCTTAATTTTTTAATGTGACTAATTTAGATAATAATTAATAACTCTCGCCTTCAATATTTCCATTCAAGTCAATGAGAATTTTTATACGATTTCAACGTCCTGAAACCCGCGATGAATGAAAGCCCTACGACGATAAGAGGAAAAATAAACATAAATGGTCGTAATATATTCATGATAGTCGCCAGAGGTTCTGCTGTAACTTGCTGTGTCGGCAGATAGATCACGATCCATACTGTCAAACAAATCGTTACCATAAAAAATATAGCTGTCACTATAGCGCCAAACTTCCAATTCCTATCAGTAAATTCAGCAAACATCTGACCATAACGCTCGGCGCTTGATTGGCGTCTACCCACAAAAACTCCTACTTCAATTGTCCCTTATTGGCTACGGCATTTTACCCCTATATAAAGAGACTAAAACTGATTATGAATAATTAAATGGGTTATTTTGATGTTGATTCTTACAATTTGATAGTTAACATCCAGCCATCATGTTATCCGCGACACCACATAACCTAAAAGAAAACCGCCTTCCGGCGGTTCAGTTTTGCTTATAGAACGATTAAGGAATGGTATCGCACTCAACAGGAATGATATAAGTCACACCATCACGGACCTCTTGTTCCTCACACACAGGTTCAGAAGTGAGTTCTGTCCACCCCCATCCAAGCAATAAACTGATAATGACAATAGCGATCGGGTCAATACGAGCTTTCATTGTTGATGATCCATATAATTTAACAATAGGTATTAAATACTTCTTTATTATTATCAGACTAAATAATCAGTTATTTTTGGTCAAATAAAAAATCTAAACATTAAAATTCCACATAGAGCAATCGTTTATATCAATTCAGAATCAACCGTTATTATTCTTAAGGCATAGACATATATAAATCAAATTCAGCAAAATGAAACATGTATCATCACCAAGTAAGTAATGTACCTTTATACTAATTAATCAATAACTTAGCATCATTTCTATAAAATAGGTTCATAGACAAAGCACTGATTTCTACCTGAATTTTTCGCTTTATATAGAGCCATGTCAGCCTCACGAATAACGTCATCTATTTTAGTTATATTATTAAAGTCAGTAACTCCAATACTCACTGTAAAATTTATATAATTACCGTAGTAATTCAGAGTACTATCTTCAATAATTTTTCTTATTCGCTCACAAATATCAACAGCTTCATTAATTTTTGTATTAACCATTAATAACAGAAATTCTTCACCTCCCCATCGAATCAATAAATCTTTTTCTCTTATTTCTTGCCTAGCTAAAGAGCAAAAATGACGGAGTGCATCATCGCCAGTGAGATGTCCATATTTATCATTAATACTTTTAAAATAATCAATATCTAAAATCGCAATACAATGTGAAATACCTGTATGATATACTAAAGAATCTATCGAACAATCAAACCATCGTCTATTCGGTAACATTGTTAAACTATCTGTCATTGATTGCTCATATAGCAGTTCATTTAATACTCTAATTTCTTTCTGTTTTAAATTTAGCTTTTGTGCATAAGCAATATATGCCATATAGAATATTAGCATGATAGAATAAACAAAAAATCGCGTGACAAAAATATTATGCGATACAGATACCTTTAATGACCAATCATAGTCGAATATTTTTACATTGAATTCATGATAATTGCTCTTTAAATTCCCAGAAGATATGACCATTGCTTGATCTGTATTAACATCAGGGTTAAATCCTTGCAATGTGTAATTATAAACCCCTTTCTTTCGTAATATATTACTAATAATACATTTTATTTCATCAGTATAAAAAATAGAATTAGCGAATCCCCAAAAGGTTGAATCGGGATTGAATATTACCCGTCGAACAATAAATGCATCTTTGCAGTTTTGAATTAATTTTACGGGACCGATCATGATAATATGATCTTGTTCTAAAGCATATTTAGCACCATTCCGTCGTTTTTCATCAACCAATAAATTGTGATTAATTGCTTTTTCATTATCGATCAATGGATATATTTTTTTCACTATCCCATCGGGAGCAATACTTAACGAGGCAATTTGCGGATATTTCCTTATAATATTAGCGGAAACTTTATCAAAATCATCATCACTAATTTTATAATTTCCAGAGTCAGTGATGTAATTTGCTAATATTTCTGAAGTTAACACGGCCCTTTGAGAAACATCATAAACTTCATTTTTTATTTCTTCAACCGCATCTAATATATTATTTTGTTTCTCGCTTATTAATTTATCATGAGAAAATTGAACAATTAACTCACCAATTAACAATAGCATTATCAACAAAGAAAAATAGCTAAACTTCCCATGATTTAACAACATATCAATATCGCATCATCAAAATTAATAAACTTGCTAACAAAAATCTCTTGTATCAGATTCTATATTTAACTTTATTGATATTACCTAGCCTAAAAGAACCTTTCAGTAATGAAAATCATCAATAATGTCAGCATGTTATCATGAGTATGCATTAAATCCATCATTTTTAATCCATTAACTGCATATCAGGCAAGTTTTGCATCGTTTATCGGGATAATCCCTACTGAAATTGTCTATAACATGGTCATAAAACGAACTCAGCCTGCACATGACTGCAAGCTAGCTACGACATTAGAATGGGGAACGATCAGGCAGCGATTAATAGACGGTAACTAATACCGACCTAGTGAGTACATGGTGCACGCTGTGCTATTATTAGTTCCTCTGTCGATGGCATCTTTAAATCACCCTATTTGACGTTAAAAATCACAATCACGGAAGAAACGAAGAATCAGTAATGCGGTCAAATTAACTCAGTTGCTACAACACCTTGATGTAGATCTTTCTTGTGTGTGAATTTTTTACTGAAGTCTTGATTTGCTTTTCTTGGAATTGAGAAAATAAAGATGAAAATGCTCGTCTAAGCTTTTGGAGTCTCGGTCTTTGGTCTGTTTTTGAGTACATTCATAAACAATTAATCTGTTAATTATCTAGATATCTCAAAAATGTATTGTTGTTGTCAGCCATTGCTTTATTTGTTTTAAACATCCGTCAAAGATCGCAATGCCTACAGCTAGTAGAAATAGCTATCTCAAGCTTTTGATAATCACGAAATAAGGAGGTGGATTGAATATAAAAGTCGATGCGTTTAGTTTCAAAAACAATTTGGAAGTACATCTAAAAAGAAATTTTATAAATCTGATGATTGGCTAGGTGTAGGTGAATATAATGACTGCTGAAAAATGTTATAAGTTGTTTAAGTTGAATACGTTAACTCATTATTTATTTAAATCGTTGATAATAATATGTGGATTATATTCTACAGTTTCAATAGCTGAAAAAGATTACTTTGTCGGCGGTGGTGTGGGCTACCAAAACGATAGGTTAGACGATGTGAACTCATTAAATGGTGAGGATGCGTTTGTACAGCTCAACACGGGTATTACCATAGACTCTCAGCATAGAATTATGGCAACATACAGTTATAAGGATAAGTTTTCTCAAAGCCTCTTATTTGCATCATATGACTATCTTTATGATATTACAGATAAAGTATCACTCAATGGCGGGTTTTTATTAGGTGTTGGCTATAACGATATTGCTAATAAAACATCTGTCGATTTTGTTAGAGGTTTGCAAGTTGGTACGTCTTATCATATCAACAGTGGCTGGAGTGCTGACTTGACTTATCGCTATATACATCAAGATTTTGATGAAAAGGATGTAGAAATAGACAATACCCAACAAGTTGTTATTATAGCTAATTACCATTTTTAAGTTAGTGTCCAAATTAAAGCGCATTTGAAACAGGGAAGGACAATGGTTATTAAAATTAATTACAATGTAGTTCATGATAAAGAAAACCAAACCTATTTGGTTACTCTCGTCGATGGATTTCAAGCAAAAGTAAGCTATCAAAAAACAGGCGATATCCTCATTATCGATCACTCTTCTGTGCCTGAAGCTTTGCGTGGTCAAGGCTATGCTAGTGTGGCGATAGAGGCGGTTTTAAGTACGATTGAGCAAGAAGGATATACCGTTATTCCCCAGTGTAGCTATGTCGTTTATTATATGAATAAACATAAGGAGTGGCAGTTTTTATTAGCAAATACAGAGTAGTAATAATGATGCAATTTCACAAATTGAAAGTGTTATAAAGTGGATGAAACGCCGAAGCCCTGCTCAGTTTAGCAGGGCTTTTTTTCGCGGGCTTCATGGCCTAACATCTTCACTACAACGTGTGGCATGGCACCAAGCTCTGAGTCATCACCCAATGCCTTATCAATTACAAACAGATGTAAAAAGATTGGTATGATGATTACCTAAAGTATTAGCTAGACATAAATTTTTTCACCATATTTAACAATATGGGCAGATTTATGTAGCTGTTCTTTAATTACTTCTTTAAAAATCGCCTGTTTGCCAGGTTCGCCGTGTATTAAATAAATTTTATCTAGCTGTTCAAACTCACTCATCCAAGCTAAAAGATCGCTTTGATCCGCATGTGCTGAAAATCCGTTGAGCATGTGTATTTTGGCATTCACATTAATTTTTTCATGATAAAGCTGAATGGACTCATCCCCATCTATCATTTTCCGTCCCAGCGTGTCTTGCACCTGGTAACCAACAAAAATAACACTGTTACGCTCATCCCATAAACGATGTTTAAAGTGATGCAAAATACGGCCACCAGTACACATACCACTTCCTGCAATAATAATACAGCCATCTCTCTCTTTATTAATGAGCATGGAGTATTTATCTTTAAGTGCATATTTAAGATAAGGGAATTCAAAAATAGCACCATCACGCAATAATATATTTCTGGCAGCGGAATTTAATTCTGCGTGGTAATTATTATAGATCTGCGTGGCACGTATCGCCATAGGCGAATCTAAAAACACTTTACAGACAGGTAGCTCTTTATCGCAATACATTTTCTTAAGCAATAACAATATCTCCTGCGTCCGCTCAAGTGCAAACGATGGTATTAGTACATTACCTTGGTTTTTCAAGGTATTGATAATAATTTCTTTACACTCGGCAACGGTCTCTTTTAAAGAACGATGATCACGATCTCCATAAGTCGACTCAATATAAAGTACATCGGCTTTTTTAACGAAAGTAGGCGGTGTCATAATAAGATCTCGACGGCTGCCAAGATCTCCGCTGAATACCAGCGATTTTTTATACCCTTCTTTGCTTACTTCTAGTTGAATTGTTGCAGAACCAAGAATATGCCCCGCGTTTCTAAAGGTAACTTTGACACCTGGCGCAAGCTGGATGGCTTTATTATATGTGGCGTATTGAATGATTAAATCAAACACCGCTTGCGCATCGTCACTATTATAGATAGGAGGACGAACCTGTTTTTCGTACCCTGCTCTTCGTGCCTTTTTCAAAGCCGTTTCATAATCCTCTTCGGCAATTTTGGCGCTATCCATTAAAATGACCTCAGCCAAGTCCATTGTCGCGCGCAAGGCGATAATTCTACCGTCAAATCCTTCTTTAACCAGTTTCGGAACACGACCAACATGATCTAAGTGAGCGTGGGTAAGTAAAACAATGTCGACATCTTTGGGATCAAAATCAAATGGCTCAAAAGTCTGCTCTTCATTTTCGCCTTAAAAATAACCGCAGTCGACCAGAATGTTAGGCCCGTTTTTTAGTTGTAAAAAATGGCAGGAACCGGTAACAGTCTCTGCAGCACCAAATGACTGGATGAAAGACATAAGCCCCCTACCTAACGATGACGCTTTAACTATAGCATTGCTTAGTTATCGAGAGATCGAAGAATTACACAGCACTTTTGAACTGATAGATAAAAAGAAGCGAAATCGGTGACTCATGAAGGTACTCATCCTCCGATGAAGCCGTAGATGTGCTAACCAGCATTTCTGAGCGCATTCATGATATTTTGGAACGCAACCCCCCAGTGGCAACTTTACAGAAGAGCAATCGACTGTTGTGTACACACCACCACGACTGACACGGCAGAAGAACTCGCTCTCGACATCTCAAAACTGAAAGATCGCTCTCAACGCCTAGACAATTGGCCCGTGGCTTTAAGCCATCACTCGTACTGCTCTTTACCCGATAAAATGTACAAAGGTATATGTCTTGTTAGTTTATCTACTCGCTTAACGATGCTGAGTACATGGTAACGCAGGAGGTGGGATTCAAAGCGACAATGGTTTTTAGTTAATGCTTTACGCATCAAACACATATTCGTAGGCCAACAAACATAACTTAATACCCAGAGTTTGGATTACCACCAAGTAAGAAGTAACATGACCAACTAAATTTTCGAGTAACACCTTTTGGATCAGAGAAAAATGGGATCCTTTTCTTGCTGTCTGTAAGTAAAGTTAACACCCATTTAGTATTACCAAAAAAATGGAAAGTAATAATATTGTCTGCGACAACAACTTGCTTTCTGAATACTCCTGTTGTGTATGCATGACCAATACTAGCCATATCTAATACATTTAGTTCATGGTCCAAATAATACATACTAAGTCTATCTTCATGAGGAATATCATTAGTTAAAAACAATAGATACCTATCATTATATTGATAACAATCTTCAAGAATTACACCATCTAATTTTTCTTTTACCTTTTTACCACAAATATAAACTTCACTTTGAATACTATCATCGTCATTATCAACAGCAACAACTACAACTTTATCTTCAGCTAATTTTATCATTTTATTCACCAAACCATAGCCACACCAAATGCAGCAACAGCCCCCCAACAAAAGCACCTACCGTAACGCAAACAGGCGCACCAGGACCGCATGCAAATCCAGCAATTGCTCCACCTGCAATACCACCGCCAATTCCAGCACCATTTATAACCACTTCTTTACCAGCTGCATTTAGCTTATTTTCTGCCGTTGCAACAGTGTAAACAGACAATGCGATTGATAGAACAACCAAACCTCGACCAACGGCTGATAGTTTTTTATCTTTTGGTTTACCACATAGTCTTATTTTCCAGATGATTTTACTATTTCAGCGTAAACTTTATTTTTTGAGATTCATTTAATTTTTTAAAATTTGTTTGCTTACCATATAGTTCATTAGTTTTCTTTTCTATTAAATCATTTAATGATCTACCTTTCCGTTTTAATTTTTGTGCTTCAGCCAAACCAACAGGTGTACTTTTTGAACGAATTAACCCCATTATGATATTTCTAGCTTCTTGGGCTTCTTCTGCTGCTTGCTTCCATGTTATTTTTCACTTAATACCTGACGACTTAGCTCATTAGACATTTTTCTTAATCTGAGCTGAATATAACTGCCGGGCATGGACGTCTATTACCATATGCGCCCCAGCATTTGCTAATTGAGCCTCTAGCGATCTTATCGCTGCGTCAAAAGCCTGCTTATCATCACTAACTTTAGTATTCATAACTATAACATTGAAATAAAATCATGGTACTAACTTGTATTTTTAACATCAAATGTATGTTTGTGAAGTGACTCCATTAATCACAATCAAATTTCTGAAACTAATATTAACAAATAAGTCACTAATGAATAGAAAACATATGTCGAACATAATGACGCGTAAAAAATATAGGGTATTTTTTACAATTAATTCTCATTCATAATTTCAGCTTTCTACTTGAATAACCCCGATCCTCACCCTCAGCATCAACGTCACATGCAGCGCATTCAGCGCATTCAGCATGTACTGCTCCTTCTCCCCTGGCAGCCATTCAAACATTACCCGCCCATCAAGCACATCATGACAACTCGAACAACAATCAACGGCCCACCTGATTACCATCATTAATCAGCCAGCTGAGCTATACTTTGAGTTAAAGAAAACTTGAGGATTAGATCATGCCTAAGAATATGGTTCAATTTCAGAAAAGTATTTCTATTCATCGCTTTATCAAGCTGTATGGTACTGAAGAACAGTGCCAAAAGCACTTGTTTGATATGCGATGGCCTACTGCGTTCAAGTGCCCTAATTGCCATCACGATAAGTATTGCCAGTTAAAATCACGTGACTTGTATCAGTGCAATCGCTGCCGACATCAAGCATCACTAACGTCTGGAACTCTCTTTGCCAACTCTAAACTTCCCTTAACGACTTGGTTTTTAGCCATTTATCTAATCACACAAGAGAAAAACGGGATCTCCGCGTTGGAGTTATCTCGTAATTTGGGTGTTTCTTATAATGCTGCCTGGCGGTTGAAGCATAAGTTAATGCAAGCAATGAAAGAGCGTGACGACGAATCTCAACTCACAGGATTTATTCAGATTGATGACGTTTATTGGGGCGGTGTTCGTCGAGGTTCTCGTGGTCGAGAAGCGAAAGGCAAGCGTCCATTTGTAGCAGCAGTGTCTTTAAACGACGAAGGTCATCCCATTCATATGCGCTTTTCTGTTGTTAAAGGCTTCCAGAAACATGAGTTAACACAATGGGCGAAAACACATTTACGGCCAAAATCGCTTGTCATATCAGATGGTTTAGCTTGCTTCAGAGGCATTGAAGATGCAAACGAGTTCCATCTGGCCATTATCACTGGCGGTGGTGCTGATTGTGTTGAATTACCGTACTTCAAGTGGGTTAACACGATGATAAGTAATGTGAAAAACTCAATGCACGGAACTTACCATGCGATAAACAACAAGCATTTACCGAGATATCTCGCTGAATTCTGCTTTAAGTTCAATCGCAGATTTGATTTGGAAGAAATGATAGATAACCTGATTCACTCAAGTATTCAAACAGCACCGATGCCTGAGCGCTTACTCAAATTGGCTGAGGCTCGGTGGTAATCAGGTGAGACTAAGCCTATATTGTTATTAGGCTGACAACAGTGTGGCGTTAATGGCCGTAAATATAGACACTCCGCAATGTTTAGAAATAGCTGTTTAATGCTGTGGAATAGAAGTTATGTGCTCTTGCCCAGACGCCTTGCTCTGTTTCGCCTTTAGCTAGTAATAACAAGTGCGGCAATAGCTGCTCGGCAAAGTCTTCGCTGCTCTCTTTTGGCAGTACGGTTGGCAAGTGGTCAACAGCCTGTACCCATATACCCTCTACGTCTGATTCGATAACCGGATGCGACAGCTTGGTACACTGGCTGTAGATACGAATTGGGTTGTCAGGGTTATTTGGATCGCAACTGACATCACTCACCATGCTTAACTGCGGCGATGTTCCCAAGCTCTCTTTGGTGACAAATGGTGGCGTGTTTTCTGCTAAATACGCACAGTTGACTAAAATGTCATAGTCATTGATGGCGGTGAACGGGCCACCGGCTTGTGTTTCTGCTACATCCCACCCATCGGCTTGGATCCCCAAGTCGGAGAATAAATCCATCGCACCACGTCCACAGCGGCCAAATTGTCCGATGATCAGAACCTTAGGCTGTGCTTGCAGTGTGGCTGTTTGTGCCCGCAAGTGAGTGAGGTAATGAGAGCGGTCAGGGAAACTCGTCACCCCAGGATATGGCATATTGGTGCTCAGGTGATGAATAAACCCGGATAAACCAATTGCCGCGCCGACATAACCCGCCCAATAGCCAAATGCACACACACGTTTGCCATTATCATCCTGGAGGAATTCCAGATCCAAAATCGCCCCGCAACCCGACTGGAAGCGTTGCAGAATTTGCTCAGCTTCATCTTGCCCTTTAAAGGCGTGAGCGAAATAGATGTGGCGGTGCTTCAGCGGGAAGCTATCTTCGGCTAACTCTTTGAGTCCCAGTATAAAAGCCTGCTCTGGTGCATTAGGCCAACTGTGTCCGTCTACTAACTGACAGCCAATATCAGCATAGTTTTGATCGGTAAATACCCGAGTGGTGCTGCGCTCAACAATGACCTGCGCACCCGCTTCAATCAGCGCTTTTGCGCCGTTAGGTGTAAGTGGTGTACGGTGTTCACCCACTTTTACCTCATCGCGAAGCCAAAAAATATTCTTGTTCATGTTAATTCCTTATAACTACAAAACAGGTGCTGGGCTCAACACCGCTTGGCGACGGATCATCACGGCGATAAGCACAAGCTGTAAAATTGCCGCAGCCACAATGGTGTACGGGCTACGGGTTATTTCTGCCACCATAAAGCCAAGGCTGGCAGTGATCCCGGTCAGAATGGCGTAAGGGAATTGCGTACGCACATGGGCAACGTGATCACACCCGGTGGACATTGAACTCAAAATGGTGGTATCGGAAATTGGGGAGGAGTGATCACCTAACATTCCGCCACTCAATGCCGCACCGATGCAAATGAGAGGATCCGCGCCTAATGCGCTGGCAACGGGCACGGCAATGGGGATCAGGATGGCAAAGGTGCCCCATGACGATCCCGTTGCGACAGAAATAAAGCTACCAATAATGAAAATTAAGGCGGGTAGTAGAAACACGGGGAGCCGATCATCCATCACTTGACTGATATATTCCCCGGTACCTAATGATTTACAAATATCCCCTAAGGTCCATGCCAGTAGCAAGATGATCAAAATAAGCATGATCCGCTGCATGCCGGAAATAAACGTATTGAACGAGGTGTTGGCCGTCATGGTTTTGGTATACGCGTAATACACAATGGCCGTGAGTGAGGCGATAAGGTAGCTGGTGCCGAGTGTTGTTCGGATAATCGGCCCGTTAATGGTGCCATGCAGATAATAGTTGTAGCTAAACAACACCACGATGGTGGCAAATAATACCCCTAATGGGACTAAAATCAGTGACATTGAGGGGGCGTTAGTGACTGTGTTCGTCGTGGCTGTGATTGATGGTTGCTGGCTGGCCTGTTCTTCAGCGTCTGCCATTGGTCCCCAGTCTTTTTTCATGATGGCGTAAACGGGCACACTCAGTAGCGCCAGTAATGCATAGAGTTGGTAAGGGATCACCTGCAGAAAGGTGGCAAAGCCATCAACGGGGGTGCCCATATTGTCATAAGCGTTTTCTATCAACCCTTGTGAGTACACGCCCCAACTGATTATCGGGATTAACACACACACTGGAGAGGAGGTTGAATCGATAATAAAGGCCAGTTTCTCTTTACTTAATTTCAGTTTTTCATAGATAGGTGAAAACATGGGGCCAAGGATCAATGAGTTCCCTGAGTCAGTGAAAAATACCCCGATCCCCGCCGCCCACGTCGCCAGCTGGGCTTTGCATGGTGAGGAGATAAAGCGGGTGGCGACAGTAGAAAAGGCCGCCATGCCACCACTTTGCTCAACTAAGTAGATAAACCCCGAGATAATGGTGATCACAATAATAATTTGTGCATTACTGGTTTTCGCCAACTGAGCAAAGGGCCCGTCAGATAAGAACATCAGTACGGTATCGGCGGGGTGTCCTTTGGTCAAAATTAGCATGCCGCTAATAACGGCAACACCTAGAGCCAGTACAACGTGACGTGTTGTAAAGGCGAGGACTAGGGCAAGTAAAGCGGGTACGATGGATAATATTCCGTAATCAGCCATGCGTCGACATCTCCTAAAAATAGATCAAAACAGTGACAAATAGAGAGACATTGAGACACGGACAGACAAAACAGTGCAAAGGGGCGGGTAGCTATACCCACTCCGATGAAAATGTGTTGTAGCGCTCCATCCAGACAAGGTCTGAGATGACAGTGTTGTTCTTATTAAGAACGACCCCAGTAGCCAGGCTGACACCCTGTACCACTTCGGCATTGACTCCTTTTACCTAGTTTCATCGGCTGTCGACCTCCACTAAGTGACTGATAGGCAATGCGCCTCTACTTGTAGCGAAGATCAAATAGCATCCTGCTTGGCTAAGAATAAATCACACAAATGGTTAAAATTAATATTATTAGTGGCGAGTTGTGATGATGATCATGTAAATATTTCAATTATGTTATCGGGGTGGTGTCTGTGATGCATATTGCAGACATAAAAACTGTGCGTGAAGCCTAAATATCTCTCGCGCTGCTGAATATCTTGAGGTAGCTTGAATGAAGTTGATAAATCAAGGAATTAGGGACGAGAGATGAAGACGATTGGGATGCTAGGTGGGATGAGCTGGGAATCGACATTAAGCTATTATCAGGCGCTGAATGAAGGCGTTAAACAGCGTTTAGGCGGGTTACATTCTGCCAAAATCTGTCTGTATAGTGTGGATTTTGATGAAATCGAGACTCTACAGCATCAAGGGAAATGGGATGAAACGGCGACGATTCTGGCTGATGCGGCACAAGCGGTAGAGAACGGTGGCGCGGATTTTATTCTGATTTGTACCAACACGATGCATAAAGTGGCCCCGCAAATTGAAGCAAAGGTAGCGATTCCTATTTTGCATATTGCGGATGCGACTGCGCAAAATCTCATTGATCACGGTATTAAAAAAGTCGGGCTGCTGGGTACGCGCTTTACCATGGAGCAAGATTTTTATAAAGGCCGCCTAACTGACAAGTTTGGTATCGAAGTGATCGTGCCGGACAGTGATGACAGGGAAAGCGTGCATAACATTATTTATCAAGAGCTATGCCGGGGTGAAATACGTGATGAATCTCGATCAACGTACGCGAAAATTATTGATAAATTGCACCAATCCGGCGCTGAGGCAGTGATTTTAGGCTGTACCGAGATCGCGCTGCTGATCCAGCAATCCCATACCAATGTCCCACTGTTTGATACTACCGCCATCCATGCACAGGCAGCGGTTGAGTTAGCGCTGAAGTAGAAAAAGTTAATTGGCAATAAATTTTAATCGCATCGCACTGAGGCGCATTGGAGAAAATGCGCCTTAGTGGTTCTAAGGATTGATGATGAAATATAGAAGTATTGTAATGGCGGTTGGTTGCTTATCATTACCGATAATCGCTTCAGCTGAAAATACATCCCTGTATTGGGAGAATTATGTTGCGAGCCGTAGTCAGGGGAGTGATCTTGTTGATCCTAACTATGTTGCGCAAGATGGCTTTATTCCACCAAACTTTTCATATGCTGGTTATCAGCGTGGTGATGTTCCGCTTCCTGACTATTCTCGTTATGCCGATTATAAAATTTTTAATGTCACTGATTATGGTGCGGTGGCGAATGATGGATTAAGCGACAAGAAAGCATTTCAGGCAATGGCAAATGCTGTGAACTCATATCGACAAAAAAGTCGTCAAGGGATTATTTTCTATGTGCCAGAAGGTGATTTTATTATTAACGATAAATCGGATATGAACTCCATCGATCCTAATAATCTGACGCATATTCGTCAGCAGCAAATTATTTCTATTATCGGAGATAATATTATATTACGTGGTGCTGGCGCTGATAAAACACGATTGCTAATGAAGACGCATCTTCTTCCTGAAACGCCGAAGAAGATGTGGAGTACACCTTATATAATTCAGATAGGGCAAGATAAGGATCATTTTGATACGACAGTTAAAACTGATGTGACACAAAATATTATCGGCGATAGTCGCTTTAGTTTAACGGTGAAAGATGCATCGGCCTTTAAAGCCGGTGATTACGCAGAGATCCGTGGTGTCATCACTCATCGAGAGCGTATTGACGATGCGATTTCTCCTTATAAATTTGAGATCAATAAAAAAACCGGTAAAGCACGTTGGAGTGAATTAGATAAAAATCTGATAAAAATTGAAAAACATCAGATCGCGTCAGTTATGGGAAATTCGCTGACTTTTACCACCCCTGTGGGGCATACAATCAATGCTGACGATAATTGGACGGTGACAAAAATTGTTCCCGCGACAGGGATTGGTGTTGAAGGAATTACCTTTGCAGGCAGTTGGTCGGGGTACTTTATCCATCATGCCGATGCATTACATGACAGCGGTTATAGTATTTTACGTTTAACTCGCGCAACAGATAGTTGGATCCGTGACATTGAAGTGACTGATTTTAATCAGGCTATACAGATAGCCAATTCTTTTAATGTCACTGCACAAGATATCGTGTTAAGTGGTAACCCCGGTCATCTTGCGCTGTCGATATTATATGGTAACAATAACCTTGTTCAGGATGTCAGTGATAATGCCAATACGTGGCATGCACCAGGATTGTCGAAGTATTCCAGTCATAATGTTAATTTGAGAACGACATATTCGCCGTTGATGGGGCTGGATTTACATGGCGCTCAAAGTACCGATAACTTATTTGACAATATTAAAGGGGGCTGTGTACAAGGGCATTGGGGAGCCGCCGTTAAAAACCAACCCAATCATCTGAAAGGGCTTTATGTTTGGAATGCTGAAAATACCGGAAAAGCCAATGATAAGTTATATTTCATGTCATCAAATGGGATGTATGGAAAATTAATTATGCCACATCTGATTGGACTTCATGGTAATCCGCTCAATGTGAACTCTCAGTTTGATTATATGATGAATGCAAACCAAAAAGGCTGGGCTAAATATTCGTCACTTCCTGACAGAAAACAGCCACAAGCCCATATTGAATCAAATGGATTTCCGGTTTATCCCCAGTCTTTGTATGACGCTCAGCTGAAATATCGGCAAGCCAGACAGTAACCTGATTAAAGTGGCGAACTATTTATAGCGATGTCGTACGTTAAGGTATGGCATCGCTTTATCTTTATCTCTATATTGGTTTATCGGTCTGTGTTTTTTCACTCTTTTCCAACTTGATCAGTGAATCACTGATCGCGCGTAAATCCGAGCGGAAACGGAAGCTGTCCTGCAAAGGGGCGATCTGTTGCCATAATGCTAGGGATTTCGCCTTTTTGCCTTGAATCTGGTAGGTTTCGGCCAGTGCTAATCGGAGCAGGGTCGAGTGTAAGTCGTTACTGCCGGGATAGGCGTTGAGTCGAGCAGTGAGGAGTTGTTCAGCGCGTTCTGGGTAGCCGTGGTGTGACAGTAATCGCGCATAGAGCATGATGGCATCATGCCAAGCAGGGGCTGGGTCATAGGCGGTTGATAGAAACATATCAACGCTCGGCGATTCAATAAGCTGGGCAAAGTGTTGTTTGGCTTGGTCGGTATGGTTGGTAATTGCTAAGGCATACAGCAGATAGAGTTCACCGGAATAATTGCCGCTGTAAGGGGCTAAGAAGCGTTTAGTCAGCGCGGGATAGTCGATAGCTTCTGGCGGCGTGGTTAGTAGCGTATTGAAAAGTTGAAAATAGGTATCATAGAGTGGATCGCCAGTGGATTGTTGCTGGGTCTCGATCAGGGTTTGATATTTCTCATAGCTGCGGTTGAACCGTGTCCAGTTACGGTACCAAATGGACAATATCATCTCTGATGGGTAAGTGCTGAACATGTTAATATGTACCGAACCCGCAAGTAACTTCGGTGATAATGGCAAAGATAGACTAGCTTTGGCTCCCTCCAGATCACCAATAAATAGGTGTGCACTAGCCAGTGAGTTTATCGCATTAAAGGCATATGACATGTTATCGCGATAACCAGCAATGATCGCTTGCTCCATCGCCGCGAGAGCGGCTTTATTTGCGTGGTAGTCTTTCTGGTTTAGCTGCTCAAGCGGAGCGTACGATAATCGCATCGGATTCATGGTGAGTTCTTTACCGAGCATGTCCTTCTTTTCTCGCTGGTACGCTTCCCCTAACGTATTTTGACCTAAATTATAAGCAACCATTTCGGCTTGTTCTAGGATCTGATATTTCTTCGCCACGCTCAGCGGGCGACTCAGCCATTGCTGTGGCATTAAGCTTAGGTGTTTTTTATCGGCATCCTGCAGTGCAAAATTATCGTTCACCCCTTGTGGCTGGGTAAAAAAAGCATGTAGCGCAATTTGGTCATCAAGCGAAAGCTCATCCCATCTGTCGTTGTTAGCAGAGAGTAAGCGGCTGATCGTGTGGGTCATGCCTATTCGGTTTGATTGGAGGAGGTCGGGATCCAATCCGTACACATTCAATGCCGCAATAATAACTTTCAATGCAGAGAGATCATTGGTATCCGTAAAATGATGCTGTGCCAGTAACTGCTCGGCAAATGGAATACTTGGACAAGTGGTGGCTCGCTCAGGATCGGATAGGGTACTGCTATAGCAGACTGTTTTGCGCATATCCTGCTGCTGGAGGATTTGCAGCGCGATAATATCAAGTTGGTCTCGTTGGGCCGTGCTGAGCAGATCTGCAGGGACAGCTTGTCGAAGTTGCTGCAGCAACGTACTCGCTGCATCCAGCTGATAGAGTGACATCAACCCTTGCAGATACAGTAACGCGGTTTGATAGCGGGCTGCTGGAGTGAGGTTATGTTGCTGTGTGTCCCAGCGCTTGGCCGCGTGTTGGTAGACTTCATCGAGCGAAGGACTGGTAAATGTATGACTCAATTCTGGGCGTGAATAGAGTAAAGTATCAGAGAGCTGATCAATGACCTCCTGGCTGGTGGCTTTTTCTGCGACCAGCGCCAGGTGTTGGCGAATCATGTTTACTCCGCCCACAATTAACGCCAATGATAGTGCGGCAGAAATGCCTGACATCAAAGGGTGGCGAGTGATGGTTTTACGAGCGCGATACCAATAGGTACGTGAATAAGCCAGCACCGGTTTGCCGTTATACCAGCGGTCAACGTCTGCCAATAGCTCGTCGGCTTCTCGATAGCGTTGTTGGGGATCCGGGTGTGTTGCTTTGGCGACGATGGCGGCACTTTCCACACACATGCCTGCTGCTTGGCTGACTGCGGCATAATTGGTTGGATCGACCGAGAATCCTTCACGATTGGGCAGTGCCTGATGCAGTAAATAGAATAGTAATATGCCCAGAGAAAAGACATCAGAGCGGGATTTGTACCATACGCCAGACTGTTGTTCAGGCGCGCTCCAGTGTCGGGAAAAGGCATAGATATAATGTTGCTCAAGGGCAGATATATCCGCATTGTCGGCGCTAAACTGGCGAGCAAAGCCGAGATCGATGATCTTTACGTTACCCTGAGTATCGATCAAAATATTCTGCGGTTTTAAGTCGCCATGGTACAGGCCTCGGCTGTGCGCATAGGCCATTCCTTGCAATATTTGGCGGTATATCTTCAGTCGCTGAATACGCGTCGGGTTATCTTCACTGATACAGACATCGAGCTGTTTGCCATCGATGAACTCGGTTACGATGCAGGGGGTGTCATCTATATTGCTGACACCGTATAACTGACAGATCTTGGCATGGTTGAGTGCAATAAGGTTACTGGTTTCACGATAAAACAGCGCGTCTTTTTCTGCTTGAGAAAACGCACTATCACGTAAAATTTTCACGGCAGCATAGTGCGAGCACTGCTCATCATTTTGGGTGGACTGAATTGTCTGCTCGGCTTGAAAAACAAGCCCTGTCGCTCCGCTATCGGACAGTAACCGGGTGAGAGTAAATCCCATCACCTGCTTACCAATATACGGTGACGGCCCGGTCTCCAGATTATGAGAGAAAAAAAGCCCCCCGTGCTGAGTTAGTTCTGTCGTACTCATATCGAGCATATCGGCCAGATCATCGGCTAAGACAGGGTCTTCCCTCCGAATTCGCTCCAGCCATTGTTGCTGCTCTTGTGTGGTAAGGGTGAGCAATTCAGCGTAAATATCGGAGGCGTCCATACTAGGCCAGTTTTTTTCTTAGGTAGTTAGTCGCAAACAGCAGGCGGTTATTGACCGTTCGTTCACTGACATTGAGGATCTCGGCAATCGCACTGTTACCGATGTCCGAAAAATGTTTGTACTCAAACACCTCCGCTTCATTGGGGTAGCGGTCACGTAGTGAGAGTAACGCATTATGCAGATCATGATTGAGGAAGTAGTCAGGCAGGCTTTCTCGCTCATTTTCTTGTTGCAGGGCAAAGTAGCGTTCTTTGTGGCTGAGTCGCTGTTGGTACTGATCCTGATCGGCAAATAATAGATGCCATACCGAGCAACGTACATAGTCGATGAATTCTTTGCGCTGGGTGATGGGGGTTTCATCATGGCGCCATCGGTTGAGTTTGACGATAGCCTCGTGAGTGAGTTCAGTGGTGCTGGCATGCCGTAATAACGTTTTGCTGGGATCCTGCTGACGTCGAAGGTTCTCTACGATGGTGTAAATATCGCGGTAAGCCGCTGTGAAAAAAGCGTCAGATTGCGATTTGTCGCGTGATTGCCAGCCTTGAAATAAATGCTCAGTATCGAGGTGTGTGGTATGAGAAACCCTAACGTTAGACATAGTGTACTGCTGTATCGAAAATGGATAAGCGGCGACTCGCCGGAAAGGCGGTATGCTAAGGTTTATAACACTATAATTCAAGTGGTTATGTTGGTGTGAGGGTTGAGAGATGCCAGTGGGAAGAACTGGCATCTCGGTGGGAATGTGGTTAGCTGACAAAGTACCAGGCGCCATGCTTTTTCTCGAAGGTGGCACGCTCGGTAATGCTTTCAGTGGTGTCGGATTCAATCCCGAGTACGACCATGGAAACCTCTGCTGAGATTTCGCAGTTGACCGTTAATTCAGCCTCGCTGGCAACATCCATTTTTTTGCAGTCAGACAGGCTGATATCACTGAAGGTGGCTTCTGCCATGCCCATAGTAGACGCAGAGACCATCTCAGTCATGGCTTTCTCTGCAATGTTTACCGGTGGCTTTTCAACGCCGCATCCGGTTAAGAGCAGAGCGGCTAAAGGTGTTGCTTTCAGTATAAGATTTCTGATCATTGTTGAGTCCATCTCAATATTGGCTTGGCTTGGCTTGGCTATTGCGCGGCAGTGGGTTCAGTTAACTGACTCGTCAGTAGCTGATCGTTAAAGGCGATAATGTCTTTGTTGACAGAGAACATGCCCCAAAGCCACAGAACGAAAGCAATAATGCCGGGAACCACTAAGAACGATGTAAAGAGACAGATCAGACAAGTAATGAAAAGCAGGATACCTTTGAGAAGTTTACCCGCATATAAGTGACCCGCACCCGGTAAGATAAAGTTAAGGAAAATACCGATATTTTTACTTTTTAGTTGATTACGGATGCGTTCTGCTGAAAGGGTCTCTTGCATGCTCATGATATTGCCTCAATGTGTAAAGTATGCCGAGATGATAGCGATTAGTGCAGAGTCAGACAGGTGACGTCTTGAGAAAAAAAATACGAAAATTTTTTTTATAAAAATGATAATGGCGGGCGGGCATAATGGGAG
>NZ_JAKJSL010000010.1:0-2035 GCF_050336815.1 Photobacterium nomapromontoriensis
CCTACATACTTGAACCTGGACGACCGTCGCCAGGCCCACCTAGCCTTCTCCGTCCCTCCATCGCAGTTATAAGAAGTACGGGAATATTAACCCGTTTCCCATCGACTACGCCTTTCGGCCTCGCCTTAGGGGTCGACTCACCCTGCCCCGATTAACGTTGGACAGGAACCCTTGATCTTCCGGCGAGGGAGTTTTTCACTCCCTTTATCGTTACTCATGTCAGCATTCGCACTTCTGATACGTCCAGCATGCCTTACGACACACCTTCAACCGCTTACAGAACGCTCCCCTACCCAATGTGAACAAGTCACATTGCCGCAGCTTCGGTGTATAGCTTAGCCCCGTTAAATCTTCCGCGCAGGCCGACTCGACCAGTGAGCTATTACGCTTTCTTTAAATGATGGCTGCTTCTAAGCCAACATCCTGGCTGTCTGAGCCTTCCCACATCGTTTCCCACTTAGCTATAACTTTGGGACCTTAGCTGGCGGTCTGGGTTGTTTCCCTCTCCACGACGGACGTTAGCACCCGCCGTGTGTCTCCCGGATAGTACTTACTGGTATTCGGAGTTTGCAAAGGGTTGGTAAGTCGGGATGACCCCCTAGCCTTAACAGTGCTCTACCCCCAGTAGTATTCGTCCGAGGCGCTACCTAAATAGCTTTCGGGGAGAACCAGCTATCTCCAGGTTTGATTGGCCTTTCACCCCTAGCCACAAGTCATCCGCTAATTTTTCAACATTAGTCGGTTCGGTCCTCCAGTAAGTGTTACCTCACCTTCAACCTGCCCATGGCTAGATCACCTGGTTTCGGGTCTAATCCTAGCAACTGTACGCCCAGTTAAGACTCGGTTTCCCTACGGCTCCCCTAAACGGTTAACCTTGCTACTAAAATTAAGTCGCTGACCCATTATACAAAAGGTACGCAGTCACCCAACAAGTGGGCTCCTACTGCTTGTACGTACACGGTTTCAGGTTCTATTTCACTCCCCTCACAGGGGTTCTTTTCGCCTTTCCCTCACGGTACTGGTTCACTATCGGTCAGTCAGGAGTATTTAGCCTTGGAGGATGGTCCCCCCATGTTCAAACAGGATAACACGTGTCCCGTCCTACTCGTTTTCACTCGTTATGCGTTACCGGTTACGGGGCTATCACCCTGTATCGCTGTGCTTTCCAGCACATTCACCTGACGCAAGACTAGCTTAAGGGCTAATCCGGTTTCGCTCGCCGCTACTGCCGGAATCTCGGTTGATTTCTATTCCTCGGGGTACTTAGATGTTTCAGTTCCCCCGGTTCGCCTCGTTACGCTATGTATTCACGTAACGATACTTACTTATGCAAGTGGGTTTCCCCATTCGGAAATCCCAGTCTCAGGTGGCTTTTACTGCCTAAACTGGGCTTATCGCAAGTTAATACGTCCTTCATCGCCTCTGACTGCCAAGGCATCCACCGTGTACGCTTAGTCACTTAACCATACAACCCCAAGAGGTTTCGCTCTTAGTTTTCACTTAGAAAGTGAAATAAGTTGGTCAAACAACCAAGGTTTGCGTCRTTATCTTCGATCAAGAAAGATAAGGACTTTGGTTTTTCGCCGGACTCATTGTTTACTTTCACTTTTAAAAAGTGAAAACAAACTACAGACACTTGAATGTGTTTGTGTTGAGAACTCGTTTTACCACTCTTATAAAGAGACGATAAAACTATTTGTTAATTCAATCATTCGATTGAATTTACTAGTCAGCTTTCCAGATTGTTAAAGAGCATTGTGTTTCGTTATCTCCGAAGAGATCAAAGAACCACTTTCTAATGATTTTCGGCGTCAACAATGCGGACTTAACAAAGTAACCTTCGTTAAACCTGCGATTTTGTGCAGAAAATTCTTAGAGAGTGGTGGGCGATACCGGGCTCGAACCAGTGACCCCCTCCTTGTAAGGGAGGTGCTCTCCCAACTGAGCTAATCGCCCACATAATGTGGTATTTTCAATGATTATTTCGTTAGCGGTGATGATAGATTTGAACTGAGACGCGCAGTGTGCATAAAGC
>NZ_JAKJSL010000011.1:0-14433 GCF_050336815.1 Photobacterium nomapromontoriensis
TTTTAATGTGGTGGAATGGTTTAGCGGCTGCACAAGCAAAGTGGCATTTTGACTTTCAAGCTAACAGCATCAAGCACCGGAGAGTCCTATCAATACCACGACTTGGGCGGGAAGTTCGAGTTCATCGACGATATCAAATTAACGACTCCCAATATCAATGGGCAATGCTTGAATATCAACGACTCACTCACACCGAAGGGCTGGGCAAATTATGAGGGGATCCGTCAGCGCCGCATTAAGTGGTGAACAACGCGACCACCCAAGCCTAAACCTTGCCACATTTAGCACTGAAGCCGACCTAGACTGAAATCGCCAAGCGTTGAGAATCCGTCTTAAATGCCTTGTTATATAACAATATTTCCCAAATGGTAAATGTGATCAGAATACAATTTACCACCAATCTCATAAGCATCAGTAATTACTTTGACTTGAGAAAAACCACTTTTAACTAATACTCGCTCTGAACCAATATTACCTTCAGTAACGACAGCATTAAAAGCTTCAATATCCCAGTGAATTCGAGAATACTCAATAAGAGATTTTAGTGATTCCGTTGCATAACCAAGCCCTTGATATTCAGGTAGGAACATAAAACCTACTTCGGCTACGCCATCTTGAATACAAAAGCCTGTTACCCCTACTTTTTTTCCATTGTTTCGCTTGGTTACAACTAAGCACAACCAATGACTAGAATCAGGTAACCAAAGGCGAAGACGACTTGCAAACCTAACCTTAATCTCATCCATTGAAGGTTCGTCAAAGCATAAAGAAATCACTCTATAATCAGCGTGTAAGGAGTGAAACAACGACCAGTCATTTGGCGATAACTGCTCCATCATTAATCGTTCTGATGTCAGTTTCATTCGTGAAACTCTCCTTGTTATAATCGTGGTAGAGCGGCCTGTTACCAGACCGACCCCACCCAGATCCGGACGTGCGGAACTACCGCATCCGGCTCTTCAGTTATACGTTCACTCGTGTAAAACACGACCCTAATACCAATCAACAACCACAAATCGCTTGCTGACTTTCGGCTGCACAATATTGAAATACCCTAACATCTTCTTGAAATTACTCCAGTTATAACTTCTCCTTCCGCTGCGTCGGTTCAGCCATTTGTATAAATGTAGTGGTCAACTAAAATTGGCCACGGTTTTAGAGTTTTCCCAATATAATCGTTCAGACTCATTAGGAGTTAGACCACCGTTATACTGATGTGGCCTGAGTTGGCAGTAATATCCAATGATGTAGCGAGTGATCTCTTGTTGAGCCTCAGCAAAGCTACGATAACCCACCGTTGGCACCCATTCCGTTTTCAGACTTCTAAAGAAGCGCTCCATCGGTGCATTATCCCAACAGTTTCCTCTGCGAGATAAACTCTGTTTTATTTGAAAACGCCACAGTAATTGGCGGTATTTACGACTGGTATAGTGACTACCTTGATCGCTATGGAACATGACACCTTTTGGCTTGCCGCGAGATTCATAAGCCATCGACAAAGCTTTGCCTGTTAGCCGACTATCAGGTGATAAAGACATCGACCAACCAATCACTTTACGAGCAAAAAGATCGATAACGACCGCTAAATACATCCACCGATTACCCGTCCAAATATATGTAACATCGCCAACCCAGACTTCATTTGGTGCGGTGACAGCAAACTGACGTCCTAAGTGATTGGGAACTTCAATATGCTCTTGTGAAGCTTTTCTGTAACGATGCTTTGGTTCTTGGCAACTCACTAAACCAAGAGTTTTCATAAGCTTTGTTGCTCGGTATCGGCTCAGCTTCATGCCCTGATTTGTGACTATATCTGCAATGGTTCGCGCCCCCGCTGAGCCATTGCTTGCGGCGTGGGCCTCACTAACTAAGCTGCGAAGTTTTACTGTTTCAGCATTAATTACCGTTGGTCGTTTGAGCCAATAGTTATAACTACTTCGATGAACATTGAAGACTTCGCATAATGTTTTTACGCTGTAGCTCTGCTTGAGTTTCTTGATAATCAAGAATTGTTCAGTGAGTCCGACATCAACAGAGCCGTGGCTTTTTTTAGTATTTCATTATGCTCTTCAAGGCGAGCCAGCTTCTTTTTTAATTCCCGAATTTCTATTTGCTCAGGGGTCATAGGTGAAGCTTTTGGTGCTTTCCCTTGGCGCTCTTCTCTTAGCTGGCGAACCCATTTATCCATCGTAGATTTGCCCACATTCATAGCTTGGGCCGCTTCAGTTACTGAGTAGTTTTGCTCTAGGACTAGCTGCGCTGCTTCTAACTTAAATTCTGCACTAAATAGTCGTCTTGTACGTTTTGTCATAATGTCACCTGTTAACTTATGAGGTGATGATATCACCTCTAACTAAGTGACCAAATTCACTATGCCACTACAAAGGACCGCTCTTGCCATTCCGCTCTTCCTAGAAACTCGTCCCTAACTCCTAAAGCTCTTCCATAAGGCCACAGGGCCAAGAACCGCTCCTGCCCTTCCGCTCTTCCTAGAAACTCGTCCCTAGCCCCTAAAGCTCTTCCATAGGGCCACAGGGCCAAGAACCGCTCCTGCCCTTCCGCTCTTCCTAGAAACTCGTCCCTAGCCCCTAAAGCTCTTCCATAGGGCCACAGGGCCAAGGACCGCTCCTGCCCTTCCGCTCTTCCTAGAAACTCGTCCCTAGCCCCTAAAGCTCTTCCATAGGGCCACAGGGCCAAGGACCGCTCTTGCCATTCCGCTCTTCCTAGAAACTCGTCCCTAGCCCCTAAAGCTCTTCCATAGGGCCACAGGGCCAAAAACCGCTCTTCCTCGTCCCTTTAAACTCGCCCCTCGAACCTATAAACCGCTCTTCCTCGTCCCTTTAGACTCGTCCCTCGAACCTATACTCTCATCTTTCCAAGCAAGGCTTTGGCTTCTAATTTCAATGGCTCGTCGGCTTGCTGAGCAATTTCTTCCAACAAATCGCGTGCGCCATCCGTGTCATTCATCTCAAGGTAAGCTTTGGCCAAATCAAGTTTGCTGGCGAACTCCCCTTGACTATCAACATCAAACGCATCAATACCTGACAGCACATCGGGAAATTCATCTAACCCAACATCAAGGTTAAGAGGCGCAGAGTCCAGCTCATCCGACGACACGTCGATATCCAAATCTTTCATGAGCTCTTCAATGCTAATGTACGATTCTGGCGAAATCGGCTGAATATCCTCTTCGGGCTCTTCAGTCGGTGTTGGTTCTGCTACCAACAGGGATTCAGAATCATCCGCCTGCCAATCTTCCACATCGAACTCGGCCACATCAGCATTATTCATCTCTGGCTGTTCAGTCCAATCTTCCACTTCCAGCTCAGGTTCAGGATTATTGGCCGTCCAGATAGCGCTCTCTTCGTCAGACAGATCCTCATCAAGCGGTGCCGACATATCGGCTTCATCATTCAGATCCGCTGGCGCAAAAAGCTCGTCACGCTCTAAATCCGCCAAGACTTCGTCATCAACCACCGATGCCGTCTGGGATGGCGTTGCCGTAGGCGTCTCATCATCCGGCTCACTCAGCAGCGCCTCCATATCTAAGCCTGCTGAATCTGCTAATTGCGGCTCAGTTTCAGCTACCGTTGTTGCCGCTGGTTGATGCAACATGTCTGGGTCAACATGCTGTTTTAAGCCTTGCTCAAATTCGTACTGTTCCAGCTCATGCTGCTCATCAAACGAAGCCTGCAGCGCATCATCTTCACCAAATTCTGGCAGCTGATCCGGGTCAAAAGATTCAAACTCGACCTGTTGGTGACCATGAATTGAAGGCTTTTCGCTTCTCTCTTGTTGACTCTGCTCACTCTCAGGGCTCGTTGTTGCATCAACATCGACGACCGATTCAGCTACAGGCGGTGCAACAGGCGTTTTCTCTGCCGCTTCTACCGCTTGCTGAAGCTGCCTGACAATATTATTCAGTACAGCCTGCTCTTCATCGTCACTGATCGGCACCGGCGCCTCGGATTCAGGCTCCGCTTCTGGATCATTGAATGCCGCTTCTTCGTCAAATTCCGGGAAATCATCCAAGTCAAGCGGTTCGTTATTGCGCGCTACCTCGGCCATGCTGTCAGACTGAATCACGTCATTAAGCATATCGGCTTCAGCAAGCGCCGTTTCCTCATCGAATACCGGGAATTCCTCATCCACCGACTCAGAAGCTTCTTCTACATCGGTTAAATCGGTGTCGTCATCAGCATCAGCATCAGCATCAGCATCAGCATCAGCATCCTCTTCATCTGCATTCAGACTGTCGAGTAGCTGCTCCACGGTTTGACCTATGGATGCAACATCTTCGTCACCTTCGTCGTCTGCTGTTGATGAGGCCAACAACTGATCAATTTCAGACAACTCCTGCAAATAATCATCATTTAAAAGCGGCTCTGGCTCTGGCTCTGGCTCTGGCTCTGGCTCTGGCTCTGGCTCTGGCTCTGGCTCTGGCTCTGGCTCTGGCTCTGGCTCTGGCTCTGGCTCTGGCTCTGCAGGCAGAGGAGCATGTGTGCCATATTGTGCAAGGATATCATCAAGTAAATCAGTACTATCGGGTCCGATCGCTATATCGTCGGCGTTAACGACAGGCTCTTCATCATCGTCAGACCAATCCGCCTCAGGATCGTCGTCATCCTCGAGATCACCAACTAAATCATCCAGCAAATCGACACTGTTCTCGCCAAGTTCAATATCGGGTGCCTGTAACTCGTCGGATTCATCATCCCCAAGCAGATCATCCAACAACGCTGTGCTGTCTTCTTCCAGCTCAATATCAGAGGTTAAGCTGTCATCTTCATCCGCTTCATCCTGCTCAACCAATTCATCAAGCAACGCGGTGCTGTTATCGGCAAAAAGTGAGTCGATATCATCCTGAGAAGATGCTGACAGCATTTGCACTTCGGCCAATGCCAAGTCAATCGCAGCTTGCTGCGCCTGTTCTTCGCTCTGTTGACCTGCCTGGCTATTCTCTTCTGAGCCAGTTTGCGGCTCGTTAACCGCTACACTGTTAAATAGCGCATCAAGATCATTTTGATCAATCAATTGCTCGGTAGGATCTGCCGGTTTCTGCTCATCGTCTGTCGACTCATCGCCCATTCCAGAGAAAAGATCATCCAGCATCGCCTGATCAAGTAAGGCATCATCGTCCTCTTCTGATGAATCAAAATCGAGTTCGTCGCCCTCATAAGATAAGTCGAAACTATCATCATCATCGCCTGACTGAAGTGACTGTTCCCACATCGCAGCCAATGCTTCGTCAGCGTTATGATCGACCTTTTTATCCATCTCATCGAGTGCTCGCTCCATATCCTCGAGGCCGATCGCTTGCTCATCACTCTTAACTGAAATGCTGCTTGGGTTAAATCCACCGTCGACATTATATTCATCGAGGTTATCAGCATCCGTGTTGTCATCGTCGCTGAACAAGCTATTTTCTGGATCATCAAACAATGTCTCATCTGTCGCAAAGAGATCATCGACACCGTCATCACCCAGCGCTAGATTTGGCACGTCCTCATCGTCAGCAGGGATAGGTGGCACGATTGCCGCGGGCTCTGTCGTCGCTGACGGGCCATCCAACGATTTAATCTCATCATCTTCTTCTTTTTTACGGCCAAGCAAGAACAACGCGAGAGCACCCGCGATCAACGCGCCAGGGATCAACGCCATTCCCGCCAACGCCAATGGATTATCAATCATGCGGTCAAAGAATGATGGCTGAGGGATAGCCGGCTCAGTCGCCTGCGCCCGCTGCTGTTCAATAAAGCTTTTGATCTGATCCCGAAGTTGTTCGTCATCGGTCATCTGATCTTGCAGTGCCGCCACCTCATGCTGCATTTCGGCCAAACGAACACGCAGTAAATGGTTACTTTCCAATAACTTCGTCATCTGCTCATCAGAAGCATCCAACTGATTTTGCAGCCCGACAGGCCGAGGCGGAATCTGCGGCGCTTGATCTGACGCTGACGTCGCGGCATCCTGCGGCGATGGCTTCGGCGCCACCGCTTTATCATGAGTGGGCTTGGCTATTGGCTCTGCCACAACTTTTGGTGCTGCCGGTGTTGGTTTATTAACCCGAGCAGGAGTCGGTCTAGAGCTTGGCGTGCTCGCGGCTGTACGACTGATTGAGCGCTTATCGGCCTCAAGACGCCGCTTAACCACGTCAATATTTTCCTGTTGGATCTGAGCAAGAGAAGGGATAACTAAGGTGCTACCCGGTAGCAACCCGTGAATATTGTTATGCTCAAAAACCTGAGGGTTATTGCGAAAAATGGCGCCAATCACCTGATAAATTGATACTTGATCATTCGGTCGGTAACGGGAAGCGATAGACCAGAGGGTCTCTTGATCCGTCGTTGGCCCATATCGGTTAGCGCTGGCAAATACCTGATCAGATGGTATGCGTGTATTGGACTGAACAACAGGCTGTTCATCTTGGGATGGACCTACGATGCGAATCGTATTGGCCTGAACCGGTAGAGAAATAACAGCGGTGGTGAAAAGTACCGGTAAAATAAGGCGTTTTATCATCGTCGAAGTGTCAGACACTGCCCGTAGTCCTCTTTGACAGAAAAAGCTATGAATCAATCACGCACACTATGTGCGCTAACTACCCATAGCGCGAAATACTAGAATAATAGGTATCGACCTATTATCAATGATTTTGAACGTGAGTTTGTGAGAGGGGTTCACAAATAGGGTGAGATTCGAAAAACGATCAGTAAGACGCGAGAAATAACCTCAATTCGGCCCTCCCTCGCCCCTCTATGTTACAAGTATTCAGCAATCAGCTTTTCAGCAATCTGAACACTGTTGGTTGCCGCACCTTTACGTACATTATCAGCCACAACCCACATGTTAATCCCACACGGATGACTGATATCTTCACGGATACGCGCGACCATCACATGATCTTTACCTGTCGCATCACTCACCTGCGTCGGGTATTCATTGCCATGGAAGACTTCAATACCTTCTGCATTTTCCAGCAAGCTAATCGCTTCATCAATATTCACTGGCTGGCAGGTTTCAACGTGAACCGCTTCTGCATGCCCGTAGAACACAGGAACACGAACACAGGTTGGATTAACGCGGATATTACCGTCGCCCAATATTTTCTGTGTTTCCCACACCATTTTCATTTCTTCTTTGGTGTAGCCATTGTCCATGAACTCATCAATATGAGGCAGGCAGTTAAACGCAATTTGCTTGTCGTAGACACTGGTTTCAGCTGGCAGGCCGTTCAAAAGCTTGGCCGTTTGGCTTGCAAGCTCATTAACGCCTTTCTTGCCTGAGCCTGATACCGACTGATACGTCGCCACATTGATACGCTCAATACCGTAAGCTTCGTGGATCGGCTTCAGTGCCACCAGCATCTGAATCGTCGAACAGTTTGGATTGGCGATAATATTACGATTACGGTAATCAGCCAGTGCATGCGGATTCACTTCCGGGATCACCAACGGTACATCGTAGTCGTAGCGGAAGCGTGATGTGTTATCAATCACCACGACACCCTGTTCAGCCGCAATCGGTGCCCAATGATCTGACGCCTCTGCACCTGCTGAGAAAATAGCCAGCTGAACCTGTCCCCAATCAAAATCTTCAACATTGGTTACACGCACACTCTTGTCTTTGAAGCGCAATGTTTTGCCCGCGCTACGTTCAGAAGCCAATAAATAGAGCTTGCGAACAGGAAAATTGCGTTCCTCAAGAACTTCTATAATGGCTTCGCCGACTGCGCCGGTTGCACCGAGTACTGCAATATCAAATTCCTGGCTCATGGCCTTTCCTCTACTGTAAAACCTAATTTAGCCAGCGACTCTACCCCAAAATGGGCCTCGCCCGCCACCGTAATCGCACTATATTCACGGCGATCCCAGTAATTTTTCCGCATCCGGTCAAACGCAGCGGCCATTTCAAGGCTACCCGCCGTTGTTTGCCCCATTTCACGACGGAACACACCATCATCGCGGCGGACATCGTAGACCAACTGCGTCAGGCTAAACAGGGTGGCTTCATCCCATGGCTGGCTCAATGTAACATGAGGAATGGGGGCGATAGGCAACAAGCTTGATGCGTCTACCTGCTTATTTTTACCCCGTTCTTCCCCAAGTGTGTCATCGAGAAACGTACAGAAACGGTTATATACCATCGTCGTGCCGCGAGCCTTACCTTCTAGGCCATACCCTGCCACGTGCGGTGTCGCAAATGCCAGCAACGGTAATAACGCCAAATCAACCTGTGGCTCAAACTCAAACACATCCAGCACCGCTGTTAACGCTTTCCCCTGCCCGGTTTGGCTATGGTATAACGCTTGCTTAAGAGCCTGGTTATCAACGACTGGCCCTCGGGCCGCATTGATCAATATGGTCCCTGGCAGTAACGTTTCAATGAACGCTTCATCCACTAAATGGTGAGTGGGGTATTCACCGTTGCGGGTGATCGGTGTATGCAGGGTGATCACATCACATTGCTGCTGGATCTGTGCCAGCGTGTGGAACGTGCGCTCATCCCCTTGCTGCTGTTTTAACGGGTCATTAAGCAGATAACGGATTCCCAACGCATCCAGACACTTGGCCAGATAACTGCCCACATTGCCCGCACCGATAATGCCGACGGTTTTATCAAACAGGGAAAAGCCCTGCTGCTGTCCGAGTACCATCAGGCTACTCAGTACATATTCCGCCACCCCGACTTTATTACAGCCAGGCGCTGCCGTGAAAAAGATCCCTTTTTCGTTAAGCAATGCCTCATCAACGTGGTCTTGCCCAGCCGTTGCCGTGCCGACAAACTTCAGCTTATTGGCTTTTTCTAGTAACTTGGCATTCACTTTCGTGACTGAGCGGATCATCAACGCATCCACATCCACTAAATCGTCCGCAGTCAATGTACGTCCGGGTTTACTGATCACCTCACCTAACTGGCTAAAGAGCTCGGCGGCATAAGGCATGTTCTCATCAATGAGAATTTTCATGGGTTGATCCTGATTACGTTAGCAAGAGACGGTGTTATTTTAAAACATTGGAGAGGGACGAGGAAGAGCGGGAGCGAGGAACGAGACAATAGGGACTAGGGACGAGTTTCTAGAAAGAGCGGAAGGGCAAGAGCGGTTCTTGGTCCTGTGGCGCTTCAGGGGCTAGGGACGAGTTTCGAGTGTAAAGGAAAAAGAGCAAAATCTGAGCTCCCCCCCTGCTTTTATTATTCCGCTGTTATCCATGAGACCAAGGCCCATAGGTCCGCTTTTGCATTTTCTCTTCCGCTCTTAACCGCTCTTCCTCAAAACTAGTTCCTCGCTCCTGCTTCTCCTGCTCCTACTCGTTCCTCGTCCCTAGCCCCTCCTTCCTTGCTCTTAACCCGCTCTTCCTCGTTCCTCAAAACTCGTCCCTCGAACCTATAATCTACTCTTCCCGCTCCTACTCGTTCCTCGTCCCTAGCCCCTCCTTCTCCTGCCCTAAATACAAAAATGCCCGGCAGAAAACATCTGCCGGGCGAATATCCAGGATATAAAAACACCAATAGTGATCATAGAACGATCTTACAAAAGAAAGACTATGACTACGGTTAATGTCGCGTCTGTTCGTTGGTACTGGCTTTTGGTTATTCACGCACATTCAGTCTTTGCAAAAAGCCTGTTTGCGTAAAACCAGAGTCAATACCGCCCTGGAAAAGAATACAAAATCATCTTCGATTCAAAGAACGAGGGGCGAGTTTCTAGGGACGAGAAAGAGCTCAATGTTCAAGGCGAGCCCTGCTTTTTGCTTTAACTCGCCCCTAGAACCTGCTCTTCGCTGGCTCTTGTCTCTACTCTTATTCTTCGTATTTCTTGATCACTAACGTCGCGTTGGTACCACCAAAGCCGAAGCTGTTTGACATAACTGTCTTCAGTTCCTGCTCACGGGTTTCCGTCACGATATCCAGCCCTTCAGCTGCCGGATCAAGATTTTCAATGTTAATGCTTGGCGCAATAAAGCCGTTATCCAACATCAATGTTGAGTAAATCGCTTCATGCACACCTGCCGCACCCAGCGCATGGCCAGTCATGGCTTTCGTCGCTGAAATCGCTGGGCTGTGACCGGCGAATAGTTCTTGGATAGCACCAAGCTCTTTCAGATCACCCACAGGGGTTGAGGTGCCGTGTGTGTTGATGTAATCAACAGGGGCATCAAGATTTTGCATCGCCATCTTCATGCAACGAACCGCACCTTCACCTGATGGCGCTACCATGTCATAACCATCAGAGGTTGCACCGTAGCCCACGATTTCACCGTAGATCTTCGCGCCACGTGCCAACGCATGCTCAAGCTCTTCAACCACCAGCATGCCGCCGCCACCAGAAATAACGAAGCCATCACGATCAGCATCATAAGTACGAGAGGCTTTTGATGGATCATCATTATATTTGGTGGATAGTGCGCCCATGGCATCGAACATCATGGTCAGAGACCAATCAAGCTCTTCACCGCCACCCGCAAAGACAACGTCTTGTTTACCCAGTTGGATAAGCTCAACCGCGTGTCCAATACAGTGTGCCGATGTTGCACACGCAGAACTCATGGTGTAGTTAACACCACGGATTTTAAATGGCGTTGCCAGACAAGCAGAAACGGTTGATGACATAGTACGCGGTACCATGTAAGGGCCAACTCGCTTCACGCCTTTTTCGCGCAGAATATCAACGGCAGCAACCTGATTGGCTGACGATGCACCACCCGAACCCGCCACAAGGCCAGTTCGATCATTCGAGACTTGATCTTCAGTCAAGCCAGCATCTTCAATCGCCTGTTCCATAGACAGATATGCAAACGCTGCTGCATCGCCCATGAAACGCATTTTCTTACGATCGATATGCTCTGATGGGGTCATTTTTAAATCGCCCCAAACATTGCTGCGCAGCTTGTTTTCTGCGAACTGTTCAGAGAAAGTAATACCGGATTTGCCCGCTTTCAAAGACTCCAGCACTTCCTTAACGTTGTTACCAATGCTGGATACAATACCCATGCCTGTAATTACGGCTCGTTTCATGATGAATTCCTACTGTCATTTAACGTTGACGATAATAACGGGTTTGTCGGCCAAAAGTGGTCAGCTTTCCTTTTGATCAGGTACAATCCCCCATAATTTCATTAAAATTGTGCATTATTACCACGAATGGTGCCCTTTACGGCCATCCATTATGGCGGGTAATGCCATCTGTTATCGCAACTAGAAGGTTTCTCCCCTTGTCTGACTCCGAAATTAAATCGTCTGATATGTCAAAGGCTCGCATTGTGAATGCCGTACTCGATTGGAATGAAGTAGGTACTCCGGTATCTAATAATTTTGACGATGTATACTTCTCTAATACCAATGGTCTGGAAGAAACCCGTTATGTCTTTTTACAGCAAAACGGACTACCCAGCCGTTGGGAAACGTTTGATCGCCGTCGCTTTGTCATCGCTGAAACCGGATTTGGCACTGGCTTGAACTTCCTCGCCGTGTGGCAATGGTTTAAAGCATTTCGTCAAGCCAACCCAGAGGCGATCACCCAAGAGCTGCACTTTATCAGCTTTGAAAAATTCCCCGTTACCCAGCAAGATCTTATCAAAGCCCATCAGTCATGGCCGGAACTGGCCGAGCTTGCCGAGCAGCTGCATAGCCACTACCCACCCGCTGTCGCTGACTGTCACCGCATCGTATTAGAAGATGGCATGATCACACTCGATCTGTGGTTCGGTGACATTAAAGACTGTATGCCTCAAGTATGGACGAATGAAGACGGTATCGTTGATGCTTGGTTCCTAGATGGCTTTGCCCCGAGCAAAAACCCAGAGATGTGGAGCCAGACGTTATTTGATGGGATGGCCAAACTCGCGCGTGTTGACTGCAGTGTTGCCACATTCACCGCGGCAGGCTTTGTCCGTCGCGGGCTGATCGACGCTGGCTTTGCGATGAAGAAGGTCAAAGGCTTTGGCACCAAACGCGACATGTTGGCAGGCAGCGTCACTGAACGCCAGTACGGTACCAATGTGAAGCCGTGGTACACCCGTAACGCCGCCAGCCACCTCGATAACCACACCCCTGATAAGCAAGACCCTGTCGCGATTATTGGCGGCGGCGTAGGCTCAGCGACCACCGCCTTGGCACTGGCTCGTCGCGGCGTGCATAGCACCATATACTGCGCCGATCCGCTACCGGCAGAAGGCGCATCAGGTAACCGTCAGGGAGCCGTTTATCCCCTACTCAATGGTTCCAGTGACGCGCTGTCACGATTTTTTGCGCCTGCATTTTTGTACGCTCGCCAATTTGTCGATCAGGCCGCACAGAAGAGCACCTTTGCGCACGACTGGTGCGGTGTAACCCAACTGGCCTGGGACGACAATGCCACCAGCAAGCTGGATAAAATGCTGACTGGCGGTTTCCCTGAAACGTTGATCCGCCCACTGAATGCCGAGCAAACACAAGCGGTCACCGGCGTAGAAACGGGTCACAGTAGTGTCAACTACCCACTTGGTGGCTGGCTATGCCCACAAGCGTTAACCCGAGTATTGATCGAGCAAGCACAAACGCTAGGCTGTCTGACACTCAAAACCGACACCGACATCCAACAGCTTGAGCAACAAGATGATCAGCGCTGGCAGCTTACCGATAGCCATGGTCAGCAATATCTGCACCATACGGTGATTGTCGCCAACGGCCACCGCTTTGCTGAATATGAACAGACCCAAGCCATCCCCGCTTACTCGGTACGCGGTCAGGTTAGCCATATCCCAACCAATCCATCACTGAATGAGCTGAACACCGTGCTTTGCTATGACGGCTACCTGACGCCAGTGAACGCGACCGGAGACAGCCACTGCATCGGTGCCAGTTACCGCCGAGGCTCAACCGATTTGGCCTTCAGTGCCGAAGAGCATGCCGATAACAAGCAACGCTTGGTCGACTGTCTGCCCGATGCCCGCTGGCCAAACGACATCGATTTATCCGCCAACAATGCCCGTGTTGGCGTACGCTGCGCCAGCCGCGATCACCTTCCGTTCGTCGGGGATGTTTGTGACTATGACCGCGTGCTTGAACAATATACCGATTTAAAAGAGCAGCAAGACAGTGCCAAACCGGTACCTGTCTACCCTAACCTGTATTCCATGATTGGCCTTGGCTCCCGAGGCTTAAGCTCTGCCCCGCTGTTGGGTGAAGTACTGGCATCGCAGATCTGTGGCGATCCGCTACCGTTGCCAAACGACGTACTTGAGGCACTGCACCCGGGCCGGATGTGGGTCAGAAAGTTAGTGAAAGGGAAGAAGATTTAAGTGCGGAAAAGCAGGGGCGAGGTTCGAGTCTAAAGGGACGAGGAAGAGCGAGTTAAGGGCGGAAGAGCAAGAGCGGTAAAGCAGGGACGAGTGTCGAGTCTAAAGGGACGGGGAAGAGCGGGTTAAGGGCGGAAGAGCAAGAGCGGTAAAGCAGGGACGAGTGTCGAGTCTAAAGGGACGGGGAAGAGCGGGTTAAGGGCGGAAGAGCAAGAGTGGAAAAGCAGGGGCGAGTGTCGAGTTTAAAGGGACGAGGAAGAGCGGGTTAAGGGCGGAAGAGCAAGAGTGGAAAAGCAGGGGCGAGTGTCGAGTCTAAAGGGACGAGGAAGAGCGGGGGCGAAAGAACACTGAGCCGAAGGGGCTAGGTAGAGCAAAGGCGGGACTAGAGTCCTGTGGGATGACCCAGCTTCTCTTGCTCTTGCTCCTACTCGTCCCAGCTCTTTCCGCTCGTCCTAGTCCCTGCCCTTCCCGCTTTTTCTCGTCCCTGCTTTATCCCGCTCCTACTCCGCCTGAGCCGTTACCGGTGGCGCGGTATCATCACCACCGCCGCTATCGGCTAACGCAACAGCAATCACTGCAGCCGCAGCCCCTACTGCTAATACCGTTGCAGTGATTCCCCCCGCAGACGCCGCTAACGCAGTATCAATCCCAGCCGCTTTGCCTTTAGTACTGGCCTCTGTCGCTGCTTGTGCAGCGCTATCAGCAGAGGTTTGCTGACTTACCGTCGAGGCTGATGAGGTAGTGGTAGCAGAAGAAGTTTGACTGGATGGCGTGTTTTCAGCCGCAAAGGTAGACAGGCTGAGCATACCCATAGCGACCAGCGTAATAACTGATAATTTCATATGACATCCCCAAACAAGCGTAATACAAACAATCTTATTGATATGATTATAAGTATAGCGAGAAATGGGAAAAGCGAGGGGCAAGAAAGAGCTGAGAAAAGCAGGAGCGAGTTTTAAGGGACGAGTAAGAGCAGAAGAATAGGTTCGAGGAACTAGGGGCGAGCAGGAGCGGAAGAGCAGTTAAGAGCAAAGAGCGAGGAACGAGACAATAGGGACTAGGAAAAGCGGAAAAGCATGTGGTCCTGTGGTCCTGTGGTCCTGTGGTCCTGTGGTCCTGTGGTCCTGTGGTCCTGTGGTCCTGTGGTCCTGTGGTC
>NZ_JAKJSL010000012.1:0-3501 GCF_050336815.1 Photobacterium nomapromontoriensis
TAAAGGTCTCTAAAGGGTTGTTGAAGACTACGACGTTGATAGGCAGGGTGTGTAAGTGCTGCGAGGCATTGAGCTAACCTGTACTAATTGCCCGTGAGGCTTAACCATACAACACCCAAGGGGTTTTATCTCGAAAGAGAATCGGACTCTGTAAGCACTTGAATGCAGTGTTGAACAAATTTGTAAACTAGTTAACTTTCCCAGATTGCTATTTACTGCCTGATGGCGGTGAATAAACGAATTTGCTTGGCGACCATAGCGTTATGGACCCACCTGATCCCATGCCGAACTCAGCAGTGAAACGTAATAGCGCCGATGGTAGTGTGGGGTCTCCCCATGTGAGAGTAGGACATCGCCAGGCTCCCAATTTGAGAGCCCGTTCAGTGAACGGGCTTTTATTTCGCTCCGATTGATTGTGATGTGAGCGACGTCAACAGAAGGTTTTTGCTTTCTCATTATTCGATGAAAAAGTTGAAAATTTTGTCTTGACTGAATATCAGAAAAGCGTATTATACGCAGCCTGACTTGCGGAAGTGGAAATCACTAACGCATTGAAAGTCAACGTTCTTTAACAATTTGACCATGCAATCTGTGTGGGCACTCGTGAAATGATAGTCAACAAAAGAATTATCAATGAAACTGAGTGACCAATACAAAATGGCGTATCTATTTATAGAGAAGTTATTTTGGCACAGTCAATTCGTTCATTACTTTGGTAATGAACAAACAGTATTTCATTGAGCCGCTATTTATAGCAGCAAACACTTTTAATTGAAGAGTTTGATCATGGCTCAGATTGAACGCTGGCGGCAGGCCTAACACATGCAAGTCGAGCGGTAACAGAGAGAAAGCTTGCTTTCTTTGCTGACGAGCGGCGGACGGGTGAGTAATGCCTGGGAACATGCCTTGGTGTGGGGGATAACTATTGGAAACGATAGCTAATACCGCATAACGTCTACGGACCAAAGAGGGGGCTCTTCGGACCTCTCGCGCCAAGATTGGCCCAGGTGGGATTAGCTAGTAGGTGGGGTAAAGGCTCACCTAGGCGACGATCCCTAGCTGGTCTGAGAGGATGATCAGCCACACTGGAACTGAGACACGGTCCAGACTCCTACGGGAGGCAGCAGTGGGGAATATTGCACAATGGGGGAAACCCTGATGCAGCCATGCCGCGTGTGTGAAGAAGGCCTTCGGGTTGTAAAGCACTTTCAGTTGTGAGGAAGGCGGTAGCGTTAATAGCGTTRCCGTTTGACGTTAGCAACAGAAGAAGCACCGGCTAACTCCGTGCCAGCAGCCGCGGTAATACGGAGGGTGCGAGCGTTAATCGGAATTACTGGGCGTAAAGCGCATGCAGGTGGCTTGTTAAGCCAGATGTGAAAGCCCGGGGCTCAACCTCGGAATAGCATTTGGAACTGGCAGGCTAGAGTACTGTAGAGGGGGGTAGAATTTCAGGTGTAGCGGTGAAATGCGTAGAGATCTGAAGGAATACCGGTGGCGAAGGCGGCCCCCTGGACAGATACTGACACTCAGATGCGAAAGCGTGGGGAGCAAACAGGATTAGATACCCTGGTAGTCCACGCCGTAAACGATGTCTACTTGGAGGCTGTTCCCTTGAGGAGTGGCTTTCGGAGCTAACGCGTTAAGTAGACCGCCTGGGGAGTACGGTCGCAAGATTAAAACTCAAATGAATTGACGGGGGCCCGCACAAGCGGTGGAGCATGTGGTTTAATTCGATGCAACGCGAAGAACCTTACCTACTCTTGACATCCAGAGAATTCGCTAGAGATAGCTTAGTGCCTTCGGGAACTCTGAGACAGGTGCTGCATGGCTGTCGTCAGCTCGTGTTGTGAAATGTTGGGTTAAGTCCCGCAACGAGCGCAACCCCTATCCTTGTTTGCCAGCACGTAATGGTGGGAACTCCAGGGAGACTGCCGGTGATAAACCGGAGGAAGGTGGGGACGACGTCAAGTCATCATGGCCCTTACGAGTAGGGCTACACACGTGCTACAATGGCGTATACAGAGGGCTGCCAACCAGCGATGGTGAGCGAATCCCAGAAAGTACGTCGTAGTCCGGATTGGAGTCTGCAACTCGACTCCATGAAGTCGGAATCGCTAGTAATCGTAGATCAGAATGCCACGGTGAATACGTTCCCGGGCCTTGTACACACCGCCCGTCACACCATGGGAGTGGGCTGCACCAGAAGTAGATAGCTTAACCTTCGGGAGGGCGTTTACCACGGTGTGGTTCATGACTGGGGTGAAGTCGTAACAAGGTAGCCCTAGGGGAACCTGGGGCTGGATCACCTCCTTAAACGATAGACTGCTGTTTTATGCAGTGTCCACACAGATTGCTTGGTCGAAAAGTAAAAGAGTACGAGTAGAAAGGATCGAGGTTCGAGAGCGTCTACTCACACCAATGTGCCCAACACATTGGCTGGTGACAGAACTTAGGACTCGTTCCTAGGAACTCGCACCTAACACTAAGTCCCGTTCGTCTAGAGGCCTAGGACACCGCCCTTTCACGGCGGTAACAGGGGTTCGACTCCCCTACGGGACGCCACTTAGGGTCGTTAGCTCAGTTGGTAGAGCAGTTGACTTTTAATCAATTGGTCGCAGGTTCGAATCCTGCACGACCCACCATTTTCAAGTGTATTTCTAGCTTGTTCGCTAGATTTGATACTTTCGATGCTCATGTGCTTTATGCACACTGCGCGTCTCAGTTCAAATCTATCATCACCGCTAACGAAATAATCATTGAAAATACCACATTATGTGGGCGATTAGCTCAGTTGGGAGAGCACCTCCCTTACAAGGAGGGGGTCACTGGTTCGAGCCCGGTATCGCCCACCACTCTCTAAGAATTTTCTGCACGGAATCGCAGATTTAACGAAGGTAGCTTTGTTAAGTCCGTATTTTCGACGCTGAAAGTCATTAGAAAGTGGATCTTTAAGTAGAAACACAATGCTCTTTAACAATCTGGAAAGCTGACTAGTAAATTCAATCGAATGATTGAATTAACAAATAGTATTTTTGCTTCTTTATATAGAATCAGAAATACGAGTTCTCAACACAAACACATTCAAGTGTCTGTAGTTTGTTTTCACTTTTTAAAAGTGAAAGTAAACAATGAGTCCGGCGAAACATAAAAACCTTGGTTGTTTGATTATGCAACTCAATGTGGTTTGCGATGTAGATTTCTTTTTTAGACCACTCGCACGACGTTTTTGTCGACGGGAGCGTAACGTGTTACGTAACCAAGCAAAAATAGAGTAAGAGGCAGGATAAAAGAGAAAGATCGAGCAAAAGAAACCTCTTGGGGTTGTATGGTTAAGTGACTAAGCGTACACGGTGGATGCCTTGGCAGTCAGAGGCGATGAAGGACGTATTAACTTGCGATAAGCCCAGTTTAGGCAGTAAAAGCCACCTGAGACTGGGATTTCCGAATGGGGAAACCCACTTGCATAAGCAAGTATCGTTACGTGAATACATAGCGTAACGA
>NZ_JAKJSL010000013.1:0-3680 GCF_050336815.1 Photobacterium nomapromontoriensis
GTGCTGGTATCGCTCCGATAAATGTGCTGGTATCGCTCCGATAAATACTAGAACTGACTGACGAGGTTTGTAACGCCATCGAAGTCCATGCAAAACAGCCGTTATTCATGCTAATGAAAGGGTGAGGTTGTGGCGAGTCAGCGGAGTTATCAAGCCGTGGCATGTATAAAGAGATGTATCAGGAACTTGAGAGATCCAAAGATGCTCCACAAGGAAAGTGGTAGGGTTGTTAAGTCAAAAACGAGACGAACGAGGGCCCTTTGGAAGTCAGATCAGCCCGTAGTAGTCCGAGCAGGGGAAAGCCTTGTGCATGGCGAAGGAGCTGACAGTTATATCCGGCATTAAGCAGACACATAGCCCAGACAAAGTAGGGCTGGGAACGCTATGACAACCACACTTGATGCCATCGCATTTAAAGCACAGACCCACCCCAATCACAGGTTTCAGAATCTCTACGGACTATTGGACGCTGATAGCCTGTATCAAAGTTGGGGCCAGCTAAATAAGCAAGCCAAACCCGGCATTGACGGCATTACCATGCCCCAATACACGGTGAAGCTGAAAGACAATATCACCCGCTTGAGTCGTCAGCTCAAACAGAAATGTTACCGAGTGAACGACATTAAGCGCATCTTCATCCCTAAATCGAACGGTAAATTACGGCCTTTAGGCTTACCTACCGTTGATGACAAGCTAGTACAGCAGAGTGTCAGTCAGATCTTACAAAGTATTTGGGAACAAGACTTTCTGCGCAACAGTTATGGGTATCGACCGAATAAAAGTGCCCACCAAGCGGTGCATAGTTTAACGCTCAATCTGCAATTTAGTGGCTACGGATATATCGTCGAGGCTGATATTAAAGGCTTCTTTGATAACCTTGACCATGAATGGCTGATGGCGATGCTAAAGCAACGCATTGATGACCAAGCAATACTTAACCTGATCAACCAATGGTTAAAGGCACGGATAAAATCCCCTGATGGTGTTACGACTAAGCCAATAAGTGGGAGCCCACAAGGCGGGATCATTAGCCCTGTGCTGGCCAATATTTATCTGCATTACGCCCTAGATTTGTGGTTTGAAAAGAAAGTAAAGCCGAGGATGAAAGGCCGAGCGATGATGATCCGCTATGCAGATGATTTTGTCTGTGCGTTTCAATTTGCTCATGACGCCGAGCGCTTTTATAAGGYANTCCCGAAGCGATTAAAGCGATTCAACTTAGACGTTGCTGAAGATAAAACATCCCTGATGCCATTTAGCCGATTTAAAATTGGTCGAAAGCGTCACTTTGTTTTTCTCGGGTTCGAGTTTTACTGGGGTAGGGATTCCAAGGGGAAAGCGCGGCTTAGRCGGCGAACTGCCGTAAAGAAGCAGAAAGCGACCCTCAGRGAATACTACTTATGGATCAAAGCGAAACGTTCATTAAAACTGAGCGAATGGCTGCCCCAGCTAAAACGCAAGTTGATTGGGTTTAGGAATTATTTCGGACTGCCAGACAATAGTCGAAGCATGTCATACGTCTATGACTATGTGCTGCATAGTTTATACAAATGGCTGAACCGACGCAGCGGAAGGCGAAGTTATAACTGGAGTAATTTCAAGAAGATGTTAGGGTATTTTAATATTGTGCAGCCGAAAGTCAGCAAGCGATTTGTGGTTGTTGATTGGTATTAGGGTCGTGTTTTACACGAGTGAACGTATAACTGAAGAGCCGGATGCGGTAGTTCCGCACGTCCGGATCTGTGTGGGGTCGGTCTGGTAACAGGCCGCTCTACCACGATGTAGTAAGGAGGCAACCAAATCAATGCCATAGATAGATTGTGACATGGTGGCCTCCGAAATATTATCAAACCAGACTCATCAAGTGTGGCAGAGTCTGGGTAAGGGGGAGTCCATGCCATTCGTTAGTACACCTAATTGACTTCTTGCTCACAGATTCCATTTGAACTATTATTTGTACATTATTTTGTACTATTTGGAGTTCAATATGAGTCGCATTCATTTCGATCAAGATATTCAGCCTCTTTCTGAGTTTCGTGCAGGTGTAACCTCATTCATTAAACAAATCAATGAGACACGCCGACCTTTAGTGATTACTCAACGCGGTAAGGGGGTTGCAGTTGTACTCGACGTTGCAGAGTATGAAGCAATGCAGGAAAAAATTGAGTTACTGGAAGAGATGAGAACAGCAGAAGCACAATTAGCTTCTGGGTTAGGTGTGTCTAATGAAGATGCTCGTACTCAAGTGCTGGGACGTATCAAATAATGAAAGTAGTTTGGTCTCCATTAGCTCTCGAAAAGCTTGGTGATGCTGCTGAGTTCAAACCCAGTGGCTGCCAAAAACTGGGTTAACGAGATTTTCGACAAAACTGATTTACTTGGGACTATGCCTGAAATGGGACGAATGGTTCCAGAAATGCCACATACGCAATATCGTGAAATCTTGTTTGGTCACTATCGTATTATTTACAGTTTAGGTCTTGAAATTCGCATATTGACTGTTCGTAACTGTCGTCAGCAGTTATCTGAAAGTGACGTCTAAACCGGTGTTCATACAAGCATTTAAGACGGATTCCCAACGCTTGGTATTTTAGGCTTACTTCGTTTTAAGTGTTTATGTCACAATGGTTTAGGTTAGGTGGTTGGCGTTGCTCACCACTTAACGCAGAGTATGTTCTTGGTGAATAAATGAGACGAAAAAGACTAAATCATTATTCGGATGTTTTATGCAAGATGTTTGTAGGCTGGCGTATGGGTGATGACCTTGAAGCATTGTCAGAATTACCGAATGGTGTCTTAGTTCTAGACCTTATTAATGCTTCAGCAACGCACTCAGAAGTGGGTCAACTAAGACTTTGGATCTCAGGTGAATTGAGCGAATGGTTAAAGCAAACTGCACTTAAAGAAAACATCGATATTTCGAAGTTGAATAGCGTAACTTTATCTGTCTACATTGATACTGATAAGGTAAAAACTCATAAGAAAAAAGTTGTAATGTTTCACTTTGATTATCGAACTGAAATTATGACTAATAGTAAAAAATATGTTGATTGCCTCAACGAGGTCAGCCGTTGGCATACGAGGTTAAGAACATAGCAAGTTTTCAAGGCGATATATGAGTAAATATAGGCAAATTTTCGAATACTCAAGACCTGGATATTTAAAAGACCTGAGTGTTAATCGTAAGTGTGAACAAGGACTTTTAACTGTTTGGCTACAAGTACTTGACGGTGAACTGGTTAAGTCTATCGAACTGTCAGGGTTTGAGGAGCTAGCTGATGCCATAAGTCCTATTTTGATTGCAGACCGAGTAATAATATCTGAAGAGCTTGGTACTCAAAAAGAGTTCGGTTCAATTCGAATAGAGTGTTGGGCAGATACTGATTACTCTGAGTTTTGGTGTGATTCGGCAGCAGTGTAATGAACATAACAAATAAGGTTATGTGCTGCGCAGCCAGCACCTAGCCGAAGTGTTGAAGAAGTCCAAGCCTCCTTATATAAGTAAATATTGCGAATGGGGTGGAAGGTGATCAAGGTGAAGTGACGATATGGATGCGCGTGTCGGCCTTGGCGTGAGCCTATGATTTTAACGCATTGAATGTTAGGCTTTAGTTCTCCTTCTGGTTAAAAGTGGTCGCCATTATCCTTATTATTGGTTACATGTTATTTGGGCCGTAAGA
>NZ_JAKJSL010000014.1:0-822 GCF_050336815.1 Photobacterium nomapromontoriensis
AGGTCTACATAGGTCTACATTACCRYTAGCTGGCGTGACTGCCCCGTCGTTATCATCCACCTCAAAGCTGAACGGGACATCGCCGTTGTAATCGGCGGCGGGGGTAAAGGTGAAGGTGCCGTCTTCGTTATCAACCACACTGCCGTACTGCTCATCAATCTGCAGGTTCAGCGCGGTGAGGTTATCGCTATCAATGTCGGTGGCGTTTTGCAGCAGCATCTCTTGAGTAAAGACAATCGAGCTATCTTCAGTACCAGCTAATGCCGTGTCGGTGACCACCGCCGCATCGTTCTCTGCCGCAAGGTCTACATTACCACTAGCTGGCGTGACTGCCCCGTCGTTATCATCCACCTCAAAGCTGAACGGGACATCGCCGTTGTAATCGACGGCGGGGGTAAAGGTGAAGGTGCCATCTTCATTATCAACCACACTGCCGTACTGCTCATCAATCTGCAGATTCAGCGCCGTGAGGTGATCACTATCAATATCGCTAGCGTTTTGCAGCAGCATCTCTTGAGTAAAGACAATCGAGGTATCTTCAGTACCAGCTAATGCCGTGTCGGTRACCACCGCCGCATCGTTCTCTGCGGCCAGGTCTACATTACCACTAGCTGGCGTGACTGCCCCGTCGTTATCATCCACCTCAAAGCTGAACGGGACATCGCCGTTGTAATCGGCGGCGGGGGTAAAGGTGAAGGTGCCGTCTTCGTTATCAACCACACTGCCGTACTGCTCATCAATCTGCAGGTTCAGCGCGGTGAGGTTATCGCTATCAATGTCGGTGGCGTTTTGCAGCAGCATCTCTTGAGTAAAGACAATCGA
>NZ_JAKJSL010000002.1:0-29669 GCF_050336815.1 Photobacterium nomapromontoriensis
TTACTGGGGTAGGGATTCCAAGGGGAAAGCGCGGCTTAGGCGGCGAACTGCCGTAAAGAAGCAGAAAGCGACCCTCAGAGAATACTACTTATGGATCAAAGCGAAACGTTCATTAAAACTGAGCGAATGGCTGCCCCAGCTAAAACGCAAGTTGATTGGGTTTAGGAATTATTTCGGACTGCCAGACAATAGCCGAAGCATGTCATACGTCTATGACTATGTGCTGCATAGTTTATACAAATGGCTGAACCGACGCAGCGGAAGGCGAAGTTATAACTGGAGTAATTTCAAGAAGATGTTAGGGTATTTCAATATTGTGCAGCCGAAAGTCAGCAAGCGATTTGTGGTTGTTGATTGGTATTAGGGTCGTGTTTTACACGAGTGAACGTATAACTGAAGAGCCGGATGCAGTAGTTCCGCACGTCCGGATCTGTGTGTGGTCGGTCTGGTAACAGGCCGCTCTACCACGATTGTTTACCAATCAGAATAGCACCCTAACTGAACATGCTAGGGTGTGGCAATTATCGCAAATGGTTTTGCGGTAATTGCGATTGTCCAAGAACTGCAACGACCAAAATAAAGCCGTCTTCTTTGGTAAAGTAAGCCGTGTGCTTGCCGATCGGGAAGTAAAAACCGTTTTGATATATATCGTTGCAGCTTCTACCTACTGCCGGGTTTTCAGCAAGCATCTGAAACCCAGTAAGAAGAGTGTCTTTATATGAGTTCCACTGCATCTGGGAAAAGTTTGTAACAGTATAATTTTTGATTTTGTGTAAATGAGCCTGTGCTAATTTACTTAGTTTATATTTGCTCTTGTGCATACTCTACTTACAACGCGCTTAAGAAATTTTCACCGTCAACGACATTGCCTTGGGCTAAGTCTGCTTTTGCAGTCTCAAAGCAATGTTTTATGTAATCGGCTTTCATCGCTTCAAGTTCTTCATAGTCTCTAATCGACATTACAACAACGGCATCTTTGTTGTTTTTACTAATTTTAACTGGCTCGCGTTGAGCGTTTAGAAGCAGTTCACCGAAATTACGTTTGGCATCATTTGCTGTTAATGTGTACATGGTTAAGCTCCAAGTCTGCAAGTACAGTATCATTATAGGGCATCGCTCTAAATGTGCAATTCAATTAAAACGTGCGATTTGTGTGAAAGGTAAACTAACAAATAAGGTTATGTGCTGAGTAGCCAGCACCTAACCGAAGTGTTGAAGAAGTCCAAGCCTCCTTATATAAGTAAATATTGCGAATGGGGTGGAAGGTGATCAGCGAAGTGACGATATGGATGCGCGTGTCGGCCTTGGCGTGAGCCAATGATTTTAATGCATTGAATGTTAGGCTTTAGTTCTCCTTCTGGTTAAAAGTGGTCGCCATTATCCTTATAAGTCGTTGAGCCTTATTTGGGCCGTAAGATCCCCGAAAAATACATCGGATGCTTACAGCAAGAGCAAAAGCTCTGGGCTTTGGTGTGTGATGTGGTTGCTGATAGTGGGGTCGCAACGCCAGCAGCCCCGCCAGCATGAAAACGGTTTGGATTTGTTTAAGCCGTTCTTTTTCATGGCCCCGCAGTAACCCGTAATCCCGCACCCGTCTTAAGCCCTTGGGTAATACATGCTGCAAGATTAGCCATAGAAATTTCACCACGGGTAAGCAGCGTGTTTTGACCGAATTGCTTTGGCTGTTTTTATACCGCTGAAACTGGGTTTATTGGAATAGTGCTAAATCAATGCCATAGATAGATTGTGATAGGGGGGCCTCCGAAATTTTATTAAACCAGACTTATCAAGGGTGGCAGAGTCTGGGTAAGGGAGAGTTCATGCCATTTGTTAGTTTGCTAGAGGCTAGCGGTTAACTAGCCTAAGTTCGCTCTTACATCCGAAATGGTAATAAAGAGTTTGTTTTCTGCCTCTTTAAACGCTTGGAATCCATAGCGCTCATAGAAGTATTTTGCGCCGTCTTTGGCGTTAACAATAACCACAGGGAATGCGACACTATTGCTGGCTGCCAGTAGCTTTCGGAGAGCATCGATAAGTAACCACTCGCCAAATCCTTTTCCTTTGTGGCGTTCATCCACAGCTAAGCGGGCAATCAAACCACCAGAGGTCGATGATTGGTGCTTTTTCTGTAGTTGGTCGGGTAATGCTTTTAAATCAATGGGTGTCATTGTTAGCGTGTAAAAGCCAATGATGTGCGAGCTATCGTTATCATCTTCTAAAACGAAAGTTCGTGTGTTGTCTTTCTTTGCTTGTTGACTAGCCATTACTTTTAGATAGTTATTAAGAGCTTCAATACCACAGTTGAATCGGTTTCTATTATGTTTTGTTTTTTCTAGAAGTACCGTATTCATCATTGAGTTTTGCTCTCATAACGTTCAGAAGCCGCTTTCAATTTTGAGTTTATTGTTGCAGGACGGTCTAAAGCATCCATAAGTAACATGGCATCAGCTTGGCTAAGTTTTAGTGCTTGCTCACGTTCAATGACTTGTTTTGCTTTTTCGATAGCAGCGCTTAGAACAAATGAGTTGATACTAGACATGCCAGCGATAGCGGCAGCCTTAGTAAGTAAATCTTGTGTATCGACATCAACTCTAGCGGTGATGCGAGGCAAAGTAGTCGCCATAATGTTATCTCCTGTTGTGTCAAAATGTCACATGGGTATTATGATCTTAAAGTGTGCAATAAGCAATAGTTGTGTCACTTTGGCACGCAAGCTAACAAGGTACTATGGCATCAATAGCTAATTTTTGGCGCTATTTGCATCCCACATACAGCCATCCCTGAGTATTGAATTTAGATTATGACCATCTTTCTAACGCAGGTAATGATCGCTACTTTTTTCGGTTTTCCTGCGGCTCTGACTGGTTCCCTCATAATTTGCCCAGCCCTTCAGTGTGAGTCGTCGGCTAAGATTTTTTAATGTCAGATCTGAACCATCAAGAATACTCCGTGTAGCAAGTATCAGAGAATTAAGGCGTTTTTTGTGAATACTAGGGCAGTGGTTTTGAATTGATTGCTGTAGAATCTGAAAATCGCGCATCGTACCGTCCAATTGGTCTAATGTGTCTCTGGCGATATCCATTAGATCAAAGGTATCGGTGCGCGTCTACCTCATTGTTTATCAATATAATTATGAGGGGATTCGTAAGAACGCGGCGTTAGCTTTACAAGGATAGATTTGTGAATAATAAACAATTAGAAATATGCAAGTTGATCAGGCTACTCGGTCTATATGCCGAAATGAGACTTGGCGAATCTGGTGGTGAAAACCTTAAACGAGCTTCCAAATTTAAAAGTGAAGAGGCTGTTGGTATTACCGCAGGAGTAATTGGAAGCTCAGAAAACTATGCGGACAATGTTATTTTGGGTGCAAGCCGAGGACATGGATTCGCAGCAGAAAAAGCCAACCATCTATATGATATTTTTACTGGTAAAGATGCCAAAATTGTGGGAGGAGATAATGCTAAAAATGGAGCTGATAGATTAGTTGATGGCGTAAAGATTCAAACCAAATATTGTAATTCTGGATCAAAGTGTATCAGTGAATGTTTTGAAGAGGGAACTTTTCGTTATCTGAATAATGATGGTACCCCTATGCAGATCGAAGTTCCTTCTGATAAATATGATTCTGCAGTACAAGCCATGGAAAACAGAATTAAGAAAGGTCAGGTTCCAGGCGTAACAGATCCAGAGTTGGCTAAAGATATTGTCAAAAAGGGCACTTTCACCTATGAACAAGTGCGTAATATTGCAAAATTTGGCACCATCGAAAGTCTAACCTATGACGCTGTTAACGGGATCAAATTAGCTGGAACGGCTATGGGTATTTCTGCCGCTGTTTCTTTTGCTGTCAGTTTGTGGAAGGGGGAAGACTGGGAGAAAGCTCTGGAATCTTCTTGTTATGTTGGATTAAAAGTCGGTGGTGTTGCTTGGGTTAGCAGTATTATTACTGCTCAACTTGGTCGAACAGGAATTGAGCAAGGGTTGCGAGGTGCTACGGATTGGGTCGTTCAACAAATGGGGCCAAAAGCTGCCGCTTGGATAGCGAATGGTTTGCGTTCGGGCAATGCAATATATGGAGCCGCAGCAATGAACCATGTCAGCAAGCTTCTGCGCGGAAATATTGTTACGGGTGTCGTCACAACTTTAGTTATTTCGTCTGTCGATTTTGTTCGCATGTTCCAAGGCCGTTGTTCTGGGGCGCAACTATTTAAGAATGTTGCATCTACCGCTTCAGGTGTTGCGGGAGGTACAGGAGGCTGGATGGCGGGGGCAGCTGGAGGGGCAGCTTTAGGTTCAGCTATACCTGTAATAGGTACAGCGGCAGGAGGCATTATTGGTGGTTTATTAGGGGCTTTTGCAGGAGGGACTGCTGCTAATGCTGCTGCATCAGCTATTCTTGATAAGTTTATTGAGGACGATGCGAAGGAGATGCTAGGAATAGTTGAAGAAGTTTTTGGAAAACTTGCGTTTGATTACCTATTAAATGAAGAGGAAGCGGAAACGGTTATTGGTGTAGTGGCATAGTGAGTTTGGCCACCTAGTTAGAGGTGATATCATCACCTCATAAGTTAACAGGTGACATAATGACAAAACGTACAAGACGAGTATTTAGCGCAGAGTTCAAGCTTGAATCTGCCCAGTTAGTGCTAGACCAAAACTATTCTATTGTTGAGGCAGCTCAAGCCATGAATGTGGGCAAATCCACCATGGATAAGTGGGTGCGCCAGCTTAAAGGAGAACGTCAAGGAAAAGTGCCGAAAGCCTCACCAATGACACCAGAGCAAATTGAAATCCGTGAGCTGAAGAAGAAATTAGCCAGGCTTGAGGAGCACAACGAAATATTAAAAAAAGCCACCGCTCTGTTGATGTCAGACTCGTTGAACAGTTCTCGATAATCGAGAAACTCAGCCAGAGCTACAGTATAAAAACATTATGCGAAGTGTTCAGCATTCACCGTAGTAGCTTTAAATATTGGCGAAAAAGACCGACAGTTATAAACGCAGAAAGGGTCAAACTTCGCAGCTTAATTAGTGAAGTACATGCTGCTAGTAACGGCTCTGCGGGAGCAAGAACCATCGCTGATATGGTGACAAACCAAGGAACAGATCTGAGTCGTTATCGAGCTACGAAGCTTATGAAAGAGCTTGGTTTAGTCAGTTGCCAGTCGCCAAAACATAAATATCGAAAAGCGTCACAGGAACATATTGAGGTGCCAAATCACTTAGGTCGTCAGTTTGCCGTCACTGCACCTAATGAAGTCTGGGTGGGTGATGTGACTTATGTTTGGACGGGTAATCGTTGGATGTATTTGGCGGTTGTCATGGATCTTTTCGCTCGAAAAGTGATTGGCTGGGCAATGTCGTTATCGCCTGATAGTCGATTGACGGGGAAAGCACTATCGATGGCCTATGAGTCTCGTGGTAACCCTAACGGGATCATGTTCCATAGCGATCAAGGTAGTCATTATACAAGTCGGAAATATCGTCAATTACTGTGGCGTTATCAAATAAAACAAAGCTTATCTCGACGAGGAAATTGTTGGGATAATGCACCCATGGAGCGCTTCTTTAGAAGTTTGAAGACAGAATGGATACCTTCGGTGGGTTATCGTAGTTTTGTCGAGGCTCAGCAAGAGATCATTCGATATATCATTGGGTATTACAGTCAGCTTCGTCCACATCAATATAATGGCGGACTGACACCGAATGAATCAGAGCGATTGTTCTGGTTAAACTCTAAAACCGTGGCCAATTTTAGTTGACCACTACATCCCCACTTTTATGCGGGCTGCCACTGAGTTGCGGCTTAAAAATCCCTGGCCATAATATTTATCCTCTTTTTCCTACCTTATTATCAGGAGTGTAGCCTTATAGTGTTCACGGACTATGAGTTACATTTTATACTTCATGTTATTTTGGTATGCGTAAATTACGTGAAAGGTTGCGTAAAACAGCTTAAAAATTGATTATCACATTGTCTGCACAATTAATTGAAAAAAGAGTTGAGGCTATGTTAGGGAACGATGAAGATTTAATTCTAGACACTGAAACTACGGGGCTCGGCAGTGATGCGGAAATCGTGGAAGTTTCGTTAATTGGTGCCATTAGTGGCGAGGCTTATCTCTATACACTCATTAGGCCATTGGTTCCCATTCCGCCAGATGCGACAGATATTCATGGTATTACGGATTCAGATGTCGCATCCGCCCCCGCCTGGTCGGAGGTTTATCACCAGTTTTGTGAGCTAGTTACAGGTCGAACGGTCCACATATACAATTCAAGTTATGACGTTAGGCTAGTAAATCAAACGTCCGACTTGTATGGCTTGGATCGCCCTGTTCTTGAAACTCGGTGTGTGATGCACCGCTATGCGAATTTGTGGCGAGAAGAAAGTGACTATGGGCGCGGATGGCGGTGGCAAAGCCTGACCAATGCGGTGCTTCAACAAGGGATTGATGTTTCGGATCTGGAAGCGCACCGTGCTCTTTCTGATTGTGAAATGACTCGGCGGTTACTTAAGCGCATCGAAGCGGATGCCATCGTGCCAAGTCCTGAATGGGTGGAAGAACAGCGCTACCTAGTGCAGCGAAATAAACGCCGTGCTAATTACTCTGAAAAAATGGATTTCATCAAGAGTAAGCTATTACCGCCAGGCGTAAAAATCGTTGAAGGTGACAAGGGCCGTGCTGTTGTTGATGACTTGGGAAAAGAGTGGACCTATTTCGGCCAAGGTTGCCCGTTCGGAATGACGACACTATCAAAGCTCAATAAGTCTGACGTGGAACGCTATCAGTTCGCTGGAATGTGTGTTTCGACGTATGGTGATTGGGGCTATGTCGTTAAACTGATTTAATCAATGGTTAACCTGATCTTTTGGCCGTTTTGTTGTGAATTGGCCGCCGAAAATCCCCGCCAAACAGTAACAGAATAGGCCGCCCATGGCGGCCTTTTTACGTTACGGTAGCGCGTTTTGGTCACCCATAAGGCGTGGGGTTGGCGTGGTTACCCACAGAATATGTGGATAAAAAATGAGTGACCTGTCATTTGAATGTGCATGTTTTACTGTTCGTATAAAATTCAATTCTATGGTGTGTTGTTGTTGGCTACGTACACACATCTGCACCGTACCATTTCCCGCCGACACCGCAACGGTATAGCCGCCCGAACACGTTCATTTGCATGGTGATGGCTTTGCCGCTTTCTTTTTCAAAGGTTAGCCAATCCACTATTGCTTCGTTGTTTTTAAAATCAGGCTGGCCATGCAGCTTGTCTATTTTCAGGCTGGCGTAGCTGTTGTGTCGTTTAATGTTCAGTCCTTTCAGGTTGCTCCCTTTTATCAGATATAGCGTGTTGCTGTTCGGGGTGCATGTGGTGGCGCTGGGGTCGGTGGTCGCAATCACACACCAGTTGTTGGTTAGGGTGGCGGTGTGGGTGAGGTTGATGGTATTGCTGCTGAATAGATTGCTAAAGCCAGGCGCGACCATGCACATCATGATGGTAAATATGCTGATCGCAATCATCAATTCTAAAAGTGTAATTCCTTGATTTCTCATTGCTAATCCTATTGCGTAAGTTATGCCTGTTTCATAAGTTACGTAAGTTATGTCTATTGCTTAAATGAGTTTAAATCGGTTCGCTTTCCACTCTGCGGCATCTATCAGGCCGTTGTCGTAGTAGCCGCCCCAGTCAAAGAAGAACGGGCTAAAGCTGCCGCTGCCAGTCAGGTGGAAGCGCCGATCGCTATAGGGGGAGAACGGGACCCCTGTGACGGTCATGGTATCGGTCAGGATGTGGCTGACTCCTCCCTAGGCGAATGCCATTAGTATGCCGTGGTAATCCCAGACGAAGGTGAAGGCGATTAGCCAGTGGGTGAATATGTGGGTGGGGCCGCGGTGTTTGATGTTGCGGCCTAGGGCTTTGGCGATGTATTCCATCAAGTTTGGTTTGAGGTATCTAAAGATGTATCTTTAATGAGTCAATTTAATCCAAATAACCAAGAACTAATGCGTCGAGCGTGTGCTCCATTTACACGCAATAAAGATAAGGTTGGTGGACGTCAAAAATATGAAATGTATCATAAAGAAGAAATACAATATGGTGGTGACGTTTATGGTATAGATAACATGACGATTACGACTCCTAAAAATCATATAAATATACATTCAAAGAAAGGTTAATATGAAATCAACAATATCAGAACACACAGAGTCTGAATTTTTAAAATTAGTAACGAATATCTGTCAAGTAAATGTATCGGATGAAAAAGAGCATAGTAATTTGGTATTTCATTTTTGCCAACTTGTTGAGCATCCTGATGGCTCTGACTTGATCTATTACCCTGAAAAAGAAGAAGATGGAACTCCTGAGCGAATCGTTGAAATCGTGAAAGCTTGGAGAGAGTCGAAAGGACTACCATTGTTTAAAAAATAAGTTAGTGCGCATAAAATCTGTGTGTTAAATGACCGTCCATCGTGGTGGTCTTTTTGATCTGGGCACGCGTGCCCACTTGTCGCTGGATGTTACGGTGTATCGGGTAGTTTTAGGATAAAGATGGTTTTCATCGCTAAATTTCACTAAAACAAATCCTCTCGGGATCGATCTTGGAAATCGGCCTGGAACCGTAACAAACTTTCAATCGTGTTTATGGGCATATCGGCTTGGGTTAGTCTCGTAATGGGCTGTATGGGCTTTTGAATGGCTGGAAAGGGTGTTTTCAGTGCCAAACTGAGCCATTAACATAATGGGCAGATGTCGCACCGCTTTTTGTTTGTTCAAATCATATTTTTCGTAAAAACAGGAAAATGTTGCTGCCCTCTTTTTTCACTCAAATTATGCTAAGTCAATTAACCTACCTATTGGATGGTCGTTCGTTAAGGATTTAACGTAACGCGTATGTCCCACACCAACAAACAGGCAGTTGTAACTAAGGCTGTCGCATAGTTGATAGAGTAGTATATTTGCTAGTTAAGTGACTGTATTTAAAGTGCTTTGTTGGTGATGGATTGTTTGCGTTTTTATTTTTTGTGTATAATATATCCAATACGAAATCGCCCCATTTGTATTGAACAAAATGGGGCGATTATAAACAAACGCAATAAGGAGTGTTTATGACATTAGATCAATTGACTGCTTTTTTAGTTGCTTTACCACCGACACTTTATGGGATAGCTGCAATTGTAAAAGCGATTAAGTCTAAACCGTAATCTATGATTTTCGGTTAGTGAAGTTTACGCTTCACTTTTAAGCCTCGGCAATTGGCGTTGTTCGAGGCTTTTTTGCATATGTCTTTCTACAATTGTGGTAAGACATATTCGGAATCACTATATCAATTTTGATATAAAAACGCATCACTGTGTAATGATTTATGATTCTTGTTATTTAACGTAATACCCGAAGTAAGAACAACGAGAAGGTCGCCCATGGCGGCCTTTTTACGTTCCGTTGGCACGATTTTGGTCACCCATAGGGCGTGGGGTTGGCGTGGTTACCCACAGAAAGTGTGGATAAGAAAAAGTGGCCTGTCGTTGGAATATGCATGTATTACTGTGCGCATGAAATTCAATACGATGGTGTGTGTTGTCGGCTACTCGCATGCATCTGCCCCGTACCATTTCCCGCCTACACCGCAACGGTATAGCCGCCCGAACAGGTTCATTTGCATGGTGATGGCTTTGCCGCTTTCTTTTTCAAAGGTTAGCCAATCCACGTTGGTTTCGCCGTGCTGAAAATCAGGGTGGCCCTGCAGCTTGTCTATCTTCAGGCTGGCGTAGCTGCTATGGCGTTTGATGTTCAGTCCTTTGAGGTTGCTTCCTTTTATCAGGTATAGCGTGTTGCTGTTCGGGGTGCATGTGGTGGCGCTGGGATCGGTGGACGCAATCACACACCAGTTGTTGGTTAGGGTGGCGGTGGGGGTGAGTCCGATGGTGTGCAGGTAAACGTCTTTGCTGCGCATGACGGCTTCAGATTTTGCGGCAACCAGTAGGCCGCGCAGTTCGGTGGTGGTGAGGTTGATGGTGTTGGTATTGAATATATTGTGAAAGCCAGGCGCGGCCATGGCTATCATGATGGTAAGAATGCTGATCGCAATCATCAGTTCTAAAAGTGTAAATCCTTGATTCTTCATTGTTAGCCCTGTTGCGTAAGTTATGTGCGTTTCATAAGTTACGTAAGTTATGAAAGTTGCTTAAATGAGTTTGAATCGGTTCGCTTTCCACTCTGCGGCGTCTATCAGGCCGTTGTCGTAGTAGCCGCCCCAGTCAAAGAAGAATGGGCTAAAGCTGCCGCTGCCGGTCAGGTGGCTTAAGCCGATGCAGGCGAATGCCATCAGTAGGCCGTGGTAATCCCAGACGAAGGTGAAGGCGATGGCGGCGATTAGCCAGTGGGTGAATACGTGGGTGGGGCCGCGGTGTTTGATGTTGCGGCCTAGGGCTTTGGCGATGTATTCAATCAAGTTTGGTTTGAGGTATCTAAAGATGTATCTTTAATGAGTCAATTTAATCCAAATAACCAAGAACTAATGCGTCGAGCGTGTGCTCCATTTACACGCAATAAAGATAAGGTTGGTGGACGTCAAAAATATGAAATGCATCATAAAGAAGAAATACAATATGGTGGTGAAGTTTTTAGTATAGACAATCTAAGAATTGTTACCCCTAGATTGCATTGGGGAGAAATACATGGTTTAGGAGATAGAAGCTAATGAATCTTAATAAAAAAAAACATTGAAGAATATTCAGAGTTTGAATTTTTAAACTTACTAGAATGTTTGAAAAATTCTTCTGAAGAGGAGGCGGATGAGATAATGGATTGGTTAGATGACAATATTAAGCATCCTGATGGTTATGGTTTGGTTACTCACCCAATTGAATGTGGTATTGATGATTCTTCCGAAGCGTTTATAACAGAACTCAAACGTTGGTATAAAGAACAAGGCTTACCGTTGTTTAAAGAATAAAAGCTGTCTTTCCTACTTTAACGTGTCCTGCCAGCCATACTTAGGTCTGCATCTTCGATGTTATGGGTATATGCTGAATGAGACTGCATTGCTGGAGATCATTCGGTGGAGTTACAGACAGAAACACTAGGCTTCTCGGGCAGTTGTTACTGGTCTATGGAAGCAATATTTCAGACACTGCGCGGGGTAACATCAGTCAAACAGGGCTGGCTGAATGTCAGTGGCGAGCCTTTGATGGTCGAGGCTGTTGTCATTGAGTATATTCCTACCGTGATAAGCTTGGAAGTGCTGGTGGCCATTCACCTTCATACTCACAGTTGTACCTCAGAGCATGACCTTCGCGGCCGTTATCCTTCCATTATTTATGTGTTCGATGAGCCCCAACACCACAGAGCACGACAAGCGCTTGCCATCTGCCAGGCGGACTTCATCCAACCCATTATTACGCAGGTTGAAGATGGCGGGAATTTTCAACCCAGCAAAAAAAGCTTACATGCATATTATTATTCCGATCCCCACAAGCCTTACTGTGAAAATCAGATCATGCCAAAATTGCAGCTGCTGTTAGCGCGTTTTGCCGATCATGTTGACGATGATAAACGGGCTGCGATCGAACACGCGATTGCTGAGTCAGCAATGGTTAAAAAGACCCAATGGTGATGCATCGATGACTATGACAGGCACTGAATTCTGCGCCATATCTTCACTGGGTATATAATTATTGATTAGCTCACGAAGTAATAGGTTCGTTCTGTTGCTGATAAAACGACCGATTTATTTGATTGTTTTGTTTGTTTTTTAAACGTTAACCGTTGATTTGTACCGAAACTTGACATTTTGTAGGTGATGATGATTCTATCAGTAGTGGATTTATTGTTTACAGGACGAAATGTTTTCGCGAGGGTGCCAATCAGAGCCATTATCTTTCCCATTAGAAGCTAAGTGCGTCTGAGGGGGGAAGATAATGCTTCAGGTTGGTTTCTGTCGTTCAAATGGGATGACATAATGAGAAAAATTGATAAATACAGTATTGATAATACCGATTACACGATTGGACAAGATAACATCCAAAAATGGGGGTTTGATGTTCATAATCCGGTATTTGGTACCAGTGCTGGTTTGATCGTGCTGTTCTTGGTGGTGGCGTTGATTGTCGACCCAGTAACGGCCAAAACTGCCCTTGATGGGGTAAAAAATAGCATTATAAATACATTCGATACGCTGTTTTTGTGGGCTGGCAACATCTTTGTTTTATTTTGTCTGGCTCTGATCTTTTCTCCATACGGAAAAATTCGGATCGGTGGTAATGATGCAGAAACCGATTATTCCCGTATGTCGTGGTTAGCGATGTTGTTTGCTGCCGGTATGGGGATTGGTTTAATGTTTTGGAGTGTGGCTGAGCCCGTGGCTTACTATACGGGGTGGTATGATACACCATTGAACGTCACACCGTTCACGCCTGAAGCCCGTGAGCTAGCGATGGGGGCGACAATGTATCATTGGGGGCTTCATCCTTGGGCGATTTATGGTGTGGTCGCACTTTCTCTCGCGTTCTTTGCCTACAATAAAGGATTACCTCTTTCTATCCGTTCTATCTTTTATCCTATTCTTGGTGATCGGGTGTGGGGTTGGCCTGGGCATATCATTGATATTTTTGCCGTATTAGCGACGATGTTTGGCTTAGCGACCTCGCTAGGTCTGGGGGCTCAGCAGGCCGCTAGTGGTATCAATCATGTATTTGGTATATCTGGCGGGATAGGGCTACAAGTTATCGTCATTATTGTGGTAACACTGCTAGCGGTGATATCTGTCGCTCGTGGTATTGATGGCGGTGTAAAGCTGCTTAGTAATCTTAATATGTTAGTTGCGTTAGCGTTGCTAATTTTTGTTGCGGCGGTAGGTTTCGCTGTTTCGATGGGTACCATACCATTGACGATAACTGGTTATGCAAAAAACTTTTTAGCATTAAGTAATCCCTATGGCCGTGAAGATCAGGCATGGTTACATGGCTGGACTGTATTCTATTGGGCGTGGTGGATTTCATGGTCACCATTTGTTGGGATGTTCATTGCGCGAGTGTCGAAAGGTCGAACAATTCGTGAGTTTTTGGTTGCGGTATTGATTGTTCCGACATTGGTTACAACGGTCTGGATGTCTGTTTTTGGCGGTCAAGCCATTGAGCAAGTGATCAGCGACGTTGGTGAATTGGGTAAACATGGTTTAACCTCCGTGCCGCTAGCAATGTTTGAGATGTTTGAGATGTTGCCAATGAGCACATATCTCTCGGTTGTCGCTATTGTCCTGGTTATGATCTTTTTCATCACTTCATCAGATTCAGGCTCGCTGGTTATTGATAACATTACCGCGGGAGGGAAAATTGAATCCCCGATGCCTCAGCGTATTTTCTGGGCCAGTATGGAAGGTGCCGTGGCAGCAGTGTTGCTCTACGTGGGGGGGACGCAAGCGATTGAAGCATTGCAAGCGGGTGTTATTTCTACTGCATTACCGTTTGTGTTTATCCTCTTGTTAATGTGTATTAGTTTGATCATGGGGCTGAGAACTGAACGGTTCCGCGAATAAGTACAGATAAAACGAAGTAGATTTTATTACATTGCCGTCATTTCTGACGGCAATTTTTTGTTTGCCCAGCGAAGCTGGCAAACCCGTCAGGTTGCAAGAAACCTGAATCACCCCGACTGAGGGGAAGATAATCCGAATCGCAAGGGCGTTGCTGGCCAACGGCAGGGTCTGAAGGAAGCGATAGGAAGTTAACAGTACACAACGAAAGTGAACCTGATTCGGCAGTCTAGGTGGGTAAGCGTGCAAAATAGCGCAAAGCCCCATACTCAGTCAGACCTATGCTGTGCTTGAGGGTGGAATTGTTAACAGGGAGCCAGTGCAGTAACTGGGGAAGCCTGGCACCACATCCGGGCAAACGCCGGAAGCACCCGTATAAGGTGAAAGCCAAGACGCGTGTTGGTGTGAGGTGGCAGATGAATCCGTAGTAGTGAGTAAGGCTCGGCCAGAGAAGCCCAGTAATGGTGTGGAGGAGAAAACCGAGCTGACCATTAGCAACATGTCTAATGGGGCACCTGTCAGTCAAAAGCTAACAGGTGTTGCGAAGGGAGGAAGTACATTTTAAGTCTGTGATGAGCAGATGTTTTTTTTTCGTGGTACACAAACCGATTCGCTATCGGGGTATTCCAGCATGGTTATCTGTGGAGATAGARCACTGAGCTGAGAAACCGTACACGGGAGTAATCTTGACGAACAGACGTATATTGCCATTGAGCTAGAAAGCGGATGGGCAGGGTGAAATAAACCAACACGCAGAGAAAACAGAACGCCTCCATGCAGCACACAACCCAAAGGAAGAGAGTGAGAGTGTATTACAGCTTGTATGGTCACCTGCTTGATAAAGCACGACTTTACAAAGGATTTAAAAAGGTGTGGAAAGCGAAAGGCGCGGCCGGAATAGATAGGCAGAGCCTGAGTGATTTCGCCTCAAANCTGAGTGATAACCTCGATCAACTTCTTCTTGAACTGAAAACCAAGCAATACCAACCTCAACCGGTCAGACGGGTCGAAATCCCCAAAGACGGTGGCGGTGTTCGACTGCTTGGTATCCCTTGTGTTAGGGATAGAGTTGTYCAACAAACCCTCAATGACCAGCTAACCCCCATCTTCGAAGCGCAGTTTCACCCATCCAGTTTTGGGTACAGACCGCAGCGAAGTTGTCACGATGCTATCAACAAAGCCACCATGTTCATTCGCCGTTATGGGCTACAACATGTCGTGGATATGGATCTGTCGAAGTGCTTTGATAAGCTTGATCACGAGCTCATCCTGAAAAGTATCAGAAAGCGGATCAGCGATAGCAGTATATTGGCACTGGTAAAACAATTCCTAACAAGTGGCGTTATGGTGGAAGGGCAATGGCAAGAAACAGAAGTCGGGAGTCCACAGGGTGGGGTGATAAGCCCTCTCATCGCCAATATCTATCTGGACGCGTTTGATCAAGAGATGAGAAAACGAGGCCATAGGATCGTGCGTTACGCAGACGACATTCTGATTTTCTGTCGCAGTCGTGCAGGTGCCAACAATGCATTGGCACAGGCAACGAAAATATTAGAACAGACGCTGAAATTAACGGTGAATACTGGCAAAACCCACATCGCTCACAGCGATACGGGGGTGAAGTNCCTTGGTGTTGAAATTGGGAGTCGATATACCCGCATTCAGCCAAAGAAAGTGTCAGGATTTAAAGCCAAACTGAAGGGGCTAACACGCCGTAACGGTGGCAAACCGTTAAAGAATGTGATCAAAGARCTGAATCCAATAATAAGCGGGTTTAGTCAATATTTTCGGATAGCGAATACAAAGAGGGAGTTTAAGAAGATAGCCGCGTGGTTAAGACGAAGGTTGAGAAGCCTCCAACTCAAGCTCTGGAAGAAGCCAAGTAAGCTTCATCGAGAATTGAAACAGCGAGGATATAAACCGCCGTTTAGTCACATACGAATGACAGGCTGGAGAAGCTCTGCGAGTCCGTTATCGAGCTACGCTATGACAAATCAATGGTTCAATGAACTTGGTTTAGTCAATATTGAACATGTTGTGACAGGGCATGTGTTCAGCACTTACGCTGAATGGAAATGTACATGAGCCGTATACGAGGTCCGTACGTACGGTTCTGTGAGAGGGATGAGGCGGCGACGCCTCACCCTACTCGATGTATGCTGAGATGACTAACCGCAAAGATTTTATTTCATTATTTAGCACACGAAACTGTAAACCTTGTTCATCTGATAGCACATACTCACTATCTTTTGGTTTGGCGTTTTTCAATTGCTTATCGTTAAGGGGAGTTGCGATCCTAGCCATAGCTTTCTCCTGAATTTATTACCCAAAGAATGTTATGTGGCCAGTATAGGGTAATAAATTGGGTACTAAAAACGTGAGAAAGCCTGAGACAGAGTGAGACAACCTGAGATAGGTTTTTGCGTAACTTGTTGTTTTAATTAAATTTTACATACAAAAAAGGCCACCCGAAGGTGGCCTTTTCCAAACGTTTGGTGGAGCTGGCGGGATTTGAACCCGCGTCCAAAACCAGTCTAACAGATGGCGCTACATGCTTAGTCAGTCTTTATTCTCGTATCGACACTGCGAACTGACACGCTATGCAAATACATACCAGAATTCTATTTCGCGGTTCATCTCTCTAGTCAAAGATTCCCTCGCTATCTTGTTTGGGTTTGAACCCCTGTTATTCCCCGTCTTACAAGCGGAAGCTAGGGCAGGAGCGCTCTCAGCAGAGTATTAAGCTGCTAGTGCGTAGTTTTCGTCGTTTGCGACTATTTTTTGCGGCTTTTTTACGAGGCAAACCGCACCTCGGCATGCTCCACAAGCCTTCGTGATCCTGTCGAATCCTAAATCAGCCCCAGAGTTCGATCGATGTTAGCAGATTAATCGCTAGGGTCAATAGCCAAATGGCTTTCTGCGTGCTGACTGATTGATAAACAACCATTTGCAAACATCATTTTAGATGAAACGGCTAGCGGTTGCTGCTTTTCATAATACGGGCTTTGTCACGCTGCCAGTCGCGGGCTTTGGTGTCGGCACGTTTGTCATGAAGCTTCTTACCACGAGCGTTACCTATCTTTAGTTTAACAAAGGATGCCTTCCAATACATACTCAGCGCGATAATGGTTTCACCGTCACGGTTTACCGCACCCAATAACTTGTCGATTTCACGACGGTTAAGCAGCAGTTTTCGGGTACGTGTTGGATCGGCAACCACATGGGTAGACGCGGCATTGAGCGGGGTAATGGTCATGCCGGAAATGAAGGCTTCACCGTTACGCAGAAAGACGTAGCTTTCGGTTAGGTTCACTTTGCCATCGCGGATCGCTTTTACTTCCCAGCCTTGCAGCTGCATACCGGCTTCGTATTCATCTTGAATGGCATATTCAAAGCGGGCGGTTTTATTTTTCGCAATGGTATTGTTACCTGGCTTGCTTGGTTTCTTGGCCATAATATCTCTTCTGTATTGCTGTCCCGGCCCGTAAATTGTCGGGGCGGTCGATATGTGTTTGCTGGAAAATCATGAGGATGGCTTTCCAGACACACGCTTATTTTGGCTGTTAGCTCAGTAATGGTATCATTGAGCTTGTCCTTCTCCTAGGCTTTGCGGTGGAATGTCCACCACGCTGTGAGAAGTGGCGCGTTCTACGGTAAAGGAGAAGCTATGCCTCAGATTTGTCGCTCTGCATTGGTTCCGTTCAGTGCCAAGCAAATGTTTGAATTGGTGAATGATGTCGAGTCGTATCCGGCCTTTCTTCCTGGGTGTTCCGGTAGCCGGATCATTGAAAGCTCCGCGCTGCATATGATGGCGTCGGTCGATGTCTCGAAGGCGGGGATCAAGAAAACGTTTGTAACCCGTAACGCATTAACGGATGGCAGTAAGATCGACATGCAGTTGGTGGAAGGCCCGTTCCAGCGCTTGGTTGGTGGCTGGCACTTTATTGAGCTAGATGCAACCGCGTGTAAAGTAGAGCTTAAGCTGGATTTTGAATTTAAGAATGCGCTGGTTGAAGCAGCGTTTGGTAAAGTGTTTCGTGAGCTGACCCATAACATGGTTAATGCTTTTACGGTTCGAGCGAGAGAGATCTATGCATTCTGAAGAGAAGCTGATCCATGTTGAGGTGGTGTATGCATTGCCGAGCGTGCAGAAGGTGATCAAGCTGGCCGTTACGCCGGATATGCAAGTACAGCAGATCATTGAGCAGTCTGGCGTGCTGGCTCTGTATCCGGATATTGACTTGCAGAAAAATAAAGTCGGGGTCTTTAGCCGTAACGTGAAGCTTGATGCGTTGGTGCAAGATGGCGATCGGATCGAAATTTATCGCCCATTATTGGCCGATCCGAAAGAAATTCGTCGTAAACGTGCCGAGCAAGCGAAGAAAGAGGCATTGGCGGATAAACCGGATAACATGTGATCCGACTGGATTTTTCGCAATAAAAAAGCTCGCAGTTGCGAGCTTTTTTGTGCCAGATGATGCACAACCGCGTTAGACCAATCGGGGTAAGTCAGTGATCAGTAATAATGGTCAGAAACTTATGTAGATTGGTATTAGTTGAACGCGTCCATAAACTGCGGGCTTTGGCTGTAGTCACCGGCAAGGCTAAATAACTTGTTTTGAGCATTAAACGTTAAGATCAGATTTTTTTGCTCAGGTTTGTTATGCCCTGGTTTGTGGTAGTACACGTAATACCAGGTATTTGGGTATTCGGGTTCAACCAGCATCGGAGAGCCCAGTACATACTGTACCTGTTCTTTGTTCATTCCGTACCGAAGGGTATCGATATCACTTTGATCAAGGTAGTTTCCTTGGTTGATATCAATTCGGTAAACCAGTCGATCAACGACTGAACAGCCACCTAATAGGCTGACCGCCAATGTTACGGCAGCAAGGTTTTTCCAACTCATAGCATCCCGGCAAATTCGCTTTATTCTGCAGCGATAATAAACAACCGCTGAGCAGAAGTAAAAAAGCGGTTAAGAAAAAAACTGTAATTGAGACTGTGGTACCGCTAAATAGTTGCACCACAGGGTAAGTTTATTCTATTTACGCCGCAAACAGCAGTTCTTTTGCGTTGGCAAGGGTGCGTTCAGTGATCTCGCTACCGCCGAGTAGTCGTGCCAGTTCATTAACCCGTGCCTCTTGCGTCAGCGGGTACATGTTGGTTTCGGTTTGTCCGTCACTGGCTTTTTTGGCGACAAACATTTGCTGATGACCACATCCTGCGACTTGCGGTAAGTGAGTGACACACATTACCTGAGTTGAGTCTCCCAGCGTGCGCAGCATTTTGCCGACAATCGCGGCGGTTGGGCCGCTGATCCCGACATCGACCTCATCGAAGATCAAGCTTGGGGTTTCTACTTTCTGCGCGGTGATCACCTGAATGGCCAGTGAGATCCGCGATAGTTCACCACCCGAGGCGACTTTGCCCAATGGTTGCAGTGGCTGACCCGGATTAGTTGACACTAAGAAGGTGATGGTATCGAAACCAATCGGGCTTAGCATCCCTTCGGGATCGCTCTGAACATCAATTTTGAAAATGCCGTTAGCCATGCTGAGTTCATGCATGCTGTCTGAGATTTTCTTATCCAATTCTTTGGCGTAGCGTTGGCGACTCTTGCTGAGTTTTTCGGCGCTGGCTAAGAATTTCTGGCGCAGGCATTCAACATTGTCGTGCATCTCTTCCAGGCGTTCATCACTGCAATCAAGGTGATCCAGTTCTTTGAGCAGCCCCTGATGCTTGGCGTAGAGTTCGTCCGGCATGACGTAGTGCTTGCGCGATAGCGACATGATTTTTGACAGCCGTTCTTCAAGGTAGATCAGACGGTGCGGATCCATATCAAGGTTATCAAGGTAGCTGCGTAGCTCTTGGCTGGCTTCCTGTACTTGAATTATCGCTTCGTCCAGCATTTGCGGAATGGTACTGAGGCTGCTGTCATACTCACCCAGATTGCTCACTTGCTGGCAGGCCATCTGCAGCATTTGCAGGGCATTACAGTCATCGCCGTCATACAACATGGAAAGTGCAGTCTGGCTTGAGATCGCAAGTTCACCGCTGTTAGACAGGCGCTTGTGCTCTTCTTCGATCTCAGCGTATTCGTCTTCGCCTAAAGCCAGTTCATCAAGCTCTTTGACCTGATATTGGATCAGTTGTTTCTGGGCTTCGTTTTCTTCGCGGCTCTGGGTCAGACGTTTCAGTTCATTGTTGGCTTGTCGCCAGCGTTGGTAATTGCTGCGTGTTTTGTCCATTAACAGGTGATGGCCTGCGTATTGATCAAGCATCTGCTGTTGGTAGTCTGGACGCATCAGCTGCTGGTGGGCATGCTGGCCATGAATATTGATCAATAGCTGTCCCAGAGCTTTTTGCTGGGAGGCAGGAACCGGACTGCCGTTGATAAACCCGCGTGAACGGCCTTCTTTGGTGATCACACGGCGTAAGATGCACTCTTCACCGTCAATCAGCTCGTTGTCTTCCAGCCAGCGACGGGCGGCTTGGTTATTATGCAGGGAGAAGGTGGCAGAGATCTCTGCTTTGTCTTCGCTGGGGCGAACCATGCAGGCTTCAGCGCGATCGCCAAGGCACAGGCCGAGCGCATCAATGGCGATGGATTTACCCGCGCCAGTTTCACCGGTGATGGTGGTCATCCCCGGTTTCAGTTCAAATTCAAGAGTTTTGACAATGGCAAAGTTTGAGATCGTCATATGCGCCAGCATGTGTTCACCTGTTTAAATCAACACCTGTTTTTTTACACAGTATATACTGTATCTTCATACAGTAAAGTACTGGTGACGAAAAATCGGATGGAAAAATTGATCTAGGTTAACGTCATGATATGTCGCTATAAAAAAACCAACCTGGCGGTTGGCTTTAAGGATACGACGTTCAGGGCTAGAACAGGGTTAGAATAGCCGACTCGACCAGCCCAGTTTGCCCCGCAGTACTTCGTAGTAGCTGTAGTTTTTGGGGTGGATCAATTTCAAGGTGTCCGGGCTTTGAAAAATGTGGATTTCATCCCCGGGATTAACGGGGAGTGACACTTGCCCGTCGCAGCTCACTTCAAGGCTGCTGCCATTGGTTGGCGATACCGTGAGTTTGATCCGGCTATTGCCATCGACGACCAGTGGCCGGCATGACAAGGTGTGGGGAAACATCGGCACCAGTGAAATGGCGTTAAGTTCCGGTGACAGGATAGGGCCGCCACCTGACAATGAATAAGCGGTTGACCCTGTCGGGGTAGAAATAATCAGGCCATCGGAACGCTGTGAGAAGGCGAACGTTTCATCAATTGAAACTTCAAACTCAATCATATGCGCGATTTTGTCAGGGTGCAGAACGGCTTCATTGAGCGCGGCATTTCGGCTTTTGATCAGGCCGTGGCGATGCACTTCCGCTTCGAGTAAAAAGCGTTTTTCAACCACATATTCGCCATTGAGAACCTGTTCAAGCTCTTGCTCGAACGCTTCGGGGTCGAGATCGGTCAAAAAGCCTAAACTGCCACGGTTCACCCCGATAACGGCGATATCAAAGCGGGATAGAACCCTGGCTGCACCGAGCATGTTGCCGTCACCGCCCACAACAATGGCCAGATTGGCTTTATCGCCAATGGTGAGCAGATCACTGAAGGCGGACGGTGAGATATCGAGATCGTTGGCGAGTCGGTGATCGACTAATACGTTATAGCCTTTGCCGGTCAGCCATTCATAGAGGCTCAAGTGTGTTTGCAAGGCATCGGGGTTTCGAGGTTTGCCAATAATCGCAATGGTGTCAAAAACGCGCGTCATTTCCATGATCCGAAAAATGAAGAGGAAGCCAGTATAGCGCTTGGCTTAGAAACTTGTCGCGCTTTGTGATCGATCTTGGCTTGAATCATTAAACTTCATCCCCATAATATGCCCATAAGATAGTTTTTGGTTAGCGGCAACTATGCTAGCCATTATTTGAATACCATGATCTTAGCGGAGAAGCGAAAGCATGAGCAACGAAGAGAAAAAAGTACAGGACGAACAGCTACAGCAAGACCATGCTGTTGAAGCGGTTGAGACTGAGTCTGCTGAGCAAGATGTTGTGAATATGACGGCTGAAGAATTATATCAAGCACGTATTGCAGAACTAGAAGCGGCGCTACTGAGCAGCGAAGCATCAGCGAATGAAGCGAAAGATCTGGCCCTGCGTGCCCGTGCAGAAGGTGAAAATGTACGTCGTCGCGCTGAGCAAGAGATCGATAAAGCACGTAAATTTGCGTTGAATAAGTTCGCTGAAGAGTTGCTACCTGTTATTGATAACATGGAGCGAGCCATCGAGATGGCAGATAAGTCAGATGACGCTATCAAGCCAATGCTTGAAGGGGTCGAACTAACATTGAAAACCATGACAGATACCGTGGCGAAGTTTGGCCTGACGCCGATCTACCCAGTCGGTGAACCGTTTAACCCTGAGTTCCACCAAGCGATGGCGATGCAAGAAAGTGCCGACTATGAGCCAAATACAGTGATGTTTGTGATGCAGAAAGGCTATGAGCTTAACGGCCGCGTGATCCGTCCTGCGATGGTCATGGTGTCTAAAGCCGCATCTGGCAATATCGATACGCAGGCGTAAGCCAGCGACTACTGATAAGTAGCCCGCATCATTGCGGGCTTTTTATTTTTTTTGAATTTTTTTTCGGTGTCACACTTGAAAACAACTTGGCTGCCCTTATTTAGTAGTCATACGAGATCGTAAATTAATTTCTGCGGGTGATACCGCGTTGCCAACGACGTTTAAACGCATGGCAAGATAAGCTTAACGAATTGCGGAGAAAACCTGATGGGTAGAATCATTGGTATTGACTTGGGTACAACTAACTCTTGTGTAGCCGTACTGGATGGTGACAAGCCACGTGTAATTGAAAATGCTGAGGGTGAGCGCACAACAGCATCTGTGATCGCATACACTCAAGACGGTGAAACGCTAGTTGGACAGCCGGCTAAACGTCAGGCGGTAACGAACCCAGAAAATACTCTATTCGCTATCAAACGTCTGATTGGTCGTCGTTTTGAAGATGAAGAAGTTCAGCGCGATATCGAAATCATGCCGTTCAAAATTGTGAAGGCTGACAACGGTGATGCATGGGTAGAAGCGAAAGGCCAGAAAATGGCAGCTCCTCAAGTATCTGCTGAAGTACTTAAGAAAATGAAGAAAACAGCTGAAGACTTCCTGGGTGAGGAAGTGACTGGCGCTGTTATCACTGTACCTGCTTACTTTAACGATGCTCAGCGTCAAGCAACCAAAGATGCTGGCCGTATCGCGGGTCTAGAAGTTAAGCGTATTATCAACGAACCAACAGCGGCAGCACTGGCTTACGGTCTTGATAAGAAAGGTGGCGATCGCACTATCGCGGTTTACGACCTTGGCGGTGGTACATTCGATATCTCTATTATCGAAATCGATGAAGTTGAAGGCGAGAAAACCTTCGAAGTACTATCAACTAACGGTGATACTCACCTAGGTGGTGAAGACTTCGATAACCGCATGATCAACTACTTGGTTGACGAGTTCAAAAAAGAGCAAGGCATCAACCTGAAAGCTGATCCTCTTGCAATGCAGCGTCTGAAAGAAGCAGCAGAAAAAGCGAAGATTGAACTATCTTCTGCGCAGCAAACTGATGTGAACCTACCTTACATCACCGCTGACGCGACGGGTCCTAAGCACATGAACATCAAAGTGACTCGTGCGAAACTAGAATCTCTAGTTGAAGACCTAGTTCAACGCTCTCTTGAGCCACTAAAAGTTGCGCTTGCTGATGCTGACCTGTCTGTAGGCGATATCACTGACGTTATCCTTGTTGGTGGTCAGACACGTATGCCAATGGTTCAGGCGAAAGTAACTGAATTCTTCGGCAAAGAGCCACGTAAAGACGTAAACCCAGATGAAGCAGTTGCAGTAGGCGCAGCGGTTCAGGGTGGCGTACTTGCTGGTGATGTGAAAGACGTGCTTCTACTAGACGTTACTCCGCTATCTCTTGGTATTGAAACCATGGGCGGTGTAATGACTAAGCTTATCGAGAAGAACACCACTATCCCAACTAAAGCGAACCAAGTGTTCTCTACAGCTGAAGATAACCAGAGCGCGGTAACTATCCACGTGCTTCAGGGTGAGCGTAAGCAAGCAAACTTCAATAAGTCTCTAGGTCAATTTAACCTAGAAGGTATCCAAGCAGCAGCGCGTGGCATGCCTCAGATTGAAGTTACCTTCGACCTTGATGCCGATGGTATCCTGAACGTATCTGCGAAGGATAAAACCACTGGTAAAGAGCAGAAGATCACTATCCAAGCTTCTGGCGGCCTAAGCGATGAAGACATCGAGAAGATGGTTCAAGAAGCAGAAGCTAACAAAGAAGCGGACAAAAAGTTCGAAGAACTAGTGACTGCTCGTAACCAAGCTGACCAGCTAATCCACGGTACGCGTAAGCAAATCGAAGAAGCAGGTGATGCACTTCCAGCTGATGAGAAAGAGAAAATCGAAGCAGCCGTCGCTGAGCTAGAAACAGCACGTAAAGCAGAAGATAAAGAAGCGATTGATGCTAAAGTACAAGCAGTAATCGCCGCTTCTCAAAAGCTAATGGAAATTGCTCAGCAGCAAGCTCAACAAGCGCAAGCGGGTGCGGGCGAGCAGCAAGCACAGCAAGACGACAATGTGGTTGACGCTGAGTTCGAAGAAGTTAAAGACGAAAAAAAATAAGATAAATAACATTTAATCTTATTAGTCCACGGGCGTCAGAGGTTACTCTTACGCCCGTAGTTCTATTAAGGCAGGTGACAGGTCAAGTATGTCAAAACGAGATTTTTATGAAGTTCTGGGCGTGAGCCGTGATGCCTCAGAGCGAGATATCAAAAAGGCTTACAAACGCCTTGCGATGAAATTCCACCCGGATCGTAATCAGGGTGATGATCAGGCGGCTGAGAAGTTCAGAGAAGTTAAGCAAGCATACGAAATCCTCACGGATCCACAAAAGCGAGCGGCGTATGATCAGTACGGTCATGCGGCTTTTGAGCAAGGTGGAATGGGTGGCGGCGGCTTTGGCGGCGGTGCTGATTTCGGTGATATTTTTGGTGATGTATTCGGTGACATCTTTGGTGGCGGTGGCCGTCGAGGTGGTCAACAGCGTGCGCAGCGCGGTGCTGATCTTCGATACAACATGGAGCTAACGCTAGAAGAAGCAGTCCGTGGTTGTTCGAAAGAGATCCGTGTACCAACATTGGTTGCTTGTGATACCTGTGATGGTTCTGGTGCCAAGAAAGGAACATCGGCAACGACATGTGGCACTTGCCATGGCCAAGGCCAGGTTCAGATGCGCCAAGGATTCTTTGCCGTTCAGCAGACGTGTCCGCACTGTCATGGACGCGGAAAAATCATCAAAGAGCCTTGTGGTACCTGTCATGGTCAGGGCCGTAAGGAAGAGACTAAGACGCTGTCTGTGAAGATCCCTGCAGGGGTTGATACAGGCGATCGCATTCGTCTATCGGGCGAAGGTGAAGCCGGTGAGTTTGGTGCACCAGCGGGCGATCTATATGTTCAGGTTCATGTTTCTCAGCACCATATTTTTGAGCGTGACGGCAATAACCTTTACTGCGAAGTCCCTGTTAGCTTTACTATGGCAGCATTGGGCGGCGAAGTGGAAGTACCAACTCTTGACGGCCGTGTCAGCTTGAAAGTTCCGAGTGAAACCCAGACTGGTCGTATGTTCCGTATGCGAGGAAAGGGTGTGAAGTCGGTACGTGGCGGCGCGATGGGTGATTTGATCTGTAAGCTGGTGGTTGAAACTCCAGTGAACCTCAGCTCACGCCAGAAAGAACTACTACAGGAGTTGGAAGATACTCTGGGTGGTTCTGCAGCGAAAAAGCACAAGCCTAAATCAGAAGGTTTCTTCGACGGTGTGAAGAAGTTTTTTGATGACTTAACTGGTTAAGTCCAGTCCTGTTTAGTGATACATTAAAAAGCCAGCGAAAGCTGGCTTTTTTGTATTATAAATAATGAGACGTCTAGCTAAGACGACTCTGAATTTAGTATACCTACCAACATCCTGCCGGGCCATTTTCACCAGTGCTTTTCAGGGTGAGATCGCCACATGAATCACCGTTCTGTAATGCTGATTTTTTCCCTGTTAACGTATAGCTGGTCGTTGTTGATTCGATAGAGTAGCTATAACGCTCTCCACTATTGTCACAAGCAATGCAGAGGCTAGAAGAGATCGTGCTGGGATAAGGCGTACCCTGGGTACGGTTTTCTTCTATAGCGAGTTGAATCATAATTAAATCCGCCATCGCTTTATTTCGATGACTTTTAAACACATGCTCCTGATAAGACGGATAAGCCATCGCTGTTAATATTCCGAGAACTGCAACGGCAATCATCATTTCGATCAGCGTCACGCCTTTATGATATTTCATGAACAGTAACCTCTCATTTATTCGAGATAACTCGATAACTTTTTCTTTTCAAACATCGACATTCTGCGGGAGTGATACTATATGAATCAAGTTGATATTGGACTGTCAGTAAGTCTGAGTGAAGGAATTGGGGTATGGCTCGCGGATCATTTGATCGATTACATTTCGATGGCATTAATCATCGAACATCTTTTGGGTTCACCTTACTTGAAATGCTGATCGCAATAACGGTGATGGTAGTTCTCGCGGCTGCCGCTGCACCATCATTTAGCTCTTTGATTGAAAGTAATAAAGTCAAACGTCTTGCTACAGAAATTGAGTGGTTACTGGTTCAGGCAAAGTCTGAAGCGGTGATGCGCAATATCAAATTGAGCGTCCATTATGTACGTGACGATGCAAATGAAACTGCATATCAAACGGATGGAGCATGGGTTTTAGCGGTAACGGACAGTGCCACCTCGCCAGCCAATATCACGTTGGCTAAAGCTGACGCGATTGCGATGATTGATGGTAAAGATTTTGAACATATCGCCATTAAAGCAAAGAGTACTTTCGTGGCTCATACCATCGATCCTGTTCGGGCGACAACAAATGAAAAAGGAAGCTACGTTTTTTATGAAGATCCAGCAAAAGCGGTGAAGGTGATAATGGATCAGCGTACTGGCCGTGTACGTGTTTGTGGTGAAACGGGAGCTTATTATAATTATGAAAAATGTAACTAAATCTCTAACGAAACAATGCGGTTTTTCATTAATTGAATTGTTAATAGCATCAGCGATGGGGATCGTACTTCTTACACTTGTCGGATCGGTATTTCTTAGTGGACAAACGTTCGCTTTAGAAAGAAGTAAGCAATTAATGCTGGCACAAGATCTTAATGACGCAATTCGCTTGATTAAAACGGATGCACAGCGGGCTGGATATAATTCTAATAACTCAGGGTCGTTGGTTTTATCGGGCGCACTATCAACGCTTCATGTCGCCGATAATCGATTGAGTTATATATATGAAGATGAAAATAATAAGTGGCGAATTGTTGAATACCGAGTGTCAGGCGCATCGACAACATTGCAGATGTGTGAAGATATTAAAGATAAAGGATCAATCCCAATACCAGTAAGTGCCTCTTGTGGTCCGGGTACAGTCTCAAGTTTAATTGACCCAACTTATTTTAGTTTATCTGATTTTACACTGACGCCAACTCAATTGGTAACCTCAAGCGCAACATCAACGCTATTGAATATTAGCATAACGGCATCTTTAGCAAACAGCGGTTATTCAAAAACAGTATCAACGACTATCAAAGCTAGGAATTGGAAGTAATGAAAACTCAAAATGGAATGGCAACTTTATTAGTAACAGTGATGTTGTTAGTTGTTTCACTGTTGTTTTCATTAGCATCATATAAAAATGTGTTTTATCAAATAAAACGTACACAAAATGAAGTGCTCATAAGGCAGGCCCATTGGACAGCCGAAGGGGGGCTGGAGTGTGGGTTTGCCTTAGTTAATGACTTGAAAGACGTTGATTTGGCTAAAACAAAGTTATCGAGCAAATGTAAGGTTCCACTAAATTTATTCTCAATGAACATTACAGGCTCTGGACCTTATTTATTAACGTCAGAGTCCAATATTGATTTGGCTAAAAGGCTATTAGAGAAAAAATTTAATACTGCAGGGCCAAGCACATCTGGTGCACTAAAGAGTAGCTCGGACCTATATTTTAATGGGGCATATACCATATCACCTGATCCAAATATAAAGGAATCTGCAACATCAGCTAAGTGGTTATGTACAATACTGCGATATAAAGGAACAGTGGATGTTGATGGAAATGTAGTTAATCAGGGGTTAATAGAAGCTAAACCACCATATTCAGGATTTCCATCTAGTGGACAAAGTTGTAAATCAGATTATCAATCTACACTTGGTTCAGGATCATGGACAGAGTCGACATTGAGTCCATATAAAGATTTTGTTTATGATACCAGTTTTGATCCTTTTAAAGATGTGTTTACAGTTCCACGGTCTGATTGGACGAAGGTGCGTGATAGTAAAGAATTTAAGTTACTGACAGGGAGCTATGTCACGACGAGCACAGGAAATGTAAGTTATAAAAAGTTATCTGGATGTGGAGGGGGAATTGCTGATGCTATTAAGGCTGATTATGACCTTATATGGGTAGATGGTACATGTGAATTAGATAATAATGCATTTACTGCCATTGATAATGCAATTGCAGGGAATAGTAAAATTGATGGAATTATTTTAGTTATTCAAGATGGGATATTTTCAGTGCGAGGCGCTCATAAATTTCCTGGTATGATATATCATTTAAATATCTCTTTTTCACCTAACGAGTTTATATGGAATGATATGGCATCCCATAGTAATTACCCTATACCAGCAGGTGCTCCGTTAAATAAAACCTCATATTACCAATCCGGGGCTTTTATGCCAGCAGGGGGTTATGTTATGGATGCTCCTGGACAAATAGCAGCATTTGCTAGCGGAATGAATTTTTTATATAACCGAGATTTGATAGAAAAGCCACTGACTAAACTTAGAAAAGTAATTTGGGTAGAAGGTTCATGGAATGATATCTAATACGAAAGGCTTTAGTCTTATTGAAGTGCTTATATCGATGGTTGTCTTATCGATTGGTGTATTGGGCTTAATAAAACTGCAAACCTATATGGAAGTGAAATCTGAAAATGCATTGCGCAGTATTGATGCATTGTATCTGGCAGAAGAGAAGCTTGAATATTTCCAAACGCGTGCGCAAAGTGCAGCCACAAACATCATCGCGTATAGTTCAATTGGCTCATCAAATGAACCAATATCGGGCACCGATTTCACACGGGTGGTTACTGTGGTAGATGACAGCCCAGTTGTGGGGGCTAAGAAAATCAATGTCACGGTGAGCTGGAAAGATCGCTGGGACACGGCGCAACAAGTGAGTCTGGATACTGTTATTTCAAAATACAGTGAATTTGATTAGCTTAGTTCTTAATGATTTATTGAGCCATAAAGATGGAAAATACAGCAAAAACCAATCCTGCGATTGGTTTTTGGTCGTTTGATTGTGTTGCTTCAAAATACCGCTTGCGTCTTCAAAATCCCGCCCTATAATGCCGCTCCGTTGTCACGACAAATCACTCAATAGTGTGGTTGTGATGGCTGAGTTCTTTAACAATTTGACCATGCAATCTGTGTGGGCACTCGTGAAATGATAGTCAACACCATTTGTCTTCACTTTAAAAAGTGAAAGCAAACTGGTTATCAATGAACTGAGTGACCAATCAAGTCGAAAGACTTGGCACAGTCAATTCGTTTTATGAAAGTAAAACATCAGTATTCATTGAGCCAACAAAAAACTTTAATTGAAGAGTTTGATCATGGCTCAGATTGAACGCTGGCGGCAGGCCTAACACATGCAAGTCGAGCGGTAACATTTCAAAAGCTTGCTTTTGAAGATGACGAGCGGCGGACGGGTGAGTAATGCCTGGGAACATGCCTTGGTGTGGGGGATAACTATTGGAAACGATAGCTAATACCGCATAACGTCTACGGACCAAAGAGGGGGCTCTTCGGACCTCTCGCGCCAAGATTGGCCCAGGTGGGATTAGCTAGTAGGTGGGGTAANGGCTCACCTAGGCAACGATCCCTAGCTGGTCTGAGAGGATGATCAGCCACACTGGAACTGAGA
>NZ_JAKJSL010000003.1:0-12446 GCF_050336815.1 Photobacterium nomapromontoriensis
ATGATAAGTAATGTGAAAAACTCAATGCACGGAACTTACCATGCGATAAACAACAAGCATTTACCGAGATATCTCGCTGAATTCTGCTTTAAGTTCAATCGCAGATTTGATTTGGAAGAAATGATAGATAACCTGATTCACTCAAGTATTCAAACAGCACCGATGCCTGAGCGCTTACTCAAATTGGCTGAGGCTCGGTGGTAATCAGGACGGCTTTTGAAAGCAGTAGCGCAAAGCTGGTATCGCCTTCAAATGGCAGCATGACTTTGTCACTGTCTTTTCGTGCAGGCACGATACAGAGGTAGCTGTCATTGGGTGACATCAGAATATTGGTACTACCAATGTGGATCTTGTACTCGCGGATATTCCCTTTAACATGCAGGAAGCGTCCTTCAATATGGCAGCGGTCTGCGATAGCTAATCCTGGAAGCAGAGCTTCCAGAATCGTTTTGCGTTGTACTGCCGCCCCTTGAAGATCACCAAAGCTATAGTTTTCCCAATACTATTGGTAGCCTTGACTATAACGTTCGTCAGTCCAATTTGGATCCGCGCCGATGCTTGCAACACCCACAAACAGATCGCAATCACGTAGTATCTCACTTAAAGCACGGGCTGGAATGTCAGCGATGGCGATAGCTTGCTTGGTAGCCAGATCAACAAAACGCAGCCTGTCAGTGATCATGTGGGTATAAACGCCCATATCGTTAGACTCGTTATCGTACGGTTCCAATACATGCAGATGCGCTTCCATCCCTAAATACGGCAGGGTTGTAGAGATGCTAGCTTGTGGATCGCCACTCTCGTAATCCCAAAACGTCATGAGTTTGGCTGTCCAGCCGCGTCCGCGTGCTAGGGTGACAAACTGATGTTGGCGCACAATATGGGCAGCCATTCGTAGTGAGTGATCTCGTGTAGCAACTTCAGCGTCTGTCAGTAGGTAAATCTCTCGGAAGACTTGTTTGATTGACTGAACAATACTGTGCTGCAAGATGTAGTTGCGCCACTGCAGCGTTTCTTCTTCTGTTGCATCAATAGGGTGCCACAGTTTCACCGTGCAGTTTGCTATAGAGGGATCGAAAGCATGACCTAAAGCATCACGCCACGTTCCATCGTGGTAGATAGCAGAGGTTGATTCTTGGTCAGACTCAAAGACCCAAACTAAGGTACGCGCAATCACTGACATTAGCGGGTGGTTGAAGTAGTGCTGCTCGAACTGGGCTGTCGTCCAGCTGCGAGGCTCTCGTATCTCGCGATCGACACGGCTTTTCTGGGCACTGAGATCTTCCTGAATCGCTTTCACTTTGGCGCGTAGCACTTTAAGTTCATCGCCGTACGCGGTTTTCACAGCAGCAGGCACGCTTTTCAGCGCATTGTCGTCGTTATTGAAAAATGCCAGTTTGACCGGGGTGCCAGTATGAATGTCGATTTCGTAGCGGTACTCACCAAGTAGGCCTGCATTATGTCCCTGCGTTAAACCGTGATCAGGAATGGCAAGATCTTCCAGCTCACCACGGGTTAGGGCATGATAAGCCGCAAGTTGCTCGATACTCTGCTCAATCAACTTGCGGGTTTTGTTCAATTTGAATTTCATGCGCAGGCGGTTGAGCAGCACAATCGCACTGAGATCTTGGCTGTTGCCAAGCATACGGATGATGGCATTGCCCTGGCTTTCAAAATACTGCAAGAATGTCAGGCCATTACCGGATACACCGTGGGTACTATTACGTTGAATAGCATCTTGTAAGCCTAAGTCATACCACGCTTTTTCCAGTGCTTGGCATTGGGCAAATGGGGTGGCGGCCAGTAAACCACGGATCAAATCTAACGTGGCAGGCTCAATCTCTAAGCTAACCGTGGCGCAAATTGGTGCGACGATCCACGACTGTACAACTCGGCTAAATAATTCATTGCCAATGGCATCAACCTGATCTTGCAGTTGTTTCAGCTGCTTGGCCGAGGCTTTTGCACCGGTAATGGTTGCTGCGGTAACAAGCACATTTCGCCATGCAGCTAATGAGGCTTCATCTTGGTTAGCCAAAAATTGGTTGATACGAATGATCAGCGGGCTATCACCTGCCAGTGAGAAGGGCGTTGTGCCATTCTCATCTTGATGTGTGCCGTATTGGTTCAGCAGGTCAGTCACCAATTGCGGAACTTTTTTGTTGTCTGACAGCCAGTTGCGTTGCATGTAAGAATCAGAGTCGGCAACGATTTCAGCCAGTTTAGTTTGTAACCATGGCGGCATGCCGTTTTGGCTGACCCAATGGCTGACATTTTTCATCAAATGACTGCCTGATGTTTTCAGATAATGATCAAGCACATAGGCAAGCGCCCCTTCATTAAGATCCAGCTTTTTACGTAGGCAACTTGTCGCAAATTTGACGTAGTCGTGGGTTGGTATGTCACGTTCATCAGCCCAGTAATGACAGGCACGGACTAATTCCAGCTTAGCAACCAAGTCTTTAGGTTTAAGGGTTAACCAGTCAGTGAGTAACCCCGTTTTTTCACGTCGCCAATGGTCTTTAACAGTAGCTTGTAATAACTGCTGTTGTTCAAGTTGGTGCAGCTCATCTGCCATCGGCCCTTTAAATACAGGCATTCCACGTACACTATATGTGTACTCAGATGCGTAGCCCTCAGTCAATGCCGGGCAGATGTCAGCCATGGCATCACGACTGAATGGGATTTCAATATCGAGTGCGAAATGTGCCAAGTGAGCGGCAAATGACGCACATTTTTTATCTTCGGTATTGAAATCAAAGGTACCTTTCAGGCGAGGGTAGCCATTTTGTTCACCAAATTTTAAGTTGAATGTCGCCGCAAGTGCTTCGATGGCCTTTTGTTTCTGAGAGCATTGCTTGGCGCTGTGTGCCGCGAGCATTGGCAAACAACGGATGACCTGATCACCAATGAACAGATAGAGGGAGCTGTGGGTCGTGGTATTGACTAAAGTCACCCATTGCTTAGGAGTAATTAATCCCTCAATCATGGTTTTACGCAGAAATTGTAGGCTACTCGACAATGCTTTATCGGGCGAGGCCCCATAAAAATAGGCATGCGATGAGGCATCAAGAGCGACTTGGAAATAACGTATTCTACGCAGTAGCACTTGTGCTATTTGAGCGCCCATTCCCGTTGTGTCAGCTAAGACTTCTTTTTGTGATGGAAAATTAGCAGGGTATTTCGGTTTTGAACGGCCGTAATCATCCGTTTTGTTGAATTCAAAATAGCTTTCCAACCATGCTTCGGCCTCTGCGAGCGGATCATTGTGATATAAGGGGTAGTCACCGTAACCAAATCCAACAAAATTTTCCTGGCAGGCGTGCTGATAGCCTTCTATTTTGGCTATGTTTGGGTGTCCTAAACAGTAAAAATATATTTGCTGGTGGTAGTTAGCATAGCTTTCAATTTGGGCCATAGCGCTAAATGTTTTGTGCATCTTATCATGCTGGATGTGGCTGTTGACCCAAGGTTGATAATCTATCAGCGAGTTAACCCCTCGCGAGCTGAGTGTTTCGTAACAAATGGCATTGGCAAGCGCGGTAATGCGATCAGCATTCTGCCAGCCATGCTGCTCAATTTGCTGTTTAAGGGCAATCATATAACTGCAACGGTGCGCAATAACTTCGCTGGCCCAATGCTGACTGGCTTCTAAATGAGGGGTGATTTCGACAATTAAATTTGCCACGGCTTCGCTGAGTGTCGACAATGACAGAATACTTTTGCCAAGATAAGGCTGGATAGGATCAATAAGAATAGGGTGTTTTTTTTGAAGGTCTTTTAGCTGAGTAAGATAATCGAGCAATTCCAGCTCACCGAGTAAGGGACGTTTTTTCAAGCAAGTTTCTAGCCACGCCTTTAACTGATGGTCGGCAGTGGTTTTCCCTTCAGCATAGATATGTTCAATAAGTACCCAGTCACAACCCGGTTGCTGTAATTTATTGGCAAAGTCAACATTTTCACTTTGGGCTACATGGAATAGAACATGCAGTTCTTTATATGGTGTCTCATCTGTGACGGTGTAACCATCAAAGCAAATAAAAGGGTACGATACCTCGTCTAAGAATACTTTTTCCTGACTGGTTAATATCATTATTATTATTCTCCGGTAGTTCAGTAAATTCACCTAGCCGCCAATAAGCGGGACTAGCTGTAGAAATGTGATGTTCAAACCTTCGCGCCAGATAATTAACTGGTTCAAGTCAGTTATTTGCTTGCCGTCAATCAACACAAAAAAACCGTTGCGCTGGAAATGTTCGACAGCACGATTAACTTCGGTATCAATGTCATATTGCACAGTACTGGTTTTGGCATGGGTGTTTAAACGCCACTCTTTAGCGTCTTGACCTCGTTGCGCTTCATGCAGTTTTGCGGTGATCTCTGCTTTCACTTTCAGCTCAATTAACTGCTTGAGTGAGACCAGTTTGTCGGTCAAGTGAATATGGACAACGGCCAATACGGTATTGTCGCCTTTGCGTTGCTCAATGATGAGGGGAAATTTCACGTTTGAAAGACCTTATAGTTGGCGCAAGGTTGGCGAGTGCGTAATCGTTAGAAATACCTGAGGGTAAATTGAGATAAGAAGAACGCGCCTCGCTCATGGCGCGGATCGTTATTTTATTTCATTCTCAACGGGTAAAGACTGAGATTGTAAATAAAATTATCAATAAATCAAGCATTTATGTGGAGCGCTTATGCCATCTTGTTATTTTTGACTGTGAATCATTATTTACATTAATATTTTTCCCTTTAGTCATATGATGTTTGGTTATCGTTAGATGTTGATCCCTAAATATTCGAAAAAATAGATCGTATTGTATGAATATTCGAAATCCTTTTTTTGAATATTAATTAATTAATTGATTGTTTTTTGGCCATTCAGCAGATGCCAAGTGTAATTAACGTATTAGAAGTACGGTAAACTGGGCTGTTATCAAAATTTTTAGCATTTATGCTGGTATGATACCCCCCTTTATTTCGTTAGGACGGATGGCGGGGCCCTTACCCGAGGGCGGTAGCGTGCATATACCCAAGCAATCTCAATATGCTGAATCCTGTAGGTATATCTCTCAACAAACAAAACGCCCTGCTTATTAATCCAGCACCTTGAAATATGATGAGGTGATTACTTGAAAGATGCCAATGTTGAACGAACACGAAAGTGTATTGATGCAAAATGGCTTAAAGCTGACTCAAAATCTATAGCTACAGCGGTAGGTTTAACATTTGATGAGTCCATGCAATGCTTGAAGGACTTCCAATGGGGGCTCACTCATGCTCAAGGTTGTGCTGAATTGACGTTTACTAAGCGTGGCAAAGACGGTCGGTTCATGCAGTTTTATATACATCAGCTTGGAAAGGACATTTTTTTTAGTGACGCTTACCGTGGTAAATAAACCCACTAAGCGGCAGCGTTTATGGCCTAAGCACCGGATAGAGATTGATCTAGGTACTTGTGGTGTGGCGGACCTACCGATAAAGCTGAAACCATTGGAGAGCAGTACAATTGAAGGGCTGTATCAGACATATGCCCCTAAGGTGTTTGATTATAAAATAAAACTCATTCTTATAGGTTTTTTGACCATATTTGCCAGTATAGGGTGGCTTGAGTCTATAAATGCAGTTATTGTGAATGACACATATAAGGGATATTGGTTAAATAAATATACATTAACTTTTGTATGCATAGCATGTCTATCAATTTCATTGTGGCTTAAATATAGAGGTAAAATAATCACTCAAGATATTAAATAAGTGTTTGTTATAACAAGCATGTTAAGCCTAATTCTAGGTTTTGTACTGTTCATTATCCAAATAGCACCTATTCATACGTTGATTTCTGTCCCTTCAATTCAAATAAAACATGTATCAGGTTTGCCCGCTTCCTATATTAGTGGATTAAAGGGTATGTGTAGAGGCAAGGTTAGACTGCGCTCTGATGACTCATCGTAACAAGACGTCGAAATATGCGGTATCCCCAAAATATTATGGAATCAATTAGAGGAAGAAGACGTGTTAATAATGGAAGGTATGCAGTCACCAGTGGCATTCTCAACCGAGCGAGTTACATTAGTTCCAAGAGGTTAAAAACAAATGTTGACTGTAGAAATAAACTGAAAGCTTTCATTATTACGTTAATATTTAGGTGAGAGATTGAAGAGTAAAAAGTTAAAATTTGCACTAGGATTATTTCTTCTGATTAAATGGGGTTTTTCATATGCTGGGGTCCTAACATTTAATATCGAAGTGATTGGAGAGAAGGTGCATGAAGAATTATTAGACGAACGATATATTTATAAACAACCCGTGCTGAATGTGATCAATGATCTAGATGAAGCGATGAGTCTTTTATCGGGCCGTTTGACATTGTCAGGCGACATGCTCGAAGTGAGAGATGCAAAGGGTAATCGGGTAATTGATGATATTGACTATCGTATGTATGAATTTATCGCCTATTACCCGGAAGAAAAACTCATCCAGTTAGAAGGGCCTCACCAAACGGATTGGATCTTTTCAATCGATACCGGACTTGATATTGATGACGTACCAATGGATAGGATCTATTCGCCAAATAATCAATATCGTTTAAGTTATTTTAACAATGGCCAAGGGGCGTTGCCAATTATTCAAAAGAAAGTTGATACTCATTGGGTAACGCTTGAAGAAAATTTTGAAGAGGCAACGGATGATGAACTTTACTCATTGTTTATGATTAAAGAGTTTGTATGGATTAAAGATAATACGTTTATTTTTACAAATTACACAGGGAAATATTATTATGCAACAATCAATCTATAAGAGTGTGATCACTCTTTCAATGCTGTTTATGGCATGTTCGGCGTCAGCAAATGATTTCATAATTAAAGATTTAACTAATTCCGCGATTGAAAATTCAAGTTTCCCTTTTTTTTCTTCTGAAATATATCCACAAAGTGCATCAAATATTAACACCTTCCTACAATATGAAATGTTAGATAAGGTTTATGAAGAAAGTGATTTTTCAAAAGTATCAACAAGTCCGTTCAAGAATACCGAGTATCACAGACGAAATTTTTACTTTTATGACTATAAAATAAAAGAAAATACGAATTATATTGAGGTGTCTATTTCTGGTGATGGGTGTGGAGCTTATTGTGAAGAATTTACTAGAAACTTTGTATTTGACACTTATACCGGGCAACCTATTACGATCATTGACTTTCTTTCACCTCAAGGTCGCATTCAACTTGAACAAAAAATTAGAGATAAAAATATAGAAAGAATTGAACCCTATATTAAAAAGGAGCCAGATGTTAGTTTTGAAGAAGAGCATGACATGTATATCATGTATAAATATTGTCATGATGATATGCTAGATGAGGATAGCTATGCAAACAGGATTAATCAAAACACTTCATTTGAACTGTTGGATAGTGGATTAGTGATTAAGCATGGCCGTTGTTCAAACCATGCGCTTCGTGCGCTTGACGAAATTGGAACCTTTGTTAATAATTTTAGCTTTGATGAATTAAAGCCGTATTTAAGCCAAGCGGGTGAAAAATATTTATCCAACCAGCCTTATCAACTACCTGAGATTAAAACTGAATTCAAAATACGTTACGGAAAAATTGACAATAAATACCCCATCACAGTCATTCATACCGACAGAAGCGGCTGGGTATATTGGTACGATAAATACAAAGCACCGATTGATCTTTATGAAGGGAGCCGGACAGGTACAGGCAATAACACTTTGGTTTTAAAAGAATCATATTACGATGAGGGAAAAGGTAAAACGGTATATACAGCACGGTGGAACATCACAGAAAACAAAGGGGTTTATTCAGGAACCTTTACACGTCTTTCCGATTTAAAGGAAATGGTAGTGAGCTTTCAATGAAGAATTTAACCATCATACTCTTACTATTTATAGCCTGCTTTTCCATTAACTCAAATGCAGCTCAGTTAAGATGTGGCTGGGTGTTAAACCCAACCCCCAGTAATCTTTGGTTACATGATAGAGATGGCACTTGGACTATTGCATTAATGGGGGAAAATTTGGAAGAAAAGCCATCTTTGTACATGGCTTACCAAGCATTTGAAGATCGTAAACAAGTTGAAAATACAAATGGTATTTATGGACATTCATGCGCTTGTATAAAGGTTGATGTTAATAAAGAGAGCAAACGTATTTTAAAAATTTATGCGGTTAATCAATTAAATCTTAAGCAATGCCAAGATGATAACGCTATCTCTAACTATGTGTTGGATTGATGGCAGTCATGATGATTAATATGTTAAGTAAAATGGCTGAATATACATTAATGTTTAGTTTTTTGGGTGTACTGTTAATATCAATGCTGTTATTTTCTGTGTTCTTAGTGACATGGCTGATTCTTTTCAGTGAAAAACATTCTGTATTAACAAAGGTTAATAGCTATATATCTATTTATGATGGAATTAAAGGGTGGTTCTTTAGAGTATCAGAGTTTTTAATAAAAAAGAATATCTTAAATTAGAAAACAGAAGACTGAAGATGTTTTTAATTATATTTGATGCCTTTTATCTTGTATTATTTAAGCAGGTCTTTGTTTGGCTTTTTGTAATAATATTTCTAAGTTTTTTTGTTATTGTGATAGTCGATTTAAATGCTTAGTGAGTTAATTGAATATCAACGCATAGCGATATTTTGTATGCATCACTATAAACGAGAAATACAATTCCTCAGTTAAGGTAAACATGAAAGTTCCAAAGTTAATTTATTGCCTTATAACTATTATCTCCTTTACAGCTACAGTGTGTAAGGCAGGGCAAGCAACTGTATTGACATTAAACGATGTCAAGTTTGTAAAAAATACAGGTTCAATTATTGATTACCGGTCAAAGTACAAAGATATTATCATTCCTGAGACTTTTGATGGTGTACCAGTAAAGAGCATTAGTGAATATGCTTTTTATAAAAATGGTTTAACGAGTGTTACGCTTCCTAACTCAGTAGACTACATCGGTCCGAGTGCCTTTTATGGTAATGCATTAACCAAAATGACATTGCCAAGTTCACTGCGGGCTTACGAATCCCCTCATAATTTTTTTGATAAACAATGAGGTAGACGCGCACCGACACCTTTGATCTAATGGATATCGCCAGAAACACATTAGACCAATTGGACGGTACGATGCGCGATTTTCAGATTCTACAGCAAACAATTCAAAACCACTGCCCTAGTATTCACAAAAAACGCCTTAATTCTCTGATACTTGCTACACGGAGTGTTCTTGATGGTTCAGATCTGACATTAACAAAGCTTGGCCGACGACTTGAAACCAATACAACTGTAAAACATGCGATTAAACGCGTTGATCGGTTACTGGGAAATCGACAGTTACATCGCGAAAAAGACATCATTTATAAATGGCACGCCCATTTAATTACACGGGCAAATCCATGCCCCGTGATCCTTGTCGATTGGTCAGATGTTCGAGAGCAACTTCGCTATATGACACTTAGAGCATCCGTCGCTCTCGATGGTAGAGCCGTCACGATTTACGAAGAAGTCTTTGAATATAAAAACTACAACTCACCGAAAAGTCATCAATTGTTCCTCGATAAATTACAGCAAATTCTACCGGATGAAACATGTCCAATTATTGTATCCGATGCCGGATTTAGAAATACTTGGTTCAGGCAAGTGCAAGAAAAAGGCTGGTTCTGGTTAGGCCGAGTTCGTGGCGAAGTATCGATAAAACAAGCGAATAAACCATGGGTATCAAACAAAACTTTTTACCCAAGCGCAACTCATAAACCCAAGTATCTGGGTCAATGTTTACTGGCAAAACGATCGCCACTGACTTGTGAAGCCTATGTCTACAAGGCACAAGAGAAAGGCCGTAAAGCCAAGCGTCACAGTAGAACCAGCCTAAAACATTCAGCAACTCATCTCTATCAGCGTAGTGCAAAAGAGCCTTGGCTACTCGCAACTAACGTGCCTCGCCACATTTTAAATGAAGTACAAATTACCAACCTTTATGCCAAGCGAATGCAGATCGAAGAATCGTTCCGCGACTTGAAAAGCACCGCTTATGGTATTGCCCTTCGACATAATCGAAGTCGATCCACAAAACGCTTAGACATATTGCTGCTCATTGCGTTACTGGCTGAAATTTTAATGTGGTGGAATGGTTTAGCGGCTGCACAAGCAAAGTGGCATTTTGACTTCCAAGCTAACAGCATCAAGCACCGGAGAGTCCTATCAATACCACGACTTGGGCGGGAAGTTCGAGTTCATCGACGATATCAAATTAACGACTCCCAATATCAATGGGCAATGCTTGAATATCAACGACTCACTCACACCGAAGGGCTGGGCAAATTATGAGGGGATCCGTCAGCGCCGCGTTAAGTAGCGAGCAACGCCAACAACCCAAACTAAACCATACCAACATAAACACAAAACCAAAAGAAAGAAGGAAAAACGCCAAGCGTTGGGAATCCGTCTTAAACGCTTGTATGGATAATAACTCACGAATCAGGGTAATGTGAGACCCAGGCTTTAGCTGCAACTAAAGCTTCTTATGCGGTAGTTCGTTTAAACGCTGGCTCCTCTGTCGAGAGACCGATAACAAACATGAACGCCGCATAGGACTCCAAGCACAAACCTCGAATAGTCGACTGGGTCTCGAACCCGCATTTCGCAAGCAAGAGTTAGCTTATTATGAATACAAGTACACATCAAAACATTCATGTCGGTGTTGATACAGGTAAGTCACAACTAGACATTTTTATTCGTCCACTTGATATCTTCTTTACAGTTCACAACGACGAGAGAGGTATCAAAAAGGCCATTAGAACAATCAAAAAATATGCCCCACAGCGTGTTGTTGTCGAAGCAACTGGACGTCTAGAAATGCCGTTCATCATTGCTTGTTCAGAAGCAAAGCTTCCCTTTGTTATTGCCAATCCCATACATATTAAACGGTTCGCCGGAGCCATCGGTCAACGAGCTAAAACGGATAAATTAGATGCTAGACTCATTGCTCACTATAGCGAAGCCATTCAACCTAACCTGACTCAGTTAAAGCCTGTAAACATCCGTTTAATGAGTGACTTAGTCGCTCGCYGTCATCAACTTCTGACCATGCAGACAATNGAAAAGAACCGATTACAATCACTACCAAAACATCTTGCAGGCACCATCAAACCCGTACTCACTGCCTTTAAAAATCAGATAGACAAAACAGAGCAAAAAATACTATCTCTCATTGAATCATGCCCCGAGTATCAAGAYAAAAATCACCTTCTGCAAAGCGTACCCGGCATAGGAAAAATCGCAGCAGCATCCATTATTAGCAACGTTCCTGAGCTTGGGTTTATAACCAACAAACAAGCCGCAGCACTCATTGGTGTTGCTCCCATCAACCGAGAAAGTGGACGCTATAAAGGCAAACGAGTCATTCAGGGGGGACGAGCACAAGTACGCACCGTACTCTACATGGCCATGATGTCAGCAATGCAGTGTAACCCTGTTTTTAAAGCAACTTACCAACGACTTTTAGATGCTGGGAAACCGAAAAAAGTCGCCATTATTGCGTGTGTCAGGAAGATGGTTGTGATCCTAAATTCGATGCTTCGAGATGGCGTCATGTGGGACGAAAACATAGCCAAAAATTAGCTATTGACGCCATAGTCGTTTGTTAGGGCACTGTTCTCAAAGAAGACCACCTTACTAACCAGCCCTTTGAATTTACACGATTTTCAAATGTTTCTCGTGACCTTTTAGGATTATGTGTGACACAGTAACCAAATAAGGATTCGTACCCAAAAGCTGCAATACATTCATACCTATCAGGTGCGACTTGTCGAATGGCAACAGCTGTCTCTTGTTCTGGCCAATAGCTCATAGCATCAAGAGAGCTTGTGTAGGGTAAATCGCCATTCCGAGTATGCATGAGTGCTTGGTTACGAACTTGCCAGTTAACTTCCGGCATTAGCTGCTTGAGCTGAGATTCATGGTGTAAATATGCTTTAGGGTCGTTCTCGTCTGGAGCAAAGTAAATAACATCCGCATCGTTCAATGGTGTTGCTACATCAAAGCCATGCAGTGCATCCCAAACAAGATTACGAACGAAACCAGCCGCAATATAACACTGAGACAAGCCCAATTTAGAGACACACTCTAAGGCTTTAACTCTAACTGGATCTTGTTTGATTAATTCTACGATTCTATCCATTTCCGCCCTGTGCCCTAACGCCGCRTTCTTACGAATCCCCTCATAATTTTTTTGATAAACAATGAGGTAGACGCGCACCGACACCTTTGATCTAATGGATATCGCCAGAAACACATTAGACCAATTGGACGGTACGATGCGCGATTTTCAGATTCTACAGCAAACAATTCAAAACCACTGCCCTAGTATTCACAAAAAACGCCTTAATTCTCTGATACTTGCTACACGGAGTGTTCTTG
>NZ_JAKJSL010000004.1:0-7370 GCF_050336815.1 Photobacterium nomapromontoriensis
CCTATCGCCAACTGGATGCACAGAGCAAGGGAGGGGAACGTGGCTAACTATACCGTTCACGGCGTTTACCTGATGGAGGTAGCGTCTCCAATGTGGCAGACAGCGAAAATAACAATCACCGCAAATAACAGCAAATAACGAGCAGATAATACAGTGAACAGAAAAACAAAAATTCTTTTGGTCGGTGCGGCCATCGGCGGCGGCTTAGCGGCCGGAGGGGTCTACCTATCAAACAATACCCCCTATGATGATGTGTATATGAACCGTCTGGATATGATCACCAGAGCGCGAGAAATTTACGGCAACAAACACACGCCTACCTGGAAGATCGTTGTCGACGTCCCCGACAATCCGCCACAAGAAAAGTGGAATACCCAACATAACATGCCGCAGCTGATAACCACCATTCAGAATCCTAACCATGGACTCTATACCATGAATATGAACGGGACCGATGTTCGGCTGCTGTTTACCGCAAAAGAAATAGGCGGAAACATTGAGAGTAAAGGCTTATCAAGGCCTTCCCGCTCACCCGACGGTCGCTATATCATCACCGCCTATCGACCAAAAGCCTTCCAATACAAGTGCGTCATCTTCGACCTTAAAACCCGGCAAGCCCACCAGCTCGGGCCTGGCCGCTGCCAATCCTTTGACTGGCAAGCAGACAGTCAAGCGGTGTATTTCACCGGGGGGAAAAGCTGGAAACAAGCACTCCGCTATGATGTAACCACCAGTACTGCAACGCCGCTGTCGCCCCCCCCTGAAAGTAAACTTGGCGAGCTGAACTACGATACTGACTTCGTCAGAGGCAGAAGATCGCCTGACGGCAAGCACTTAATTCGCCAACTCAACCATAACGCCATGCAACGGGTAACGGACTCGAAAAATCAGGGCGTATTCACACTGCCGAACATGGAATACCTTGGCCGCAAGGCATACTACGCCAAAGAGTGCAACAAAGGACAGGCATTTAGCGCCGACCACAGTACTTTCACCTGCAACACCATCGGTGATACGTTCAGCTACTATCGGTTTGACACCCCAAAGGTTGTGGCAGGCATCGCGCCACAGCGCTGGATTGTACAAGAGGGACAGTGGTTTATGAGTGAGGATAACAACGATATCAACCGCTTACGTCAGCCAGAAGAAGACTCACCACTTTCAGCGGTACATTATACCTACACCGGCAAGGGCAAGGGCCCGCTCAATGTCATAACTGGCTACTTCAGTATGTCGATATCCCAGAACCTCAGGGAAGACTACAACCACCGTGATTTCAGCGCGTTTTTCCCGCCCCTGCCCAGCCCCGACATGTACTGGGAATCAGCCTATCGCCAACTGGATGCACAGAGCAAGGGAGGGAAACGTGGCTAACTATACCGTTCACGGCGTTTACTTAATGGGGCAGCTTTACGGCCGAGACGGGAGTCCCTGCCCAGGCGCCCGTTATTTCCCACTGCCCTATGAGACCATGGTGCTGCCTGACTCCCTATGGAAAGAAGACAAAACCTACATCAAACCTGACAGTGTGGTGGCCATGGTCAGGGCAGAGAACCCGTTGGCATACAGCGATAAATATGGCAAGCTGACTTTCTTCAACGAAGATAAGCAGCCTGTTGCCGCACAGGTTGCCACTGGAAAAACCGTCACGCTGACAGGCAGCCCAGTTGCGGTGAAACAATCAAGCCTTGGTAAAACATCACAGCGCAATGTGCTGTTCTTTCCCTCTTATATGGTGCCCATGTTCATTGGCGGCGAAGAGGAAGGAAAACCTTGGTTACCTGCACTCTATCAGAAGCTTAAAAACCAGACCCAATACTTCACCACGGATATCACAACCCTTGATCCGATCAGTGAACGCCACCTCTTGCTGGCCCTACCAGAAGGGGAGGCACTGACAGAGCTGACAAAAGACAGCCCTTATTTTGAGCACTACCACCACTGGCTGAGCACCCTGGGCAGCGAGCCGCTGCATATCCTGACCGTTCCCCAGTACTACACCATCGTGGTCAACTTCTCTTCTGCCAAATATGTCGGTGCCACCGTGACCCTGTCGGAGCTTCCCCCTGGGGTCGTGGTGATGGGAACAGAAAAACAATCGGTCTCCAAGGTGAAACTAGTCAACTTCATGGATATGGATGGAACAGATCAACCCATGTATTGCGCCACCTTCTGGATTGAGAGCAATATTTTGCCCACACTGGATAAACTGGAGCAGTACTGCCGAATCGATATCAATACAGCAACCGTTAATTTGAAATTTACAAATGAATTTTCTCAAAAGGGGCTATCCACATACAGCCTAAAAGAGCGCGTGCTCCATTTGCCGGTCAAAACTATCATTGGTCGGTGCAGCCTCGTCAATGGTGACCCCATCAGTGTGGAAGAGGCGCTGTTCAATCACGTGCCTGCATTTTACAAAGACATGACGGACAGGCTGAACAAGCAGCCTTATGACCTGCCAGAGCAGGTCACCGCAAGCACAGCAGAGCAGCGCCCCATCACCGCCGAAATGTGGCATCAGCTACAAAGCTACAAGGGTTTTTTCGAGGCGGGGACCGCAGCGCTAGAAAACGGCCCAACCTGGCAGATGCTATCCAAGCTGGCTCATGCCTCATTATCGGAGGCACTTGCTAATGATAACTCAGATCTAGCGAGGGCAACCCTCGCGGCCGTCGGGGTCACCGGTGCCTCGATGGAATTTGTCGAGGCCGTGGCCGACCTCAAATCCAAAAACCCGCTTGTCACTCAGGCCAACTTGATCCGCCGCGCCTTAGATCAGCAGGCGGTCTCCGGCATTCCCTTTCCCAATAGCGCCAGGCCCTTCCTGACAAAGCTGGGAGCGGTCGGCAATACGGTACTGGGCTTACCGCTTACCGCCCTAGAAACGGTATACAACCTCACCATTCTTAGTGATAGCCACCAGAAGGCCACCAAGGCAGACGATGCCTTCCTAAATGATGTCACCCGCTATGCAGTGGCCACTATCTCTCCTTCTGCGAACAAACTGCTGGCTCTGAAACAAGACCCCGATACCCTGACCCAAAAAGAGCAAGACGTCATGAGGGCCCTGAAGCAAGCATTGGCCGCCATGGTGGTAAAAGACGGCAACGGAGACCATAACTCAGCAAGCTTACCGCTGAATAACACCTTGCTACGTCTCGACAGTACGACCTTCGGGTTTGACCGTGCCACCCCGAATTTTAAAAACGCTAACGTTGAAGAGGCATTTCAAGCCATCGGGAAGCAGCTTGCCAAGCTGAGCGATCCGATCGATATCCAGATAGCGGGCCATACCTGCGATATCGGCTCGGTAGAGTACAACAAGAAGCTATCGCTCGCTCGGGCGGAATCAGTAAAGCAGAGCATTCTGGCGACATTCAAAGACGCGAAGCTGAAGGCGGTCTGGAGCCAAAGAATAAAGGTACTGGGTTACGGAGAGGACCAACCCTTGGTCAAAAACCTCGATATTGCCAGCCGAAGAAAGAACCGTCGGGTTGATATACTGCTCAACTTCAGCTCCCAGTTTGACTATCCCGCTTGCCGCTCTGGCATGACATTGGTTGAAAAATCACGAAAAACATCAACCGCCTCACTGATGAAAATGGAAGAAGACATCGTCAACGCCGCGGGAAGTGCCTTTGATTTAGCCCTGCTAGGTGTCACCCCTTTCTTTCCGCCAGCGGGTCTGCTAACAGCAACCAAACAAGGCTTAGCACTGGCTTCTACCATATTGAAAGAGGCTGACAATGTATCCGGCGTCGACAAGGCCAAGCTGTCTCAGGCTCTAGACCAGCTCTATCACGCAGATATCACCCTCTCTAGCCAACTGATTACCGAATCAGGCATAAAAACGCACCAAGCTGTAATTATGAAGGCCTACCTGAAACGAACACTGGCACTTAATGGCCTGATCCGTCTGATCCAGCAATACCAGTATGATCAAGTGGCTGGCAAGATAAACTATGTGACGTCCTCGGGGATGGTCGTTGAGCGCGATACACTTAGCTACAAAGAGTATGACATCTCAGGTTATATCAACGCCTTCTTGCTGAATGATGACTGGGAGGTAGAAAACGGCCTGCTGGGGCCAGTCCACCTCGATAAGCTCTGGCTAGAGAACAACGGGAAAAACACAGATTCACCGTGGCAACGGACATGGGCAGCAACCCTTGCACAGGGGCGCTATGTCTATGCACGATATAACCAGAGCGAAGACGGCAAGGATGAGGAGGCGCTGGCTCAACATCACAACCGCTACTTCCCTATCCATCACATGTTGTCAGAATCGGAAGCAAGGTTCAAAAAACTGGCTGCCACTCAGCGTCTGACCAATCTAGACAGTTCGGTGTTTAAACACATCATTATTTCTGCCCGCTCCCCGGGGGCAACAAGCGCTGACAGCTGGCAACCCTTCCTGGATTACTACAAGGGTAACGGCTCCTGCCTCTCACCTTATGACCATATTCGTATTCTTGTCGTACTGGACAAAGAAAAGATTGCACAGGGTAACGACGACAACCTATTCCTGTTGCCGATTGCAGCCCGTGCGATATCAACAGGTCTTACCGGAGGGGACTGGCACTTTTTCGATAAGGTCGCATCTGAAACAGTCGAGTATGCCAGTCCGCTAAATAAGGCGGATCTAATGAAACATGAGAAAAATGTGCTAAATAAGGCTGAAGATACTGTTCTGGGTGCGATTATCCAACCTGACTTCTCTTTTGGCGTTCATCAGATCATGGGGACCCGACCCGTCGCAGATTATGATGATGACGTACTCAAATCACTATTTGACGAAAGTGACCAGGCTAACAGCGCCAGTAAGGCCCGAGTATCAGGGGCCATGAAATACTTGAGCTACTTTTATCAGGTCGGTATACCTGGTCAGCAAAAAACGGATACCCATGTAACATACAGAGAAAAAAGCGTCAGTTTCTTTGATTTGAGTCGAGCACTCTTCAACCTGACCCTTTCACCGACAAGAGAATATGAATTCACTAAAGATTTCGTGACCCGTTCCCCAAGTGTGAAGGGGGATCAGATCTTCTATGAAAAGAGCTTTCTGAGTATAGATTCGCCGGGGCAAAAACGACAGTACCCCGAAATCTTTGACTCACCAGCCATCGACTTCTACCTTAGCCAGCCCGGTGCCAGAAACAAAGAGAACGACGAAAACAACCAGGCAGATCCTCTGAGTAAACACCGAAGACTGACCGGTGAAATAGAGAACTTCAACTGGAATGACGTTGTTGTCGCGACGGTAATTGCTCGAACCAAAGCCGTCACCACTGACAAGCTGAAACAGCAAGTCAATGACACTAACTGCATACCTCTGCCAAAAGCCGAACTGCAGTTAGCGCGTACAATTCTCGTCACCCAAAAGATCCCGCTTGCTGACATAAACTGCCTGTATCGCTTAGGTCGAATTAACGTTGACAAAGACAATTGCACGTTTATCCCGGCTCAATACCAAGATGATACACGGCCGTCTAAAATATCCTCGCTACAGCAAGCATTCGCAAGGCTTACAGCTGCTGAACTGAAAATGAAAGCAGTAGAAGAAGGCTTGATACCCCAGCTCAAGAAGAGCGTTTCTACCGATATCTATGCCAATACAGTGAAGCTGAAGTACATAAATGCCCTGGGTGTGGAGGTCGAAGGCCTGACCCCTCTAATATACCCAAGTGACCTGTATGCAAAAAAAGGGGGGCTGACTCAGGTAACCAGCCAGTTCAATAAATTCTGTGACTTCTACTTGACCTTAAATGGCCCGGAGGGTTCTGGGCTGGAAGGAAAATCAGAGAATATTATCATTTATGGCCAGCCCAAGAGCGTGCCGAAAAACTGGTATAAAACGGAGAGTAAAAAAGCCATCGCAATTGCAAACGAACAGAACCAGACCAATGCCCTCATTCAGGGGACGGACAGTTCAGCGACAGATTTAGGTGATTACAATATTTCCCGCCTCCACACTGCCGCAACGGCAGGCGATATCGAGCCTCACAACATCACCCGGCTTATGCAATGGGCGAAATCCAACCCTAACAATATGGATGACATCACCGATGAGAGGGTGACGATAATAGAAGACTGGGTAGGCATATAAGCCGCTCAACCTTTGATATCTTGCCAATGCAAAGCCGCTACATCTCGTAGCGGCTTTCATGTCCATAGGAGCAGATAACACAGTGAACAGAAAAACAAAAATTCTTTTGGTCGGTGCGGCCATCGGCGGCGGCTTAGCGGCAGGAGGGGCCTACCTGTCAAACAACACCCCCTATGATGATGTGTATATGAACCGTCTGGATATTGTCACCTACTATCGAGAGGTTTACGGCATCAAACACACGCCTACCTGGAAGATCGTTGTCGACGTCCCCGACAATCCACCACGGGAAAAATGGAATACCCAGCATAACATGCCGCAGCTGATAACCACTATTCAGAATCCTGACCATGGACTCTATACCATGAATATGAACGGGACCGATGTTCGGCTGTTGTTTACCGCAAAGGAAATAGGCGGAACCATTGAGATTAAAGGCTTATCAAGGCCTTCCCGCTCACCCGACGGTCGCTATATCATCACCGCCTATCAGCCCGAAGTTTTCCAATACAAGTGTGTCATCTTCGACCTTAAAACCCGGCAAGCCCACCAGCTCGGGCCTGGCCGCTGCCTATCTTTTGACTGGCAAGCAGACAGTCAAGCGGTGTATTTCACCGGGGGGAAAAGCTGGCAACAGTCATTCCGCTATGATGTGACCACCGATACTGCGACGCCGCTGTCGCCCTCCCCTGAAAGTAAATTTGGCGAGCTGAACTACGATAGTGACTTCGTCGGAGGCAGAGTCTCGCCTGACGGCAAGCACTTTATTCGCCAACTCAGCTATGAGGCCGTGCTGCGGGTACCGGATTCGAAAAATCAGGGCGTATTCACACTGCCGAACATGGAATACCTTGGCCGCAAAGCATACTACGCCAAAGAGTGCGACAACGGACAGGCTTTTAGCGCCGACCACAGCACTTTCACCTGCAACACCATCGGTGATGCGTTCAGCTACTATCGGTTTGCCACCCCAAAGGTTGTGGCAGGCATCGCGCCACAGCGCTGGATTGTACAAGAGGGACAGTGGTTTATGAGTGAGGATAGCAACGATATCACTCGCTTACGTCAGCCAGAAGAAGACTCGCCACTTTCGGCGGTGCGTTATACCTACACCGGCAAGGGCAAGGGCCCGCTCGATGTTATAGCGGGCTACTTCAGTATGTCGATATCCCAGAACCTCAGGGAAGACTACAACCACCGTGATTTCAGCGCGTTTTTCCCGCCCCTGCCCAGCCCCGACTTGTACTGGGAATCAGCCTAT
>NZ_JAKJSL010000005.1:0-17090 GCF_050336815.1 Photobacterium nomapromontoriensis
TATAAAGCGTTAGAAGGGCGTACTCTTCCTCCTGATGCTGGTATATCTGGTTGGGATGCATTTCATGGAAGTTTAGATGCAGCTGGGTTAGCTCCTGGTGTCGGTATTATTCCAGATGGAATAAATGCACTGGTGTATACGATTAGAGGAAAATGGGTTGATGCAGGGTGGTCATTAGGTGCGATGATACCCGCTGCTGGCCAAGGTGTAATGGCGGCGAAATATGGCACAAAAATAGATGATGTGATCGAAGGCACAGAAGAAGCTGTAGATCTTGCTAGTTCTTCAACAGTTGTGCGAGAATTTGATGAAATAGTTGATGAATCTGCTTCTCGTGTTGTTTCAAACAATCCTGCCTTGGAATTGGGTGATACAATATCTATTAGAGTTGAAATGCATGGGACGTTAAAAAATGATTCAACGATCTCTGGTCAATCTCACCATTTGAATCAAGATGCAGCTTTCAAATCTGTAATCCCAACTAACGATGCTGTGGCAGTGAAGTTGGAAGGAAATGCTTTCTCGGAAATAGATAGTCCTCACTATAATGCTCATGAAAGTTTAGAAACTTTTTGGAACCAATACAGGCGTGGTGGTGAATTTGCAGGTGAAAAGCCGACAAATAAAGAATACACACGTGCTCTTTATCAATCGTTGATAGATAGTGGTATGAGTGAAGCTAATGCTTGGCGTGCAACAAAATCAGCTATGAAACAACGTGTCGAATATGGTTTGAAAGGGAATAGCCCTGTTCCGAGGATTCCAGGACGAATTGGACAAAGACGGCGAGAGTAGTATATGACGAAAGCAATTACTGAAAATGTTAAAGAAAGATTTAGAACAATTGATTTTTTCCGAAATTGCGGGAGTGGTGTAGAGTTACCTTTCCCTGTAAAGTGGGCCTTAGATTGGGATGATGCATCACAGTACTTCTGTGACCCCGAGTGGGAAAATACTACTCTGGATGCAAGCAATGAACTTACAGAATATCTCAACGAAAATGTCAAAGAACGGTACTGTGATTGGAATGACTATGCTAGTGCAGGAAGAGCATTTATTAATGAAGAATTATTGACAGGAGTAGAATCTTGGCAGTTAAGTAAAAATTTAGATCGTGTTTTTGTTGATTGTGTTAAATGGGATTTACTTCATGCATTAATATATCAGCAATATAGAGTGGAACTATCAGATGATTTGCCCGATTTTTATGGGAAAATCTTGAGCGTCTATGAAGCTGGATATTTTCCATGTGGATGGAGCGGAGCATACCCTGATGGTGTTCTTATTATAATTTAGATGTGAAGTGTTAATGTTATGAGTGATTTATCAGGTAATCGAGAGCAAAATGCCAATATGATTAACTCTATATTTTCGGTAATAGATATTAAGTTAGAGGAAACATCTGAGTTACAACGACAATTATTAGCAACTTTTGCTTTTGGTATGGTTTATGCCGATGGGAAAATTAAAGGGTTGTCACCAGTAGAAGTTCATGGACTAGTAATATCAATGTTGCAGAGTGTATTTAATTATAGTGCCGATCAATCTGGTGAATTTTCTTCACTACTAATAAAATCTGCGTCGGATAAATCTGTTCACAGTATTATTCATGCCGTTATTCATCGAGGCATAAAAGGTCACTATCAGTGGAAAAAAAAGCATTGTTACCTATTAAAGGAAAATATAGAAGAGATATTTGACGAGGTAAAATAGAATAACTAAGACACCCACACTTTTGAAGTTTCTTGCTTGGCGGCCACGTTCAACTTGGAAGTGCACCATGTATTTCATTATAGATTTCAAACGGAGTCTTGTAACCTAAGCATTTTCTTGGCCTCGAGTTTAGCCTGTTTTCAATCTCCTCTATCCGCTTAGGAGAGATTGAAGCGAAGTCTGTTCCTTTGGGTAAGTATCGTCTAATTAAACCATTTACTTGCTCTACAGCTCCTTTTTCCCAGCTATGGTAGGCTTGGCAAAAATATGATTTACAGTCTAATTCTTCGTTAACTTTTAAGTGCCCTGCATTTTCAGGGCCATTGTCATATGTTACCGAGCAGACGAATTCTTTTGGATATGTTGTAAGTTTTTTTACCAATGCATTCTTTGTGGCTAATGCTTTTTTAGAGCTTAATTTTGTTATATGTGAGATTCGAGATACTCGTTCAACCACAACATTGAGGGCAAGTTTTCGTCCTTTCGACTCTATCGAATCGCTTTCCCAGTGGCCAGGAGTAGAACGGTCATTGATTTCACTTGGCCGCTCTAAGGTACTGGTTTTAAAGCTAGTTTTAGTTTTTCGCGCTCTGATTGGGTATTTTTTTCTACGACGATTATGCTTCCTAGGAAGATAATCAATAAGCTCTTTTGCCTCTTTGTATATATATTGGTATATCGATTCGTGACATATGTATTTCTCTTCAGTCGTCAATTTTAGACGGCCTGAAATTAGCTCAGGAGTCCATCCTATTTTTAGCTTACTAATTACATACTGTTTCGTCCCTTCATTACTAAGTCCCCCTCTGCTTACCCTCCCGCGCATTCTCATTGCATAGGAACGTTGTACTGAGTGAGGGTAGTATGTCGGTACATAACACTCTGATTTGTTCCTCCTGATCTCCCTGCTTATTGTTGAATGAGATCTACTCAATAAGCCTCCAATCTTTCGAATTGACATTTTTTGATAATGAAACCAATTAAAAATCAACTGCCTCTCATGTAAGGACAAGTGTGAATATTTCAGACCCATAATATTCCTCCAAATAAACAAAATAGTAGTCTAAGTGGTGCACTTCTATGTTGAACAAGGGGGTGGTCTAGGCTTTCTTTAACATCAATGATGCAGGGAGCCGCCAAATATGCCAAGGGCAAGGAAAACACAAGTTAGCTTAACCGATACACCGTACTACCATTGTGTATCACGGTGTGTGAGGCGATCTTTTCTTTGTGGTAAAGATCCGTTAATAGGCAAGAGTTACGAACACCGCCGCGGTTGGGTTGAGCAGCGGTTGCTGTTTCTCGCGAAGGTGTTTGCGATTGATATCTGTGCTTATGCGGTAATGAGTAACCATACCCATGTTGTTCTGCATATCGATAGCGACCAAGCGAGCAGTTGGTCGCAAGAAGAGGTCATTACCCGTTGGCATCGGGTATGTAAAGGGAATTACCTTTCAAATACTTGGTTGGATGAAAACCAACGAAGCCAGATGGATGAGGCGCAGTTAATGGCGGTTGAACGAATTGCTAAGGATTGGCGCGAGCGGTTATATGACATCAGCTGGTTTATGCGCTTACTCAATGAACCGATTGCCCGCCAAGCGAATAAGGAAGATGGCTGCACTGGACGATTTTGGGAAGGACGGTTTAAATCCCAAGCCTTACTGGATGAAGCTGCATTGGCTGCGTGTATGGCTTATGTAGACCTCAACCCTGTTCGCGCAGACATGGCGAAAAGTCCGGAAACATCTGCCTATACCAGCATTAAAAAACGCGCCGATGCCGCGAAATCGAGCCGCCAACCGAAAGCATTACTTCCTTTTGTGGGAAACCCACGAGCTAATATGCCCAAGGGCTTGCCTTTTGTTGTTACCGACTATCTATTACTTGTTGATGAAACAGGGCGCGCGATTCGTGATGGAAAGAAAGGGTATATTTCAGAAAATGTACTCAATATTGTTTCTCGCCTTGGGTTGAGCGAAGAAAACTGGCTGGAGTTAACCCGCTATTTAGAGAGAAACTTTTCTGGTGCAATAGGTAAAGAACAGAGTACCACCATCATATTGGGCAGCAACGAACCCAAGGATTAAGCGCCTGTCGGCGGCTGTTAAACGCCGCCTAATGAATTCTTTAGTAAAATTACCATCGACTAGCTAATAGGCTAGGTTTTGTTATGCGCGAAAGTTACTGAAATTCTATACATCTCAGGCCATTGTCTGAAAATAGGGTTAAAGGGAACAGTGTGAAGTTTGAATTTAGTTAAATCAGAATGTATTTGCTGAATAGAAGGAGCTTTAGAAGATGGTTTAATTAAATTTTTGGATTTAGAAATGGATGTCTTGTTTAGTACAGCATAATCTGAATAATCCTAACAATTTATTAGAATATGAATTACCTGATGAATTAATTTTAGGCGCAAGATAAATGGAAAAAATGCAGGATATTAAAAGTTTAATTTCAGATGTATGGTGTGAGCCATTATGTACTGAAATATTGACTAAAAAAATTGACGTATCAATTTATTCCAAGTTAAATGAAAATATACCTGATGATTTTTTAATTATTGAAGATATTTTTTTTGAAGATGATTTTGAAAATATTTTGAGTTCGTTTGGTGAATATTTGTCGGAAGATAATTTATTTCCATTTTTAGGGTTATTAGGAGAGGCTATTATTTGTATTGGCTTTGGGTGTGAAAATAGAGGAGATATTTTTTATTTTGATTTTGACTTTGGTTGTATACAAATTGGTGATGACGATTTAATTAATTTTATTAATAAGTTAGTAAATTGATTTTAATGCGGATTAATAAGTTCAGATAATAACTGCGAAACTCATTGGAAGGCGTAGAAGAGGAAGCCAACAGCCGAAAATGCTACGCTTTTCTCGCCAAAGAAACAAGCCTTTAGACTGGTTCGCCTACCTAAACAATCTTGAGTCAGTATCAGTTTGATGCGTTAGATCAGCTCAYCAGTAGCCAGCTACCCCATCAGCCAGAAATTCTGTTTACCTTTGACAGCTTTGGTAATCCRCAACGCGCAACAGCAGACAYCCTTACCAGTGCGGCGGATAACGGCACAGATAATTGCAGTGATAACCCGATTGATGACACCGTCTGCGTCAGTAACGATCAGCTATTGCAGTGGYATGATACCCACTACCGTTACGACCGCTTTGGCAATCAGGTCAAAACCCACAGCCCGCAAGGTAACGAGCAGCGTCGCTTCAATGGCTTAAACCAGCTCACCAGTTTCAGAAAAACCGGTAAATATACCCAGTACCACTATGATGCCCTTGGCCGCAGAAGTGCCAAAATCAGTGAAAGTCAGCGGATAGATTACCTGTGGGACGGGGATCAGTTAATTGGCGAACACTGTAACGGCGAATATCGCTGGTATCTCTACGAGCCGGGCAGTTTCAGCCCCGTCGCCCTGATTGCACAGGGTGAGATTTATTACTACCAGCTTGATCACCTCGGCACTCCGCTGACCCTAACCGATCAACACGGTGATATCGCGTGGCAGGCAGATTACACCACCGAAGGCGTCGCTAATCTCAGCATTGAACGCATCACCAACCCGTTGCGTTTTCAGGGCCAGTATTATGATGTGGAATCGGGCCTGCACTACAACCGCTTCCGTTATTACGACCCCCATGTCGGGCGCTTCATCCACCAAGACCCCATCGGCCTGCTTGGCGGCATCAACCCGTACCAATACGCCCCCAACCCCGTGCAATGGGTCGACCCGCTCGGGCTGAGTTGTAAGGAGGGGGATAGTGAAGGAATTACTTTGCCAAGTGGGAGAGTTTTAGGTCCTATACAAAATATCGTTACCTCAGAACCTGTAGATAGGGGATGGTTACTCAATTCTGCAAATTGGTATGTTGAGAATGTACCTCTGCTTGGTGGGGTATTAAATGGAATTGGTAATCAAATTGGTTATTATGGCAGTGGCTTACGCGAAGATGGACTTAAGATGAATCCATTTACCGGTAATCAGCTAACCCCGCTTGATGAGCAGAATGCTGTATTTGAAATGATCACAGGTGGCTTAAGCACGCTTACCGGTAAGCTTGCTAGTGGTGTCGCAAAAAATGTAGTACCAGATGTAGTAGAATTGGCTAGTTCTTCGAAAGTTATGCGAGAATTAGACGATGGAATAAAAGATCTAGTTTCACATAGAACTACGTTCGGTAATAATTTAAACTCAATAGTAGAACTAGAAGCAAAAAACCTCATCGCTGTAGGTGATATTAAAGGAGTCGCTATTTCTAAATCAGGTATCCCTGAGCTGAATATTGACAGTGATTTTTTTCAAAATATTCCTTTTTCTATGAAAAAAGGAAGAACATTTCCAGGTACTGAAAGATTTGGTGAAAAAAATGGACATATTAGGGTTGTTGATCAAAATGCCTATTTGGATGAGATTACAAGACTTTATGCAAAAACAGGTAATAATTTGAATCCTGTTATGAGAGATAAAATTAAGGCCCATGTATATGAGGGAGCTGAATTTAGTCTATTAGATGATAAAGGGTTAAAAGGTATTCCTGGGCTTCATGCTGAGGTACAGTCTGCTAATAATATTCTCAATCAAGTAAAAGCCACACCAGGTTTTAATGTTAGTCAAATTCAGGTATCAACATATAAGCTTCAGAATAGCACAGGTCAAGGGGATAGATTTACAGCATGTAATCACTGTAGTGGTATTTTACAAGATTTTGATATATTGACGGGACGTTAATGATGATAGTAGATAAGATAACATTAGAAATTGATAAAAATAAAAACATATATCATTGTGGTAAGTGTTTTAATGGTATAGCTGTTGATATCGTTGACGGTATTATTGTTAATAAAGATCTATATTTAAATGGTAAGCGAGTAGGTGATTGTAAGCTACCATTTACAGTATATGATTTCAGCAAACAGGAGATTGATGCAAAATTTTTAAATGGAGATGACGAACCTTATACTTTTAAAGGTCAACTTTATAATGGTATATCATACTCATTGTTTGATGGGGAATATTCGATAATTAATCAGTATGAGAATGGAGAAATTGTATCTGAAGCAAAATATTCAAATGAAAGATTAATAAATCTTGAGCATGTAGAGCCAGATGAAAGTGTAACTCAAGATTATAGTTGGTATGAAAATGGAGATATAAAAGATTTCAGCATTTTTGCAAAGGATAAATTTCAAGTCGCGCTTCATTTTGAACCTAATAAAAAAATATCGTTGTTAACAATAAGAGGAGATTATTTTGTTGAGCTTGATAGTATAAAATCAATTTTATTGAACGATTATTTTCACAATGAAATGTATCTCACTAATATAGTTGCTGGATGTAAGTTGAATGTTTCAGGTTTAACCGTCACTGATGAAGTGTTTAGTTATTTAATAATGAATAATGGGCTTGAAGGGGTTGAACAGCTTCAAATATATAACACAGGGCTAACAGAAACCAGTGTTGATAAATTATCAAACATATCAACACTCACAGAATTGTACATTGAGTCAGATTTGTTAACAAATGATTATGTTAAAACATTAAAACAAAAAAAGCCTGATTGCTATGTTAGATTTAATAGTAAAGAAATAGTTATTTAGTTTTAAGTAGAAAATTAACTAACTGATCTGCTTGTCTAGTCGTTTCTGGTAATCGATATTTTTGAGATAGCTTTAGTATCCATTTGCAAGCTGTTTCTAGAGAGACTCGATTACCAATAGATATATAAACTGGGTTAATGTTTGTTTGCGTTCTTAGTACATTTCCAATGATTTCATTTTCATCAATAAGCGGAGATGCCGAACCTCTTTGTTCATCAGGTTCTTGATACTTTCCGATCAAACGTTTCTTTCCGCAGCCAATAGTGGGTAAATCTAAAATCACACCCAAGTGACAAGCTAAACCAAAACGACGGGGGTGAGCGTAGCCTTGCCCATCACATACTATAAGATCGGGCTTGTGTTTTAATTTAGATAATGCCTTTAGCAATGGTGGTAGTTCCCTGAATGAAAAAAGCCCTGGAATATAAGGGAATTCTACTTGAGTTGTTGCGGTAGCAGTTTCAATAACTTCTAATGTCTGTGCATCTAATATGACGATAGCAGCTACTAATTTATCACTCTCTTTAGAATAAGCAACATCAGCTCCAGCGATATAGCGGATAAAATCAAATCGATCTTGTTTTTCTACTTTAGAGGCTAGATCAACTTGAAGTTGGAGTGCTGCATCCTCGGTTAAATTCCAAGGATGAAAAATAACAGGCGTCATAAGATGTCTACTTAGTGATTTTATCTGAAACAAAAATACAGCACTTATATTTTAAGTCAATTACTAAGATATGTACTTTAATAGGACATCCACGATAAAGCGGTCAATTAGGCCGTCCGACCACCTTTACCGATGCTATTGGCCGTTGTAAAAGCTTTATTTATGAAGGGTTAGCACAGCTAGCCAAGCATATCCGGCCAGACGGTAGCTGGCTTGCGTTTGAATATGACAGTGAGCGTAACCTGACTGGCATTGAACGCAGTGACGGTGGACGCTACCAGTTAGCCTATGACAGCGAAGAACGTGTCAGCCAGACCATTGGCTTTGATGGTCGTACCCAGCAATACCAGTACGACGGTCAGGGGCAGTTGATCAGCCTTGCTGAGCAGGGCGAGCGTTTTATCAAACTACGGCGTGATGAATGTGGACGAGTACTCGAACAGCGCAGCAGCGTGGCTGGTACGACTCATTCTAACCACTTCCAGTACGACAAACTGGGACGGTTACGCCATGCCAACAACGCCCAGCGCAAGCTGAGCTTTCATTACCACGCCAATGGCCAGCAAAGCGAGGTTTGGCAAGATAACTGGCGGCTGCAGCATCACCATGACAACGCCGGTCGACGCATTCGCACTCAGTTGCCCGATAACCATCAGATCCAGTATCACTATAACAACCAAGGTTTGTTGGTCGCCATTGAATGGGATCAGCAATCGGTCTGTACCCGCGAGTTTGATAGCAATGGCCGAGAAACTCAGCGCCAGCAAGGGAATGGCATCATCTGCCAGCAGAGCTTCGATGTTCAGGGGCGCTTGCAGCAACAGCTGTGGTCGCATCCTCAACAATCAGAGCATCAACGACACTACCGTTATAGCCTGGCCGATCAGCTGGTGGGCATTGAAGACAGCGAGCAGGGTGCGAGCCAGTATCAGTTTGATGTGTTAGATCAGCTCACCAGTAGCCAGCTACCCCATCAGCCAGAAATTCTGTTTACCTTTGACAGCTTTGGTAATCCACAACGCGCAACAGCAGACACCCTTACCAGTGCGGCGGATAACGGCACAGACAATTGCAGTGATAACTCGATTGATGACACCGTCTGCGTCAGTAACGATCAGCTATTGCAGTGGCACGACACCCACTACCGTTACGACCGCTTTGGCAATCAGGTCAAAACCCACAGCCCGCAAGGTAACGAGCAGCGTCGCTTCAATGGCTTAAACCAGCTCACCAGTTTCAGAAAAACCGGTAAATATACCCAGTACCACTATGATGCCCTTGGCCGCAGAAGTGCCAAAATCAGTGAAAGTCAGCGGATAGATTACCTGTGGGACGGGGATCAGTTAATTGGCGAACACTGTAACGGCGAATATCGCTGGTATCTCTACGAGCCGGGCAGTTTCAGCCCCGTCGCCCTGATTGCACAGGGTGAGATTTATTACTAGCAGCTTGATCACCTCGGTACTCCGCTGACGCTAACCGATCAACACGGTGATATCGCGTGGCAGGCAGATTACAGCACAGAAGGCGTCGCTAATCTCAGCATTGAACGCATCACCAACCCGTTGCGTTTTCAGGGCCAGTATTATGATGTGGAATCGGGCCTGCACTATAACCGCTTCCGTTATTACGATCCCACCGTTGGGCGCTTCATCCACCAAGACCCGATTGGCCTGCTCGGTGGCATCAACCCGTACCAATACGCCCCCAATCCCGTGCAATGGGTCGACCCGCTCGGGTTGAGTTGTAAGGAGGGGGACTTGCTTGGTGAACTCGACCCGAACCGATTCGTACCTAACTCTTTGCAATGGGTTGATCCGCTAGAATTGAGTTGTAATGACGGCAAGAATATCTTTGAGTCAGCAAATAAATTTCTTGTGGATCATCGAGCGGGTATTGCCAATGTCGCCAATAAGCTAAGTCGAGTCAATCCTGTAGGGGCCTTTGGGATAGGAGCGGGTTATGAGTCCACACTAGGGTTATCAGAATTTTTACTAGATCCCTATGGCAATATAAGTAACGCATTCAATGGTGCTAAGGGCTTAACTTCTGATTTTGTAGATGCGACGTTTAAGGGGGATTTTGCAGCGAAAAGCCGTTTAGGTGAAACAGGGCTTGCAATGTGGGAAGGAGGAAAAGAGTGGGCTTCTGAAACCATAGATCATGCCATCACTGGTGACATGTTTGAACTTGGCGCGAATACCGGCTCGCATGTAATTGATTTAACGACAGGTGTAAAAGCAGGATTAAAGCTAGCGACCTTAAAGGTTCCCCATGGCACGGTAAGCATGAATGGTGCAGGGGATCATATACGTAGAGCGGTAGACGTTGATGTAGTTAAGATTACTGAAAAATTTGGGACGAATGAAGCAATATGGAAGCTTGACGCACAAGGTAGGCCATTATCTGTAGAAGCCAAGCTAGATACTACGTATCATGAAACACGGTCAAGTGCTGAGAAAAAGTTTCAATCAGAGGTTGGTGGCGGCGCAAGGCTTGATAGTGATGATGGTGGACACCTTATTGGGCATCGATTTATGAGTGATCAAGGTGAAAAGAATCTTTTCCCTCAAAATGCCAACTTAAACCGAAGTGGTTATAAGAAAATGGAGAATGAGTGGGCGGATTGGACCGCAGAAGGCTTTGAGGTGAAGCTTAAAGTCGAATTAGACCCGCCAAGTGCTGATCGACCTGATAATATAATTAGTGAATATCAAGTGATAGATCCTAAAACGGGGAAAGTGGTTTATGAAAAAGAACACCGATTTATGAACCAAGCTGGTGAAGTCTTTGAGCGGGTTAGTAAAAAAGACATGAAAAATTATAAGGTTGGATCATGAATATACCAAGCGAAAAATTGATTGAAATTGCTACGCTATTTTTAGAATGTCAACGAGTAAAAGAAAATCAATGGACAGAGTTTTCCTTTGTTTTTGAGTTCGGTGAAGGGCATGTTTCTAATTCTGGTTTTTTGTATGATGGGGATGAAGTTACACCTGCTACAGCAAAGATTAAAGATTATCCTGTATTGTTAGGTGACACGTTATTGACCTTGCGCGAATTAGTTTATAACGAATGTGGTCATAATTTTATTCAACTTCTCTTTCAAATGGAAAGTGAAACAAATCGGTTTAAAATAGACTTTGAGTTTGATGACTCTAAACGCTGGAAAATCACGCCAAGTAATATGTTTGAAATGCGAGAGAAGCTTCGACCTGTCTTTGATTGATTTTTTATAGGAATATATTCATCATAATATAGCCTCAATGAAATTTTAGTTCATTGAGGCTTTTAAATTATTAATTATTCCAATGTTATTGATTATATAGTCAATTCATCACTAGGTTTGCAGTGGCCTAAAGTTGGTATAGATCCATCATTGAGTAATCAACCACCTAAGGATTTTAGATATGGATGTCTTGTTTAGTAGATTTTAAGCAAAATATGAAAATTTGGGCAGAAAAATGGATAAATGGTGGTTATGATGCATTACCATCAGGTTTTCACAAGTGAAAGGAGTTGAGTATGGCGTTAAGAGATTATTCTGATGATGATTATTATTATGATCAAGGATTTGAAAGAGATGGTGTTGTTTCGATCTGGGTTGGTTTAAATGATGCTTCAAATGACCCTGAAGAATTAGATGTTTTGCAGGACCTATGTGGTGTTGGGTATTACGAGTTGTCTAATCAAGAAGGCAATTGTATTGATTATAAATTGACAAATTTGAGGGTGCTACTTTCCGAAATGTCTTATTCGGATTCATTTATTGATAAAGCTATAGAAGTGGCACTGATAAAAGGTATTAAGAATTGCAAATGGGTTACGTTGCAATATGATTTTGCTTATGAGGAAGAAAGAGTAGCTCGAACCGTTTCTTCTGACCCTATTTTCTTAGGTGTATTCCCTTATAGTTGCGACTGAGCTAAAGGAGACAATCAAGCATCAAGAATATAAAGCGAACAGAGTTAAACAAGGCAATAACAAAGACATATATGACGCCAGATGATTGCAAGTGCTGATTAGGTACGGTTCGCTGACATATAGTGAGCGTTTACTGCTCGTGTCATGATGTATCTATTTTACAAAGACACACTCCTTTTTGTAGGGGTTAGCCACTATTTTGAATGGCAGGGCCACGGTCCCGCCGCGCCCAGTGGGGCGACGAGGGTAACTACCATTACCGGTTTGACTTATGACATTGATAACCACAGCGCAGTCAGTATCGACAGCTTGGGCAATCAGTGGCAATTTGAACATAACGCGCAAGGGCGCTTATTGTGCAAGGTCTCCCCCCTCGGGTACCGCTGGCAATACCGTTGTGATGCCCGTTCACGAAAAACCGCCGACATTGCCCCTGATGGTACCGCGACCCATTACCGCTATAACCGCTACGGCCAATTGCATGAAGAGCAGGCTCCGGACGGTGCGATAACGCGTTTTTGCTATAACCGTTTAGGGCAGATGATCCTAATAGTCGATAGCGAAAATCGAGAGTGGCGTAACGACTACAACAGTTTTGGCCGCTTGCTGAGCCAGCATAGCCCTGGTGGGCTAGAAAAGCAGTATCAGTATGATCGCCATGGCCGGATCACCCATATCACTCAGTCGAATGGTCAACATCTGCGTTATTGGTGGAATGCCCAAGGGCTGTTAGCTGCGGTACAAGACGGTGAGGCTATTACCCGTTACAGCTACGATTTACTGGGTGAAATCAGCGGTATCATCAGCCATGATGGTTGGGTCACTCAGTATCGCCGTGAGCGTACCTGGCAGATCGTAGAAATAACCCAATACCCCTAAAGCCAGCCAGATCACGTCCGTCATCAGCACATTGAATACGATTGGGCTGGCCGCCCAACCACCTTTACGTAAGCGCCTAATTAACCCCACATTCCCAAATTCAGCCACATAGATGATCCTGTTTCTTCGTTATTTAAGGAGAATCACCATGACATCGACCAAACAACAACACTGGCAATCTATTATCGATGAGCAAGCCCAAAGCGACCTCACCAAGGCCGACTTTTGTCAGCAGCGTAATATCAAATTAGCGACGTTTTACTATTGGCTGAAAAAGTTACGCACTAATGACGAAATTCAATGTGTATTACCCATTCTGCTCGATGAAAAAGTCGAGGCTTCATGCATTGACGTGTTTCTTCCTAGCGGATTACGGGTCTGTCTTCCTTGCAATTTGTCGCACGGGCAAATTCGTCATTGGCTTGAGGCCCTGCAATGATCCCCAGTGGCAGTATTTATCTCGTGTCGGGAATAACCGACATGCGTAAATCGATTGATGGCCTGTCTCTCATTGTGGCAGACGTGCTAGAAATGGATCCGCTCAGTAACGCATGGTTCATTTTCTGCAATCGAGGACGAGATAAAATTAAAATCCTATTCTGGGATACCAATGGTTTTTGGCTCTATTATCGCCGACTAGAAAAAGGCCACTTTAAGTGGCCAAAGCCCACGGCAGCAGGCCATATCCACATCTCTACCCAGCAGCTAAACTGGCTATTATCTGGGCTAACGCTTGAAAACCCGCAAGCCCATCAACCGCTATACGGGCGAGAAGTGTGAGCTAGAATACTGATCCGCATATTGCGCTTGAACGATCCTTTTTCGCTGTCAAACTAGGTAAAAATGATGGATTAAGAGCTGTAACAATGAATGAACTTCCTGATGATGTAGAGCAACTTAAAGCGATGTTGCTACAACTTCAGCAAGAAAAACAAACGCTGTCTGAAGAGGTTATTGAACTTAAAAGTGCCGTTCAATTGCTCACGGAACAACTCAATCTGAGTAAATCTAAACGCTTCGCGGCACAAAGTGAGAAACACCCCAAAGGCACCTTCAATGAGGCTGAGCAGCAAAATAAGCCCGAGCCAAAACATCACAAGAAAGGCAGAAAGCCGCTGCCGGAAGGGCTAGAGCGTGAAACGCGCATCCATACCCTGAATGCACCGCACTGTGACTGTTGCGGAGATGCCATGCATGAGTGTGGCAGTGAAACCTCGGAAGAGCTGAAAATCATCCCTCAGAAAGTCAGCGTGATCCGCCATCAACGAACGAAATATGCCTGCCGAACCTGTGAAAAAACAGCACTCAAAAGCCAGATCATTACTGCGCCTAAACCGGCCAGTATGATCCCAAAGAGTATCGCTAGCCCAGAGACCCTTGCTGCTGTTGCCACCGCTAAATATGTCGATGCGCTGCCACTTTATCGCCAGGTCGATATCCTCAAACGTGCCGATATCGATATTAGTCGCGGTACATTAGCAAACTGGTGTGTACAACTCGGGGCGAAAGTTAAGGTGCTCGTTGACGCAATGAAACAACACCTTATCCATGGATCACTTATCTGTGCTGACGAGACTACGGTACAGGTATTGAGTGAACCCGACCGGGCCGCGACAAGCAAGTCGTACATGTGGGTGTATCGCAGTGGTGAGTTCACCTCTCAGCCAGTTGTCATCTATGAATATCAACCAAGCCGCGCCCAATCGTGTCCGAAAGCCTTTCTGGGTGATTACGCAGGTTACTTACTGTGCGATGGATATATCGGTTATGAGGGGCTAGAACTTGTTACCCTTGCTGGCTGCATGGCGCATGCAAGACGCAAGTTCACCGATGCGCAAAAAGCCCAACCAGCAGGAAAATCAGGGCGTTCTGAAAAGGCACTTAGTTACATCAGCAAACTTTATGCAGTAGAAAGTCACTGCAAAACGTTGAGTGCGGAGGAGCGTCATCAATATCGATTAGAAAAAGCCATCCCGATACTGGATGAGTTCCATTCTTGGTTGAAAGAGAGTCAAGAAAAAGTGCTGCCAAAAAGCTTGATAGGTAAAGCCATCAACTACACGTTGAATCAATGGGACAAATTAACCACCTACCTCGAAGACGGAAAAATCAGCATTGATAACAATGTGACCGAACGAGATATTAGGCCTTTCACAACGGGTCGGAAAAACTGGTTGTTCTCAAAATCAGTCGCTGGCGCAGAGGCTAGTGCAAACTTATACAGTATCGTAATGACATGCCGAGCCAATGATATCAACCCTTATTATTACTTCTTGCATCTGTTCCGAGAGCTGCCAATGAGGGTAGCGGGAGCTGATCTCACCGATTTACTACCATGGAATGTTGAGTTAGGTGAGGCCGAATAAGGCCTCACTGCTTAACTGCGCGCTTAGTACGCTAGGCAAAGCTAGCAAATAAATAGTGGGTGAAAGTCCCATCTTAGTAAGGGTAGCCACCCGCTAAGCCCTCGAGCTATGCGCTACATGTGGGTAACTGCATTAGTGAAGTGTTAGTAGAGGCACCTGTAGGCTAAGTATTGAGCCACGAAATCAGTTTTGGGAGTGGGGATGTTGTTAAGCGAAGCAGAACCCAACAAGTGCTAGTGTGTTATGGGTTAGCATTAGCGCTACTCCTCGGGGTCGTAGACCTTACGCATGCAGGGAAATTTATTCGCTGGAACCTAGGAGATCCTATGCATTTCCCAGGAGTTATTTGGGCACAGTTGCTGAACTAAATAAACAAGGCAACTGTGGTGTAGGAAGTCGGACAAGGTCATAGTACCAAAGAAGCAGGCGAACAAAACTAGTAACATAGCAGCGGAACCTATGGAGGGAAGGGCCTTGACCAAGGGGAATGAACATCAGTCTAACCATGGCCAGACACTGAGCTGGAGCACCATGACGTCAAAGTTGATGCTCATACGCAAACACGCGACTCGAAATAAGGATGATAAGTTTAATAATCTTCATCACCTGCTTACGGTTGATCTGCTCACTGAGAGCTTTTACGCCCTCAAACGAACATCAGCCTCAGGTATAGATGGTGTGACTTGGGAGAAGTTTCAACTCTTCCAAAAGCAACTCATCAAGCAGCTTCATGAGGAAGTTCAATCTGGTCGCTACAAACCTCAACCAGCTAGACGGGTCTATATCCCGAAAGCAGATGGAAATCAGAGACCTCTGAGTATCATTTGTTTGAAAGACAAGATAGTCCAGCAAGCGGTTTGTAAAATCCTAGAATCGATATACGAGCCCAATTTTATGGGATTCTCATACGGTTTTCGCCCTGAACGGAACCAACACCAAGCGCTTGATGCATTGTATGTAGCCCTAAATCGCAAAAAGGTTAACTGGGTTCTGGATCTCGATATAACCAAGTTCTTCGATACAGTGGAACACCAATGGCTAATAAAGTTTCTAGAGCACAAAATAGCCGATAAGCAAATGTTGAAACTAATCATTAAGTGGTTGAAAGTAGGCTTCTTGAATGAAGACGGGCAACGAATCAGGTCGCAATTAGGTACACCTCAAGGAGCAGTGATCTCACCGCTACTTGCAAATATTTATCTGCACTATTCATTTGACCTGTGGGTAAATCAACAAAGAAACAGAGTGGCTGCTGGTGATGTCACTGTTGTTCGTTTTGCTGATGATGCGGTATTAGGTTTCCAACATAGGAGTGATGCAGAAGCTTGTTTGACGGGTATGATATGTAGACTAGAGAAGTTTGGCCTAACTATCCATCCAGAAAAGACAAAGTTAATACGGTTTGGACGTTTTGCTTTTAAAGACTACCAACGAGGTAAGTCCCGCAGACCTAAGACGTTTGATTTTCTAGGTTTTACCCATTATTGGGATCTTACTAGAAACCGGAACAGCATAATTTTGAAGCGGAAAACCATTAAGAAAAGACTATTAAGTAAATTGAAATGGGTCAGAGCAGAGTTGCGAAAGAGGCTTCATGATAAGCCATACAACGTTGGCAGATGGCTGAGGAGAATCATCCAAGGTCACTTAAACTACTACGGTGTACCAATGAACTCAAAATCACTTAATACGTTCGTTAAAGAAGTCACGAATGCGTGGCTAAAACAACTTCGGAGACGAAGCCAAAGACACGCAATGACATGGCAAAAGTTTCGACGCTTGGTTGATTATTGGATCCCAAAAGTTCAAATTACACATCCTTACCCAGAGAAGCGTTTTGACGTTCGACCCAAGGTAGGAGCCGTATGCGTTAGTAGCGCACGTACGGATCTGTGCGGGGGGTAGCGGGTAACCGCTATTCCTACCG
>NZ_JAKJSL010000006.1:0-8265 GCF_050336815.1 Photobacterium nomapromontoriensis
CATCGAGAAGGTTTCTGTGACAATCGCCAGCTTGGTTTGCGCTGACCACTGTTCTGAACTCGTATTACTATCTGGCACAACGGCTCCTGATTGTCGAAGTTGTTTTCGCCAATAATACAGCGTTGCCTCACTGATGCCTTCTTCTTTTGCTATCTCAGCGACAGAGCGAGACAACGGTGGTAACAACTTTCTCAAGATAGCTTCTTTTCTTTCTTGTGAATAACGAGACATATTTCCTCTGTTTCCGCCCCTCTAAATTGATTGATTTTTGACAGTGACAACTATCCTGACACAGGGGGGATAGGGGATTAGACTCTGTTCAGTAACTAAGTTGATTTAACTCACTTCTGCCCCAAAACCATTTAGAAAAAATTTTAATCAGGTGGAAGCCAAAATATAGCAATAAGATTTCGTTATTCGAAATATAACCACCACAGAAACCCCGATTGTGATTGGGATAAGGTTCCTCTCGATTTCCCCATGAATTTCATTTCCTTTATCCTCATAAAATGCTCTCCGTTTAGTAAATAAGAAACACTACAAATTATCAACTCAATCAAGTACCACAGACAGAGCTTGCGGTCCCTCTAATACCAGCAAGAAGTACACCCTTAAAAGATATCAGCGGTCGCATATTCAAAGATGGTTCGCATCAAAAATGAAATATTAAATTGCACAGTTGTGCATATAATTTCACTTTTGTCTGATTTTTATGCGTGCTATCTTTTTTGTGTGACCATAGTTGCATATGTCACTTCAATTAAATATTTCATATCAAATAAGGAATTAATTATGAAATTCACACCAAAAATGATTGTTACCGCTAAAAACTCTCTAAACAGCTCATGTTCTCTTCGTGTGGCATCTTGCTCTCTACGACAAGCATAAGTATTCATGTTACATGAGCCCAATAAATGCATTGCACTAATGGGACTCACCTGAGTGTTTAGAAGCACACCACCGATTTTGGTGGTGTGTTCCGTTCAAGGTCAAGAATGTTAGGCAGCCATTATGCGTAAAATAAAGGGATACCCATATCTCTCATCTAATATAGTGTTAAAACCCGTAGAACATGAATCATATAAGGTTATTTTTCATAACTCATCTGGTGTCAATGGTGACATCGAGATTAACGAGTCAACGAAATCTGTTCTGGATCTATGTGATGGATTCTTGTCAATTCGACAACTCGTCAATAATTTACATCAAGTGTTCAATTTAAGCAGTATTGAAGAAATCCAAATGGGAGTAGAGCACATAATTCAAGATTTGTGCGAGGCGAACATATTAAGTATTTCAAGCTTCCCTATACCTTCAGAAGAACTGATTTTGAAAGCACCAGGCTCACTCAACGCAGCCTACATTGAACTCACCAATAAGTGTAATCTGCAATGTATTCACTGTTACAACGAATCTGGAGCTATGAGATCAGGTGAGCTTTCAACAGAAGAAATGCTCTCAGCGATTCATGAACTGGGGGAGATAGGTGTCACTGACGTCATTCTCACTGGCGGTGAACCATTTGAGAGAAAAGACATCTTTCGACTTATAAAAGCTCTTGATCATAACCATATTCGCTTTTCCATTTTCAGCAATGGGCTACTTATTACTCCTGAGATTGCTCATCAGCTTAAAAAATACAACGTTCAGTTTGTTGCCATCAGTGTGGATGGTGTAAACGCAAAATCACATGAGCGAATTAGAGGAAAGAATACGTTTAAGCGTACCATTAAAGGCATTCAAACACTGAAAAACGCCGGGGTGAGCGTCCGTATCAACCACACTTTAACCACAGAGAACATTGAAGAAGTCTCTGATTTCATTCAAATGATGGATGAGCTAGATATCTCGGATGTGTTCTACGATCGATTTGATTACTTTGGTCGTGGCAAAGAAGGAAAGGCACTGGTTCTTCCTATCGAGGATGGCAAACGCGTGAAAGAGATGCTGAGTGCACATACCAAGCCCCTTATTCAGCACAATGCACCCTCAGCAAGTCTCGACTATACCGAGCAGCAAAACCTTTGCGGTGTCGGCATAGAGCAGTGCTACATCAAGTCAAATGGCGATCTGAGCTACTGCCCAGTGCTCTCTGGTGATGAATTTAAAGTCGGCAATATCAAGCAAACACCAATTGCTGAACTTTGGAACTCAGAACTGTGGTCACCACTGCGAAGCGCTACGATCGACTCGATGGAGGAGTGCGCGTCATGTGGGAATAGAGCAATCTGCCTTGGTGGCTGTAAAGCGAAAGCTTATAACCATACAGGCAGTTTTACTGCGCCCGATCCTTGGGCCTGTTCACAGCTCATTGACATAAAACTTATGAGCTAAAAGAAAATGGAGGAAAAATCATGGAAGTAGGTTACATCACCGCGATGTTCTTGTTCGCCATCTCAACAACCATAACGCCTGGGCCGAACAATATTATCATTGCAACCTCTGGAGTGAACTTCGGCATTTTACGAAGTTTCCCTCTTTTACTCGGCATATGCGTTGGCTTCTCGACCATGGTATTTCTCATCAGCTTGGGGTTTGGAGAAGTATTACTGCGCTACTCAGAGCTATACCTTGCGATCAAGATAGTTGGGGTATTCTATTTGGTGTACCTCGCTTGGCAAATTGTTCGCTCTAAGCACTGTGGTCTAGACGCAGTCTCAACCAAGCCACTTTCATTTTGGCACGGGTTTTTCTTTCAATGGGTTAACGCAAAAGCATGGATTGTTGCCACTAGTGCGATCGCGGCCTTTACAACATTAGATAGCCTATTTATCTCAAGTAGCATAACACTCTCGCTGGTATTTTTAGTCACAGCACTCCCTTGTGTTGGGGTTTGGTTGCTGTTTGGCACCGCCATTCACCGTTTCTTAAACAAGGAAGTACACCTTTCTCTATTTAACTATCTGATGGCAATTCTACTGCTGTGCTCTGTTACCCCCACACTAATTGAAATTCTAACTGCACAGGGCCAGTCATGGCTGTAGATAATCTCTTTCCGGGGGGGCACTAAGCCCGCCATCATGTAGTGTAGTGGAATAGCAAGTTTGGTCATGAGAAAGAAGGTTACCCATAGAAATAGTAATTCATGGCCAACTAATTAGCAAAGCCACTGACTTTGTTATGTCCAGTTGTGAGTTACGATACCAGCAGATATGTAAGATCGAGTATGAGTATATTTGTTAAATTACAGATAGACGTGATATTTTTTGTATTGGTAAATAGTTCTACTAATCAGAATTTCGTTTCAGGCATGACTCAAAATATAAATCCGCGATCATTGAATGATGATCGCGGATTGTTTTATTACCTCCCATACCCCCCAACATTATCCTTCCATTCTTCAACCGCAGCCCTTAACCACCGCAACGGCATCAGTGTAACCGGGTCTGGAAATCCGCGAGTTTGTCGCCATTTGTAGATGGTGGCCTTGCTAGATACTTGGAACATTTCCAGCACTTCATTATGGCTGATCAGCTGCGTTGATGATTGGTCATTCAAGCTTGATAAAGATTGAGATGATTGCTCTGGTTCTTTCTCAGATTTAAACTGTGACGGCGTAACGTAACTGTATGATTTAACGCTATAAGAGACGTCTACAGTAGGGTAGTCAGTATAATTGTGCATTTTTTGCTCCTTATTTACGCCGTTACTGATAGACATTGAGGAAGTGCAAATAAATCTGAATCCATTTCAAGCCAGTTTGGTTGTGGAAGGGTGATATTGATAGCTTTGTTATGCTGAGTGACTCTTGTTAATACAATTGATCCCATGGTCGTTACCTATTATTTCTGTTAATCGCTGTTTACCAGCGTCGTTGTACCCAAATGTCTCAATTTGTTTACGGCTATTCGCGGCTTGGTTTAACCGCCATTCGCCATATTGATTGGTTTTTAGCTTGTGCTTGTTGGTCACTCTTCCAACTTTTTGAGCGCTGCAGCCCAGTTCTTTGGAAATGTCAGTGGCACTGAAGTGAGGGGTAGTGGTAATCGGAATGTTCCAGCCGTTGGCGACAAGAGCATTAATGGCTTTGTTGCTAAGTCGACAATGTGTGAGCAGTACAATTGCAGTACCTAACGCACAATCTTCGCAATAGCATTCCTAGGTAGTGAATGCCACAGCATCGTATTTTTGGCAGTTTGTGCATGTTGACATGATCTAGGCTGTCCTTGCTGATACCCATAGGTCAGCCTAGTGCATATTGATTTAGATGAGCAGGGACTTAGGTGATGATATTGAAGGTGATACATTGAGACCTATTGTTGTGGTACCACAAGCGGTGTTTTTCAAGGTAGTTGTCACTAGTTGGTCGATTATTAAGCTGCTTCTCTTTCGGGATTTAAGTGTACTGCCCCGATAGGCTGGCAGTTCCTAATATTCTTTGACCAACGTTCTGGTTTCTTGCTTCGATGTGCTGATAACACCTTCTCTCGACGGCTCAGTATTTCTGTATCTTTTCCACTGTGTCGTTCTGACGGCGTAATGTAATTTAGGCGGCTATGCTTATGTTCGGTGTTATACCAATGAACAAAATTACCGACCCAAGCTCGACTTAACTCAAGGCTTTTAAATCCATTTTTCGGCCAGCTCGGTACGAGAAATTAAAATTAACAAGACACCCATATTTTTGTACTATTTTTCCCTTTGGTCTAGGCTTTCTTTAACATGGATAAAGCAGGAAGTATGGGATATGCCAAGGGCGAGAAAAACACAAGTTAGCTTAACCGACACACCTTATTACCACTGTGTATCGCGTTGTGTTAGGCGATCCTTCCTATGCGGTAAAGATCCGCTTACTGGTAAATGTTACGAACACCGGCGTGGTTGGGTTGAGAAACGGTTGCTGTTTTTAGCGAAGGTTTTTGCGGTTGATATTTGCGCGTATGCCGTGATGAGCAACCATACCCATGTTGTATTGCATATTGATAGCGACCAAGCTAAGAGCTGGTCACAGGAAGAAGTTATCACCCGCTGGCATAAGGTATGTAAAGGCAATTACCTTTCAAATACCTGGATGGATGAAAACCAACGAAGCCAGATGGATAGAGCGCATTTGATGGCAGTCGAGCGTATTGCTGAAGATTGGCGTGAACGGTTGTATGACATCAGCTGGTTTATGCGGTTGCTTAACGAACCGATTGCACGACAGGCCAATAAGGAAGACGGTTGTACAGGACGTTTTTGGGAAGGGCGGTTTAAGTCCCAAGCCTTGCTTGATGAAGCCGCACTGGCTGCATGTATGGTGTATGTCGATCTTAATCCGGTTCGTGCAGGTATAGCGAAGACACCGGAAGTATCTGAACATACCAGTATTAAGAAACGTGCCTATGCCGCGAAGTTCAGTTATCAACCTAGAACATTGTTTCCCTTTGTCGGAAATCCCCGCGCCAATATGCCCAAGGGCTTGCCGTTTGTTTTCACCGACTATTTGTTGCTTATCGATGAAACGGGGCGCGTTATTCGTGAAGGCAAGAAAGGGCACATATCAGAAAATGCACTCAATATTGTTTCTCGTATTGGCCTGAGTGAGGCAAACTGGTTGGAATTAACCCGTTATTTAGAGCAAAACTTCTCAGGTGCGATAGGTAAAGAACATCTATTGCGAGAGTATCATCATCATATCGGCCAGCAACGGGTTCATGGTATAAGTGTCAGTAGGCGATTGTTAAACGCCGCCTGATAAGTCGCTCAGTAAATTCTCATTAACTGGCTAACTTGCTAGGCTTTTCTATGCGTGAAATTGACAGAGACCCCCAAATTTTAGTTCATGACTAAAAATAGCAATTTAACACTGGGTGTCAGGTTTAATTGACCTTGAAACGATTCCGGCCAGAGAGTGGATGCGATGGCTTGATACCATCAGCGCGGAAAAGCCCAAAACGGTCAACTCGATTTTTACTACGCTTCGCGCTTGCCTGAACTTCTGCAAAAATAAATTCATCATCGAGCACACAGACATCGAGCGGATCAAGAAGCAGAATGTAGGCTCAAGGCCAGAAACCAGCAGTCGTGTACCTATAAGCGTATCCGTTGTCGTTGTGGCTGACAACATCGCCAATACCAAAGAATTACGGAAAAAACTCCGCCATGAAGTGCTGGTTCACCACGGATTACGCGCAGTTGTCGGTGATACTGAGTATGGGCGTATTCTGAAAACGGTTTACTCCGGTTTAGGGTCGAAGTACCTCAAGGGTTTAATCAGTGATGTTGAGCAAAGCTATGATAAATCAGACCTGAATGGGTTTGTTGAGGAAGTCATCGCTCATGCTGAAGAGGCAGAACGCGGTAAGGTCAATCTCATGTCGTTACTAAATCTACAGAGAAGCAGCTGAAAGCACTTCGCAACCGTCACAATGCTATCTATGCCATGGATGTCACGTAAAAAGATAGATTAAGAACCTTGAACGAGAGATGAAGCGGGTGATTGATGGGTTTAATAAGGCCTACAAACTAAAATACAGGTGAATATAATGACCACCTCAGTGGTCATTATGTGGTTACTTTTCGGGAAGAAGAATGCCTCTCAAAGAGCTATCTGTCATAGACCAGTTACCTTTGGAATCATAATAAAACCGATTTACGTCACCTAAAGTGTCATATGACTCAATAACAACACCTTTATTATCAAATATAGCTGTAACTTCTGAACCTTTAACATCCTCACCATTTCTAATGTAGATAACCTTATTAAAATCAAGAGCTTTACTGTCAGTTTTAATTATTTGTTTGGCCGCCTTTATATTATTTAATGATGATAGGTAGATATTGATTTCTTCTTTATTATAAATTATTCTACCATCATTTAATTTTAATATTAATCCGTTCTCATTAGATAAAATTTGATCTCCTGAAGATAAAAATGTTAGTGAACCATCTGGTTTATATAACATGTCGATATTCAATTCATTGTTAATAGATAGAGCACCATGGCAAAACGTTGGTACTAAAATCAAAAATGATAAAAATGATCGTCTATTCATTTAAATATACCTCTCTTTCTTTTATAGCTTTAAAATCGCAAGCTTGAACACAAATACCACAACAAATACATATATTTGTTATTCTAAATTTATGAATAGTACCACCACTACCAGACCCGACAGTTTCTCCTTTAATGCCTTCACGTCAAAGAGGGTATACCGGTTGACATTCACCGCATCCAGTACAGGTTTCTGTTTCTATATAATAGCAAGACATAGTACCACTTAATGATAGTGGTTATCATAACGATTATCACTTCGTTATGGTTTTATATGCAATAAAAACATGATGTTAATGCTATTTGTGTGATAATCATCAAAGTAATCAGCAGTTTTTCAGTAAGACCCATTGCTACCACGCTTGCCTGAAATCTGCATGTTTATCACAGCTGATGGTGAGTTTTGGGCTGTCGGCTATGGTGGTGATATTAGAATTAGCAGAGGCAGAATTTTTGGTCCCTGCTTTTGTTCAATAACGATAAATAGTAACTGTTTATCTGGTTTGATCGGTTTCCATGAAAAACGACTGAAAGTACGGTGATCGCTTACGGTTGTAAAATGACTGATAAAATCTGTGTGATAAGAGTACCGTATTTTTTGTGGTATTGTTCGTATTTAATGGGGGCTCGATCATTTTTCAAGTACAGTTGATCAGGGTGTACTGTGTCTAAATAGCAAGATAACCACAAGTAAAATAACTAAAATATTTGTATCCTATTCAAATAAATAGCCTTAATAATTCAATTGCTTAGCATGATTGATGGCAGAAAATTCTATTTATATGGTATTTAAGTGCAAGTGGTTCATGACAAAATGGCATTCAAATCGCCAGCACTGCGCAGTGATAAATTGCGCAAGGCGGCAAAAGGACAGCAGTGCGTAGTTCAGATCATGGGTGTGTGCAACTTTAACCCTGAAACGGTGGTGTTGGCACATTTGCCGAGTAATACCCACGGTATGGCGTATAAGAGTGATGACATATGGGCCGTCCTGATTACCACCGAGCCTCAGCCAATTTGAGTAAGCGCTCAGGCATCGGTGCTGTTTGAATACTTGAGTGAATCAGGTTATCTATCATTTCTTCCAAATCAAATCTGCGATTGAACTTAAAGCAGAATTCAGCGAGATATCTCGGTAAATGCTTGTTGTTTATCGCATGGTAAGTTCCGTGCATTGAGTTTTTCACATTACTTATCATCGTGTTAACCCACTTGAAGTACGGTAATTCAACACAATCAGCACCACCGCCAGTGATAATGGCCAGATGGAACTCGTTTGCATCTTCAAT
>NZ_JAKJSL010000007.1:0-1938 GCF_050336815.1 Photobacterium nomapromontoriensis
AGAAAAAGTCTTGGTATTAAATTATTCGTTGTAGTGCAGATGTGAAAATAAAAATAGATAACAATGGATAAACAATGAAAAAGAAACGACTACTTGGCTTAGGTATGGTGACCGTCATGGTGGCCAGCGCAGGTTATTATTTTACTAAGCCTTATTTTGCAGAAAAAGCTCGCATAGAACTGTTAGCTGAGCAGCTTGAGTGGCGAAGGGGGGATGCTACAGAGTGGATTTATGACACAGATTTTGAATTACCTAAAAGACCTAAAATAGTGGATTGGAATATTGAGAATGTGGCACTTCCTCAGGTGCTATTTACGATTGCCAACCCAGACGATGAGTCACAAGTCAGTTATTGGGCGTTGAATATTGACGGCACTAACCCTCAGCTACTNATTCCTGAAGGYGTGCTRCCACCCACACCTCATAGCGGCACCATCGATTACGGGAAATACATGTCTCGTTCACCGAATGGCCGTTATCTTATTATCCCTCAGGAAGGGGGCACGGTGTTGTATGACTTAGACAACGGTGAAACCACCAAGCTGGGCAAGGTTTCGACATCAATCCATGATGTCATGTGGGATAAAGACAGTACTCAAGTTGTGGTAAAAAAAAGAGATGAACTCATTTTAGTCAAATTAGGCAATAAAAAGGTCATTAACTTTGACGAGGTGAATGGCCCCTTGGCAAGGCGAGCGGCCTCTTATGGAAAAGCTTATATGAACCAGCCCGAACAACAGATATATCTAAGTTTTGACAATCATGTCGCCGGGAATTTCGATTGTGGAATAACGGAAGAGTTCATAGAAACGTTTGGCGACAGAGGCTTGCCGACCTGTGGCAATACCTTTGTTATTGATGCTAAAACATTAAAACTTGTTGACCGTGGTGAATTTACCCCGAATGCATATGATTGTAATGTACGGGGCAGTAAGTTTGCTGATGGTTTTTACTGTTTGGGGAATGAGGGCGGCGGCGTATACCACGCAGGAAGACCTTCCCAAAAAGTAGGTCAACATTTTACGAGCGGTTACATGCTTGGCTTAAATGGCGACGATATGTGGTTCACCGGATACAAGCAAAGAAATATCTACCGAGTGCTAGAAAAGCCAACCGCGAATAGCCCAACCGTTGAAATGACATACACATATCATGCGATGGATGGCAGTAATTACGTGGATAAATCCGGTTATGGCTTTGGCTTTAGCCGCTATGTTCTTGAGCACAGTGATACGGAAAGCTGGAGTGATGCATTATACCCGTTGCCGAGTTACCGCGATCTAGAAAAAGCGAAGGCGGTTTTAGAGGCGCGTAACAATGGCTAGAGCGAAAATCGAGAAAAAGTCTTGGTATTAAATTATTCGTTGTAGCGCAAATGTGAAAATAAAAATAGATAACAATGGATAAACAATGAAAAAGAAACGACTACTTGGCTTAGGTATGGTGACCGTCATGGTGGCCAGCGCAGGTTATTATTTTACTAAGCCTTATTTTGAAGAAAAAGCCCGCATAGAACGGTTAGCGGACCAACTAAGAAAAAATCAAAAAGAGACAAAGGATTGGCTATACCGTTACGATTTTGAAATACCCAGTAACCCTGAGGTGGCGGATTGGAACACCGAGAATGTCAAACTTCCACAAGTGTTATTTACGATTGCCAACCCAGACGATGAGTCACAAGTCAGTTATTGGGCATTAAATATTGACGGCACTAACCCTCAGCTACTGATTCCTGAAGGCGTGCTACCTCCCACACCTCGTAGCGGCACCATCGATTATGGCATCTATATGTCACGTTCACCGAATGGCCGTTATCTTATTATCCCTCAGGAAGGGGGCACGGTGTTGTATGACTTAGACAACGGTGAAACCACCAAGTTGGGCAAGGTTTCGACATCAATCCATGATGTCATGTGGGATAAAGACAGTACTCTACTC
>NZ_JAKJSL010000008.1:0-1679 GCF_050336815.1 Photobacterium nomapromontoriensis
TTGGCCAGAACGGTATAACGGTATACCCCTCCCTGTCCATGACCTATACAGTAAAAACCATCAGCAAACTTACTGCCCCATACATTACAATCATATGCATTCGGGGTAAATTCACCACGGTCAACAAGTTTTAATGTTTTAGCATCAATAACAAAGGTATTGCCACAGGTCGGCAAGCCTCTGTCGCCAAACGTTTCAATAAACTCTTCAGTGATCCCACAATAGAAATATCCAGCGACATCATTGTCAAAACTTAAATATATCTGTTGTTCGGACTGGTTCATATAAGCTTGCCCAAAAGAAGCCGCTCGCCTTGCCAGTGGACCATTCACCTCGTCAAAGTTAATGACCTTTTTATTGCCTAATTTGACTAAAATGAGTTCATCTCTTTTTTTTACCACAACTTGAGTACTGTCTTTATCCCACATGACATCATGGATTGATGTCGAAACCTTGCCCAGCTTGGTGATTTCACCGTTGTCTAAGTCATACAACACCGTGCCCCCTTCCTGAGGGATAATAAGATAACGGCCATTCGGTGAACGTGACATATAGATGCCATAATCGATGGTGCCGCTACAAGGTGTGGGAGGCAGCACGCCTTCAGGAATGAGTAGCTGAGGGTTAGTGCCGTCAATATTCAACGCCCAATAACTGACTTGTGACTCATCGTCTGGGTTGGCAATCGTGAATAACACTTGTGGAAGTTTAACATTCTCAGTGTTCCAATCAGCCACCTCAGGGTTACTGGGTATATCAAAGTAATATGCGTAATGCCAATCCCCACCAATAACATTACGAAATTTGTTTCTGTAATATCTAGGCTCTTTTTCACGGTACCTTAGTTGATCCGCTAACAATTCTATGCGAGCTTTTTCGTCAAAATAAGGCTTAGTAAAATAATAACCTGCGCTGGCCACCATGACGGTCACCATACCTAAGCCAAGTAGTCGTTTCTTTTTCATTGTTTATCCATTGTTATCTATTTTTATATTTGCACTACAACGAATAATTTAATACCAAGACTTTTTCTCGATTTTCGCTCTAGCCATTGTTACGCGCCTCTAAAACCGCCTTCGCTTTTTCTAGATCGCGGTAACTCGGCAACGGGTATAATGAGTCACTCCATTTTTCCGTTGCACTGTGCTCAAGAACATAGCGGCTAAAACCAAAGCCATAACCGGATTTAGACACGTAATTACTGCCTTTCATCGCATGATATGTGTATATCATTTCAACGGTTGGGCTATTCGCGGTCGGCTTTTCTAGCACTCGGGAGATATTTCTTTGCTCAGGTCCAGTGAACCACATATCGCCGCCATTTAAACCAAGCATGTAACCGCTAGTAAAATACTCACCTACTTTTTGGGAAGGCCGGCCAGAACGGTATACCCCGCCCCCACCATGACCCAAACAGTAAAAACCATCAGCAAACTTGCTGCCCCGTACATTACAATCATATGCATTCGGGGTAAATTCACCACGGTCAACAAGTTTTAACGTTTTAGCATCAATAACAAAGGTATTGCCACAGGTCGGCAAGCCTCTGTCGCCAAACGTTTCAATAAACTCTTCAGTGATCCCACAAGAGAAATCCCCAGCGACATCATTGTCAAAACTTAAATATATCTGTTGTTCGGACTGGTTCATATAAGCTTGCCCAAAGGATGCTGCTCGCC
>NZ_JAKJSL010000009.1:0-8688 GCF_050336815.1 Photobacterium nomapromontoriensis
GACAATGCTTATTATGCCGAGAAGCAAAAAGTTCATACCGCTTCTTTGCCGGACTATAACGCCGAACACCTCCGCGAAGCGGCGGCACGGAGTGACGAAAACAATAGGCTTGTCCAAGGGCGCAAAAGTCCGACACGCCCAAAGGTCGCTCATTTATCGCACAGAATCCGCCAGTTAGCCCACTCAAAGCGCCGTGCCATCGAGTTAGATACAGAGTCAGCCTACAACGCGGAAACGCTCTACGGCATTCATGAGGCGGGTAATCGTGCCCGTGTTTTATCACCTGAGAAAAAATCCAAGGTTGTTGAGCCCAACATTGCCCCCAATACGGTTCGCTTGATGAAGCAAGACTGGTCAGGACGTTGCAAAGTCCAGTATTACACCCAGACGCCAAGCAGCGGCGCACCCGACCAACAGCAAGGCGACCGCTATACCGAAAAACTGACAAAGCGCGCAGTGAGTAAAATCTTTGAGTCAGCGGCATATATCGCGACTTGTCATGGCGGTTTTACGACATTCTTCACACCGACGTTTTCAAAAGAACAGCGAAACAGGATTTTTGGCGGGATGGTTGAGGGTGACGGTACCGAATATTGCACATTGCCGAAGCCGCCATTGCCAGCCAGTAAAACACGCGGGCCGCGATCGCTGTTATCAGGGCGACCGCAAGTTGAATCAAATGATGCAACCCATACACCTATCCATATCCGCCGAAATATGGCGAAACCCGTTACCCATATCGCCGGGCCATATTGTTATATCGATACCGAAGCCGACGATCCTGCCGCAACCGTCGATATCCTTGATGATGGCACGGTGAAAGTGATGAATGAAAACGGGGATATTGCCGGGCCGTACTGCCCAATATTCGCCAAACCGGAAAAACCATTCACCCTGACTAAAACGGCTGAATCGACTATCGGTAAAGAGATATCCCGTTTTTTAGATGGTGTAAAAAAGATGTTCAAGCGGGGATGGCAAGGCATTGATAAAAACGGCGAGCCATTTCAGATCCCTGAGCGAGAAGATGACTTTCATTATATTTGGGTTGCTGAGTGTCCGGCCAACAAAGATGGCGAACCTAATCCCCACGTGCATATTTTGCTGAACTGGACGGTAGAGCCAGAACAATTTAATGCCTGGACTCAGCGCATTGAGGGGATTTGGGGAAATGGTACTGTGCATGTGGAGCGAATCAAACACCCTAAAGCAGCAGGAACCTACATCATTAAAGCCGTTGGCTATGCGGCCAAAGGTGACAACGCTGACCAAGGTTTGATTAGAGGCAACCGCTACAACATTGCCCAGTGTAGCCGGGCGCCGGATTGGACGTGCCTTGCCAGTTTCGAAGCCGACAACATGGCGGCGATTATCAAAGAATGCGGTTACATTTTGGAGCAATGGCGTAAGCCGTTAAACCGTAGTTTAAGGCGAACGCAAAAGCAGCTAGACCAAACCATTAAAGCGAAAGCCATTGCCAAACAGGCCAAAAAGCCAGAGCAGGAAATCAATAAACTGACCGCCCGCATTATTCGCCTTGAGCACCAAGCGAGAGCAGGACGTGATCAACTGAGAAGCCGTGAGGTGTTTGCCACTACAAAGAATATCTTTTGTTTTTCTATTGATGGCGAGAATGCCGAAGAAAAAGCCTATGACTTTTTGCTGTGGGCCGCAGGGGCGCGAGGCTGGTCAATGACGCCTGTCAGTGATGAGCCAGAGCAAAAGAAAGTCTATCAGGAAATCAGAGCCGCCGCCCGGCATGAATACGCGCCGCATTATGAACACTTCCAGCAAAAACGCGCCTATTGGCGATGCGTACTCAATGACCCGCTGACACCTAACCGGGCAGAACCTACCGAACTCGAACGCTCGGCCTACATGGCCGACCTTGAACACTACATGACTCAACCATTTGCAGCATAAAGGAAGCTAACTCATGGATGAACTGAACCAAATCACCGAGCAGCTAAGCGGTGAAGTCAAAAAAGTCTCGGGCAATCCGTTTGCTAAAAAACTAATAGCCCCATTACGACTTGTACTGGTTTGGATGCACGGCGTTAACCAAAAACTGATGGAATTAGAACAAGGGGGAAAACATGGCTGATTCGATGCCCGTTCGTAAATCGACGAATCAAGTGGAAGGTATTAATCGGTGTGAGTGCGGCCAAATCCGCACTATCCACCGGGCAAGGGGAAAGCGCGCAAAGTTCCTGTATTCGATTTGTGATGATTGCGGGACTAATCAACAAACGGGCGCTTTCTGGCAGAGCCGTTTTAATGTGCATTACCCGACCATTGAAGCCTTAACGGAAGCCGAACAAACCACTGTGGTTACGGTTTCTGAACCGAATGAATTAACCCAAGAAGCCGTAACCCATGGGCATCAAAGCGAATCCGAAAGCCTCACTGAAGAAACACCGCCAACATTGCCAAAATCAGGCAGTGAAAGCGGCGATAGTGAAGCAACAGCAGCTAGAACAGAAAGCATTACAAGCCGAATCGAACCTGAAAAAGAAACCGAAGGCAAGCCGAACACATGGAAAGCCATTCTGGCTGGAATCGTCCTTGGTGGCCTTACTGGCGGACTTATTACCCGTATTTAACCCAAACAAAGCGAGAGATTAGGAATGGAAACCGAACTACAAGCCAAAAATGATGGTGAACTAAACCACATCGAAGCACTGGAAAGCCACAGTGAGCAGGAAGAAAGAGACTTTCTCAAAGGGCTTGATGATGATTTTGACCCCACGATAGCCGATAGCAAAGGGCAACAGCAGGAACTTGAAACCGAAGCCGCCGCCGCGATTGTATTTGTTGGCATGATGACCATCGAACAATTCATGAAGACCTTGGCACACCCCAAGTTTAAGTTTGATCCTGACCAAGCCGAAACGGTTGCCAACAAAGTGGCTCCATTATTGGTGAAGTACGGTACGAACCCGCCGCCATGGTTAGCCAAGTACATGGAAGAAATTATGGCTGTTGCAGCAATTGGCATGTTGGGATTATCAAGTTACTTGCAGGTGAAACAGCTTAAGGCCGAGGACATAGCCGTCGCCAAAGAGAAAGCCAAGCAAGCTGCCAATAATAATAACGCGGAGGCCGCCGCGTGAAACTACAGCCTATCAACCAAAACAACGCGCTAGATAATCACCATGCGTATGCGGTTGGTATGTCAGGCTGCGGGAAAACCTCCGCAGCCAAAAAGCTGTTTGTAAAAGCCACTGACCAAGTGGCTATTTTCGATCCGCTGAATGACTACCAAGGTGAATTACAAGGGCGCAAGGTTCGCAGCTATGCCAGCTTAAAAGACTTTGCTAGCGCCTTGATTGCTGGGCGTAAAACCAATCAAGGTTTTAAGATTGCCTACGCGCCAAAACATGAAACCACCGAAGCCGACTTTGACAAGTTCTGCATGGTCGTTTGGGGCGTGGGGAATGGGAAACATAAAAAGCCATTAAAGGTGATTTGTGAAGAAGTGGCCGAGCATAGCAACACTACCGCCAAAGCCACTGGCTACCACGGCAAAATTTTGAGGCTAGGGCGCAAGTACGGCCTACACTCAATCAATATGTTTCAGCGTGGGCAAGAAGTCTCGAAAACCATTATCGACAACTGCCAGTTTGCGTGTGTGATGATGCAAAAAGCCGATGACAGTGCCCGATACCTACAGCAGAAGACAGGTATACCCGCGATAGAAATCATGCCATTGCAAAAGCTTGAGTATATTCTTCAGGATGGAAAAGCATTCAAGAAAGGTGTGATCCGCTGGTAGCCAATAAGGTAGCTAATGAATCAGCCATTCGTCACCAACCAATTTATTCAATTCTACAAACGTGAAATGGAAATCAATCAAGCCATTGCATACGGCTATGGCTTGCTTGTTCGCCTAGATGAGGTCATTGCCCAACTTGAACCCGAGATAGGCCACTTTGGTGTTGAAGTTACGTTAAACTATCCACTTATTCGCCATGCTCTCACTCGTTGCCTTTCCTTCCTTGACCACACTGATACCACTCTCACAGGGCAAGACTTTGATGTGTTTGCTGGCTACCTGCTAGCAGAGTTACGAGATCTTGAGCGCATCATTGATACTGAATTTAGAGAGTATGATTTGAATTATGTTAATTCAGAGAGCGGATGACAGCGGTCATTCTTTTAAGTGTAAACAAGAATACATATTAGTTAGGTCATCCTACTGCAGATACTAGCTTACATTTTGCAGAGTGAGGGGATATGCTATAAAAATGTGAATACTCCGTGTGATTAAGTGATTGTTTCTGTGAGCATTCTATAGGTTTTTATCTCCTAAAATCTTAGTGTTACATATACTTCATTTATTGATTGTTTGACAATTTATTATGCGGTAATCTTGCAAAAAATTTCAAGGGATATGTCCATGGCAAGTGTAACTATTACTTCTAATGAAGATTTCATTGAATTCACAAAACGAGTGTTACTCGACAATGATAATTCAATAGATGATGTAAAGTTTGATGGATGGCCGACTGTTAATTATTATATTAAAGGTGAGCGCTACAACCAATCCTTGCCAATCACCGCCATGGAAGGATATGTCGGATATCAACAGGAACTTTATCGACTATTTACTGATCTAAAGTATAACAGCGCATCTTTACAGATGTTGAGAGCTGACGATAAAGCAGATCTTGAGCTTGTATTCCGTGTTAAAGAAGGGTCATCAGATACGGAAGCTGATGGCTGGAGCTTATTAAACAAGCTGACAGATAGTTTGACTGCAATCACCACCGGGATGGATGGTATGGAAAAGCTAATATTAATTATAACCATTGCTGGTTTCATTAGCGGGTCTTTTTGTTACTACGTGCGTAGTAACCGAAAACTTGAAAATGAACAGTTCCTTGCTCAGCAAGAGACAACAAGAGCTGCATTATTAACAGGTGAGAAAAACCTAAAAGAGTCTTGTTCTTTACTGCAAGATGTTTTAACGCAGCATCCAAGTTTTAACGCTACTCATACAAAAGCTATCGATTACTCAGAACGCGCGAACACAACCCTTATGCGCAGAGTTTCTGATGCGGAATTTGTCAGAACGGGCAACAATGAGTATAGAGAGGCTGAAATTCGCGAGTTCAGTAGACGCCAAAGAGGGGAAAATGGTAAGCGTAACGAACGAGTGGATGATTTTTATATCGATGGTATCGAGCGAATGGATCAAGAGTCACTACTAATCAAAACGACCAAAGTTAGTAGTAATGCACAAATTAGAATGAAAGCATTGGCATCGATCATTGGCGATGATTTAGAAGCTTTGACTAATGCATTTTTAACTGGAAGTGCAGTCAAAGTAAAATATATGTCATCTGTACGAGCTGGTGATGAATATTCGGCTCAGTTTAGTTATGTTGTTGCTGGTGACGATTCTGAATCGGATGAAGCGCAAGAGCATTCAGCTTAATACATACAGTCTAAATCACATTTCCAAAAGCCCGCAAGCCTATAGGTTTAGCGGGCTTTTTTGTGTTTGCCTTAAAACCGAATCACTTGCTTTCTTGTTGGGGAATTTTTTGTAAACCAACAGAGAGCAAACAACATGAGTGCAAAAACCAAAGGCTATGTGATCACAGGTGTGATTGCATTACTGGTTGCGGGTGCCGTGGTATGGGCATCAAACAACGTTGATTCCGTCGAAGACGTGATTGGTTAAGGGGTAGGACATGGAACTACTTCAAACCAAATTTGCGCCGCGCCCTAAAGAGCTTGATCCCGTTGAAGGTGTTGGCTGGGGTAACCGGGCATCACTGCGTCTGGTTTCCGGCCCGACGTATCACAGCATTGAACTGGTCACCAATATCACCGACCCCAAAGACATTGAACGTGTCGAAGTGTCGTTGAACGGTTCGGCCAAAATCAATGTCACGGGTGAAACGCTGGTCAAACTGCAAGCCCACCGCAAGAACTACGCCGTTGACGGGCGCTATGTCCTGTCATTTGGTGACCCAACCTTGCGCACCAAAATCGGTGTGCGTCAAACCGACCTTGTCACCTTGGGCGGTGAAATCTGGTTCATTCACATCACCCTGAAAAGCAAGCCAGCAGATACGCCAGCGCCGAGCATCCGTGCCCGTGCGCATGTGTTACCCGCACAATCGGTGCGTTACTACATGCCGCGCATCTATGAGCTGACGTGGTTTGCCTCGGCAACAGGCCGCACACCATTTGACTTCAGCGAGCGTAGCCCGGCACTGAACCTCAAGCGCATTCACTTCCTTGATGACTCGATTGAGCGCGTGCGCGTCTTGCGGGATTCGTTCGAAGAAATGAACGTCACCAAGGCTGATAACGCTTTTGACTTGGCCCAATCGAAGAAAGAACAAAACCCTGGTTGGTTTAGCCTCGACTTTATCCGCTATGGCTTTGGCGCTGACGGCATGCTGAACACTGCCGCCCGTAGTCAACTGGCGTTTGAGCTGGATAAAAACAAGGTGGGCAGTGTGCCGGTGATCATCGAAGCGGTTGAGCAAGTGAACGCCTTACCGACCAAGGCATAAGGGGACGCTATGGATTTATTCGATAGCTGGGGCGAATCACTGGGCGGCATTTGGGATTCCGCCCTCAACGGCGGTGAGCAGTGGGTTGAATCGTGGTTTGACAACGAGGCGGACAAAGTCACCTCTGCCGCGCCAGAAGAAAACCGAGTGCCACAAAACCAAGAGCCTGCCAAGCAACCCGACGGCCAGCCGATTTATTCCGGAGGCCTCACTACCCATACTGCCTTGATGATTGGCGGCGGGGTGATTGTCGCGGTGTTAGCCGTTGCCGTACTGATGAGGGGGAAATAATGCCATTACTATTTTGGCCGTTACTGACAGGGACGGTGGGCTATGCCGCCGGGTTGTTCAGCGGTGAAACCTTTGCCCGTACCTTCAAAATCTTGATTGCGGTACTGCTGGCGCTGTGGTTGGTCAATATCACGGGGGTGATGAAGTAATGCTCAGTATTCCCGGTGTTACCAACTCCGGCAGCATGCCGATTAATGCGGGCGGTGGTACGGCGGGGCCATCCAATGCCAACGCCGATGCCAATAACAGCTTTAAGGTCAGTGGCATCAACATGGGGGGCGGCTCTGCCGTCTCTCAGTGGTTGACCGTCGCGCTAGGGCTGGCCGTGGTGTGGTTCCTAATTAAGAAGGTGGGCTGATGTATTTTCGATTAATCCGCCCGAGCGCCCCTGACTTTCAGGCACATTTATCACTGATAAAGCCTGCGTTTGCGGGTTCTGACATGCCCAAAGTGGAGTTTGACGAGGTGAGACAGTTGGTCTGTGACCAGCAGGCCAGCTTTTATCTGCTGACGGGCAAAGGGATTAAGTTGCGGTTTATTAGCCGGATTGATGGTGAACGCTATCACATCATAGCCATGACGGGGCGCGGCCTCGTTGATGCGGCCACCCATATCATTGAGCGAGTGACGGAACGTGGCTATCAATCCATTAGCTATCACACCTACCGAAAAGGCATGCGCCGCATACTTGGCCAGTTTGGCTTCAAACAGGTCGAGCAAGTAAGGGCATTTGGCGATTCACAGGAAACCGTTCATCAACTGGATTTGAGGGATAACCATGGGTAAGGGAGGCAGTAGCAGCAGTTCTAATCAAACATCCAATACGAATGTCAGCGGGCAGAATGCCATTTCTGGCGATAACCTCGGGGTCGCGATTTCTGGGGTTAATGATTCCAACATTAACGTCACCATGACCGACCATGGTGCCATAGAACGTGCCACCGAGTTAGGTGAGCTGGCATTTGCCAGTAATACCGAAGTCACCACCGCCGCGCTGGAAATGGGGGCCAATTCAGTGAGCGAGGCGCTGGATTTTGGTCTTGGCGCGATGGAACTCAATGCCGAGGTCAGCAACAACGCCATCAATCAAGTCAGCCAAGCCCACGGTGAAAACTTGCAGATGCTGGCGGGGCTGGCGGGTAATCAGGCGACGCAGAACAGCGAAAACCTTGAGGCACTCAAAGAGCTGGCGGTGATGAAGGCCGACGGCGGGCAGGTCGCGACGTCCAAGCAAATGACCATCATGGTGGGGATCGTGATGTTTTTTGTGGCAATCATGATGATTAAGGGGAAACGATGAGCTTTAACCAGATGATGCAGCCGCGCCAGCGGGCGCAATTTCAGGCCGTGGGCGAGTTTCTGTATGTCGAAGCGTGTCCCGCGTCGGTCAGCATCACCACCGAGCGTGGCGAATATCGGCTCAAGCAGGGGGCGCAGGTTATCGACCCGCGCTTAGCCGGGCGCGTGACCGTTGAAAACATGGGCGAGGCGGGGACGGTCACCATTATGTGTGGCTACGGTCGTTACATTCCGCCTACCGACGGCCAAGAAGTGGCGGTGACACAGTTGCCGATGGTGACGCTGTCACCCAATCAGGCCGTTAATGTTGCCGAGCTGCCGCCAGTGGCATTGGTTGACGGTCAGGCGGTGGATATTTCACGCATGCCACCCATGCAGCTAGCCGACAACCAGCAAGTGAGTGTGTCACACCTGCCGGATGTGGCCTTGGCGGCGGGGCAACAGCTCGCGGTCAGCAGTTTGCCCAAGGTACAACTTGAAACCGGGCAGATGGTGCGCGTTTACGCCACCAATCCGCTACTCACCAAACCCGTTGGCGGCGCGGGCCTGACCGATAGCGTATTAA
>NZ_JAKJSL010000015.1:0-279342 GCF_050336815.1 Photobacterium nomapromontoriensis
AGTTACTGCACTGGCTCCCTGTTAACAATTCCACCCTCAAGCACAGCATAGGTCTGACTGAGTATGGGGCTTTGCGCTATTTTGCACGCTTACCCACCTAGACTGCCGAATCAGGTTCACTTTCGTTGTGTACTGTTAACTTCCTATCGCTTCCTTCAGACCCTGCCGTTGGCCAGCAACGCCCTTGCGATTCGGATTATCTTCCCCTCAGTCGGGGTGATTCAGGTTTCTTGCAACCTGACGGGTTTGCCAGCTTCGCTGGGCAAACAAAAAAATACCTTGCTGGTAAGAGCAAGGTATTTTCATCTTTGTATTAATCCACGGTGTCATTAATACAATGGCATTTCATCAGCAACAAACGGGTTAGTTGCTCGCTCGTGACCAAACGTTGACAGCGGACCATGCCCAGGTACAAATGTCACGTCATTCCCTAAAGACCACAACTTACCTTTAATGGAATTGATCAGTGTTTGGTAGTCCCCTTGAGGGAAATCAGTACGTCCGATGCCACCTTTAAACAGTACGTCACCGACAAAAGCGACATTGGCATCAACATTGTGTAATACCACATGCCCAGGCGTATGACCCGGCGTATGCAGCACGGATAATGTCTGATTGCCTAACTGAATAACATCACCGTCATTGAGCCACTGATCAGGCTCGAACGCTTCTGTCATTGGGAAACCAAACATCTCACTCTGCCGAGGAAGACCTTGTAGCCAAAAGGCATCATCTTTATGCGGACCAATCACAGGCACGCCCAGCTCTTTCGCCAACGGCTCAGTCCCCCCCACGTGATCAAGATGGCCGTGAGTAAGAATAAGCTTGGTTACCGTCAGGCCAAGCTGCTGTACTTTTTCTTTTAGTAAATGAATATCACCACCGGGATCAACCAGTGCAGCTTCTTTCGTTTCATCACACCAGATCACAGAGCAGTTCTGCTGAAACGGAGTAACGGGTACAACTTCAAAGTGGAGACTCATCAATTTTTCCTAACGGTTGCAGTTATAACCGCAGGATAACACAGCCTGATTGGCAAAATCCAAATACAGTAAAGCCGGTGCAACTATCAGAGAAGCGACACCGGCTTGATTTTTTATCTTTTATTTTGACCGTGTTATAGCCGTTGCCACTTAACCATTCCAACGACGAACAGGTCCGGTATCAATATGGACAAAGCCACTGCGCGGGTAATAGCCAACCCCACCCATACGCAGTTCAAGTGCCGCATGGCGGATCCGAGACAATGAAACACCTTCCAGATTAAAGTCGATTGCCTGACCTTTCATATGGTAGCTTTTCGTTGCCACACCACCTTTTTTTTGCAGCGCTTTATTCGTTGCAGGTGACCGATAACCAGAAATAATGCGTACTTGCCCTTTATGGCCAAGGCCCGCCTGAATCTCGGTGATGGCATCAAACAGGCGACGGTCCATTTTCGCAACTTCATTACGTCTGAAATCTCGGCAGATATAATTCATTTTTTGCAGTTCTTCGTTTAGGTACTGCCTTCCGTCAAAGTATTCGGTTTCCAAATCTTCACGTGTATGTATATTACACAGAGAAATCTGGCGCGGATTTTCCGCACGATAAGGGCTTGCCATCGCTATTCCTGGCATCAAACACGCCCCTAACGTAAGCCCGCCAGCAACCAGCAACTGGCGACGCTTGTAATCTATTTCAGACATAACTCAACAATAACCAATTCAGCGCAATAACCGGTTGACTCCCGGCAAGCGCAACCGCTTCCCCATAAACTGAAATCAAGATAACGTTCGGATATTGCTCAGTCAAATCATGAAATCACATGAAATCGCTGTTTTTTTCGTCAAACCACGCCTAATTATTGACACAAAAGAAATTTATTCTTCGTTACGAGATGTAAATAATTCTTGGTTTTGAGACATAGCAACAAAATTGTCATAGTCATACACATCATCCCGGAAGTTCACCAGCCCTTGCTCGTCAACCCAAGCGGTCTGGTAAATCAAATGCACTTTGATTTTTTTGTGCAACCCAACTGTCTTTGTTTTCGTACGAGCCTTAAGCTCGTTAACCCGCTGCTCGGGCACTCCTGAATAATTGAGTAACACCATCGCCAAATCACTGGCCTGTTCGACCCTGACACATCCAGAACTTAATGCCCTAACCTCTTTAGCAAAAAGACGCTTTGACGGAGTATCATGCAAATAAATCGCATCATCATTCGGGATGTTGAACTTAAACCGCCCAAGAGCATTTTTACTTCCTGGTTTCTGCCGTAAACGATAGGGAAATGATTTAGCGTTCACAATCCGCCAATCAATGGTATGGATCGGGATCTGCTCAGAGCTGCTCCAACTGCGGATCACCGCAAAGCCATTACGGTGTAAATAGCCCCTGTCACGCTGTGCCTTCGGTAATATATCTTTGCGCATAATCGACATTGGCACATTCCAATAAGGATTAAATACCACAGATGCCACATTCGAGGTCATCAATGGTGTACGTCGGCTAGGCCGGCCAACAATCACTTTACTCCCAAGAACATGCCGATTATCAAGCCAAAGATTCATTGTGAAATTTGGAATATTAACGATCAGCACTGACGCGGCATCAGCAGGCCACAGCCGAACTCGCTGTGCATTAAGTGCCAATACCCGGATCCGTAACTTAGGTGATAGCGCCAACCATTGTCGGGTTTTCGGCCCTATCGCGCCGTCAGGTTTCAACCCATGGCGACGCTGGAAATTTTTTATCGCGTTAGCAAGATCTATATTGTAATGCTGTATTTTTGCTGCACGAATTTGATCAGCTTCAAAATCACGAAGATCGCCCAAACCTTCCAAAATGGAAATCAATGCATCTGGATTTCTTAGTCGAGTTCCCAGTCGAATAATGCCAGACTGATAAAATTTCGGCCATGTCGCGCGACTCATCGACTCTAATGTCTCTATGGCGAGCAATAGCTGGGTATAGTTATCACCAACAGGTTTGAGGCTATGAACAAATTGCCGTAACCGCTCTTGTTCTATAGCGGCTGACAATCGTATGAGTGCGGCATTTGAAGGGAAGGGTAATCGAGGCTCAACACCGCTACCAAATAGCCATTCACGGCCATGGTTGGGTAGCCCAGCAATATAACTCATGTATGCCAGCAGTGTATCCGTGGCGAGCAAATCATAATGGCGCCAATCATTGCTTTTTTTGTACTGTTGAAGCAATGCGTAACGGCGAGAAAAATCACGACTGACATTGGACAGTACAAGTATTCGCAATTGCTGTTCGAATTCATTCGCGGTAAACGTATCCTGCCACAATGGCACAAAACCAATACCATGATATAAATCCGCTAATTGATCGACATAACGGATCGCAACAATATTATTCGCAACGTCATATACCCATCGACGGGCTTTCTTTTGCTGAAGGATGCCATCAGAAAATTGTTGTTCAAGGTCAACCCGAGCAGAAAGGGGCTGCACAGGTTGAATTTTTTCGGTTGCGAATACCATCGGGCACATAGCAACCAGTATGAGGCCAATACCGCAGAGTTTTGTCATTGCCAGCTGACTCCTCATTGCCACTGTTATAATTATGGCAAATTCAATGAATGACGGACTAACTTTAGCCGTCAACATCAGCAGTTCATGTTTCAATTATTAAATTAAGTGTGATCTATTCCTTCGAGAGCTCCATACCTAAAGGAAACACTAGCCAATATTCCCGGGATTGTCCTATATCACTGACTTTGGAACGACGTATAGACCGCATAGTGCTCGAGCAACGCTACAGTGTAATGGTAACAATTGTTTTTATTGCCAATTTTGTCACTGTTGTGAAACCAAACAGTAAATAGTCACTTACTTGGTTAATATCTTAGTAATACAAATAAGCGCTATATTGTCTATAACAACATTATGAAAACTAAGGCTTCCAACTTTCTTCCGTTTGCGGTACTTTCGGCGGGCACTATTGAGGAGAGGAATATGGACAAGCACGAAGAAGTCTTGATTGCCCTACGACAGATCATTCGGGCCATCGACCTGCACTCACGCAAATTGAATAAATTAGCGGGATTGACAGGTCCACAATTGGTATTAATGCGTGCCATCCGTGATTCGGGGGAAGTGACCATTCGGCAGCTTTCAAACAATACCAATATGAGTCAGGCAACAGCGACAACGATATTGGATCGTCTGGAAAAACGTCAGCTGGTTGTACGTGAACGTAGTACACTCGACAAACGAAAAGTACACGCAAACCTGACAGAAGAAGGTAAAGCCGTGCTTGAAAAAGCGCCGCCACCACTACAGGAAGATTTTGTTGCCCGATACCAAAAACTAGAAGAATGGGAACAATCACTGTTACTTTCTTCCGTACAGCGTATTTCAGCCATGATGAATGCTGAGCATTTAGATGTCGCAGCCATGCTAGAAGTCGGCAGTATTACCCAGCAAGAGCCAGAGCATTAATCTGGCTCTCACCGATTTTCCCTGATATTTACGGACAAAAGCACTTGTTACTTGAAGGAATAGAAACCCTCCTGACCCTTGCGCAAGAGGGCACGATGAGCAAGACGGCTAACCGCCTCTACCTCAGCCAAAGTGCGGTTAGTAAACGCATTGCCAAACTTGAGCAACGTCTTGGAAAAAAACTCATCGAACCTTCAGGGAGACATATCAAGCTCACTACCGATGCATTAGCTCTCATTGATAATGTCGGCCCCAGCTACCAAGAAATGAAAGGATTGATCTTTGATCAACAGCACTTTCAGGATCACTCTATTATCAAACTTGCTTGCTCTGAAACATTAGTGGCTGGCTACCTTGCTGAGATCATCGGTAGCTACTTCCAATCTGATCCCTATATTAGTATCACAACTCACCACACCCCAGCTATCATAGAAAAAGTCCAGTCAGGCGATGCAACAATTGGCTTTTGCGCAGGCCACTTACCACCACAACATGGCCTGGCTACCCAACTGCTATTTTGTGAATCTTTCACGGTAATCAGCCCACAAACACTCAAACAAAAACCGAAAGCCTTACTTGTTAATGATTTCAAGAATCCAGCCAATGCCAATCAAGCTAGCCTACTTCAGAAAGCGGCCATCATTCCTCTGATGGAAATGGACTCCTATACTGCCGCCGCACAACTGGCTCTAGGGGGGGTAGCCCCAGCATTAGTACCCACTTCGATTGTGAAAACATTAAATATAGACCCCGCTTATTGCCACCATTTTAAATTCCTTGATGAACTCACTCGCCCAGTTCATCTTTGCTATCGCCATAACAGCTACCGCTCAACACGTATTCGAGATCTTATTGAAACTATTGCGGGATCTATTCCTCTCCACATAAACTAACCGCGAAAAACAGGGCCGCAATCTATTCCATCATGAAATCAAAAACACATAGTGTCACGTGATGCTTGTCACAATATTTTTCCGTTAATTACCTCCCTTCTTTGTACGTTTTTCACCCACACCAAGTGTGGTAATACAGCAAATAACCCAATTCTGTTAATTACCTCACAAAACCACCCTCACTCTCATGCCGATTAGGTATGAAAAAACGAAATTCGGCATTTAACAGACTCAATCAGTTTAAGCACTATACCCACAATTATTCAGTGGCTGATGCCAATATAAATCGGTTACGACAACGTACCGATACAGATTTATTATTCCATACGGATAGGAAACATTATGTTAGTAGCAATTGAGCTAATCGTGGTATTAGGCTGTATCTACTGGGGACTAAAAATGGGCGGGTTAGGTGTCGGCTTAGCTGGTGGCCTCGGCCTCGCCATTTTAACGCTTGGTTTTGGACTTGAACCCAGCGAGCCCGCCATCGACGTTATTTTAATCATCATGTCAGTCGTCACTGCAGCATCGACTATGCAAGCGGCGGGAGGGATGGACTGGTTAGTCCATCATGCGGGTAACCTCATGCGTCGTAATCCTCGTTATATCTGCTTCTTGGCTCCGATGATCACTTGGCTAATGACAATCATGGCCGGCACCGGATATACGGTATTTTCAACGCTGCCAGTCATTGCTGAAGTCGCAAAAGAAATTGGGGAACGACCATCCCGTCCACTTGCTGGGGCTGTCGTTGCGTCACAAGTTGCTATCTCAGGCTCACCAATTTCTGCCGCTATGGCAGCCATGATTTCAATCATGGAACCGATTGGAGTCAGCTTCCTGCAAATTATGGCGGTGTGTCTGCCAGCATCGTTTATTGCCGCAATGGTCGGTGCATTTATCGCATCACGTCAAGGCTGCGAATTAAAAGATGATCCTGTCTATCTAGAACACTTGCAACAAGAGCATCAGCAACACGAAGATAAAAAAATCACCGTCAACCCAAAAGCAAAATATTCAGTATGGTTATTTCTGTTTGCGACTGTCGCTATCGTTATTTATGCCGCTTTCCCTGCACTACGTCCGCATTTTAGCGATGGCTCGATGATGTCAACCCGCGATATCATTATTGTCTCTATGTTTGCCGTTGCTTGCATGATGGTACCATTATGCAAAATCGATCCTGATACCATTATTCGTACCAGTACATTCCGATCTGGGATGAGTTCTGTTGCGGTGATCTTAGGCATCGTGACTATGGGGTCAACAATGGTTAATGCCCATCTTCCTGAAATTAAAGAGTTTGCTGGGTCTCTATTACAATCTTATCCAATGCTATTGTCACTGGTATTATTTGGCACATGTACACTGCTTCTTTCCCAAGGTGCAACCACCCCATTAATTATCCCTCTGGCTCTCAGCCTACAAGTTCCACACTGGGCGATTCTTGCTTCATTTGTCGCAGTCACCGGGGTATTTGTTCTTCCGACATATCCAACCTCCCTAGCCGCTATCGAATTTGACTCAACAGGTTCAACTCGAATGGGTAAGAATATTTTTGACCACCCTTTCTTACTGCCTGGACTCGTGGGTGTGGCTGCCGCTACGCTGTGTGGACTCCTAATCGCACCAATGATTGTGTAATCATCCAACACAGCTATAGTTAAAAAAGAGGCCATAACAACATGTTGTTATGGCCTCTTTTTTATTCTGCCACATAATTTTGTAATGTCTGCCAAACCTGCTCACCCGCTGGATGCAGACGCGCCTGATAGCGGTACGCATAATACGTAATCGGTAAGCGAAGATGAGGCTCTCCGACAATAGCCACTCTACCACTCTTCAACTCAGCATCGATCGAGTAATCCGGTAGCCAAGCTACCCCCTGCCCTTGTAATACCAGTATTTTAAGCAAGTCGGTCATTGATGATAAAAATACCGCCTTCAGATTGACCTGATCTCGGATGGCTTCTACCTGTCGTCCCATATAAGAACTAGGACTGTATGCCAACCACGGAACGGGTTCCTGCTGAGTGAGATCAAACAGAGGCACGCCTTCTCTATCACATAGACAGACTGGCAATAGCTCAGCTTGCCCAATTTGTAGTGACTGGTAAGGAGGAAGCCGAAGCAGCTCATCATCAAAGGCCAGTAATAAATCACACCCACCTTCATGTAGCTCTTCTATCGCTTTATCAACATCGATAGCTTCAACACTCAGTAACGGATTGTGATAACCAGCCTGAAGTTTTGGCTGAATAGAAGGAACTAGACTCGTCGCCAATGAATGCGCCGCCGCAACTCGAACGATATTCCCCCCCAACTTTGAAAGATCAGATAATTGACCGATCCCATCCATCATTTGGTTCATCAAGGTACGGGCCGTAATTCGGAACATACGTCCACTGGGAGTCAGCGCAACGGGTGTCTTACTTCGGTCAATAAGCTCAGCACCAACCATTTGTTCTAGTGCCTTAATTCGGCGGCTAAACGCTGGCTGAGTCACATTGCGCATTTCTGCCGCCTGAGAAAAATTACGGGCATCGGCGAGCGCTAAAAAATCTTCCAACCATTTACTTTCGATATTCATAAGTTCTGCGCGTAATAAACAAAGCAGTATATACCCATACAACATCAACCAGTTACCGAGTAAGAATAAATTCAACCGCGAGCGATCACAGTTTGCTTATTTAGTCATGCCGATTCGGCATGACGTCCCCAGCAACGGCATTTCTCAACCCATCGGTACTGGCTTATAGTGAATCCAGTGAAAAATACTGTAGGAACAACACTATGAGTAAGAAATTAGGGATTCTTGGCGGCATGGGGCCTTTAGCGACAGTTGAATTTATGCAAAAAATTATCGCTCAGACTCCAGCTCATAATGATCAGCAACATATCCCCATGCTAGTTAGTAATAACCCGCAGATCCCAGATCGGACTGCCTTTCTAATCAGCAACGGTGAAGATCCATACCCAGCCCTTAAGCAAGGCATGGAGCAACTAGAACAGGCAGGTGCAGAATGCATTGTTATGCCGTGTAACACCGCTCACTATTGGTATCCGCGTCTGAGCCAAACTTGTAAAGTGCATACCATCAGCATTATTGATAGCGTGGTTAATGAGGCCAATTTTCGTCATTATAAAAAAGTGGGCATCATGGCAACCACTGCAACCATGAAAACAAAAATGTACCAGCTCAAACTGGCTCAAAAACAGATTGCGACAGTTGAGCCAACAGAAAGCCAACAGAAAGCCGTCATGGAAGGCATCTATGCAGTGAAAGCAGGTGACATTGAAGCAGGTAAGCAAGCCATGCTACCCGTATTTGAAGATCTCTTGGCTCAAGGAGCAGAAGCCGTCATTTTAGGGTGTACCGAAATCCCTGTCGCACTGTCTGAGGAAGCGACCCATCAACCACACTTATGCCTGGATTCATTGAATATTTTAGCTGATCAATGTATTCATTGGGCAACAGCAGAGGCTCCAGAGCTAGTCGCTTGAGCCCCTATATTGTGACTATCTCATGAGGTAAATTAGAGCATTCTCTTGCTGCAAGTTACTTTTAGTTCAAACAAACAAATCTAGCCATTGTGGATTTTGTTCGATCAGGAGCTTAATTGCCATCACCATTGACACGCAGACAACCATTGGGCGTATTAATTTACGCCCTTTAGTAACCACCACCTTTGCACCCAAGCGGGCCCCTATAAAGCCGCCCACAGCCATTGCTAATCCTATTTCCCAAATCGGTAAACCTGCCACGATAAAAAAGAGTAACGCGGCAATGTTGGACGTGAAATTCAATACCTTTGTCCGTGCGGTGGCTTCAACAATACCTAATTGAGCAATCAATACAAAACAGACTGTGAATAACGACCCCGTCCCGGGGCCAAAAAAACCGTCATAGAATCCGATACTGGTACCTACCGATAGCGCAAAAGCTGCATCACTTAATGTCGGCGTTCCGCCACCTTTACCTGCATCAGGGGCAAATAAAAAATACAACGAAATACAGACCAACAATACAGGAATTAAGCTTGTTAACACACTGGCGTCTATTACCTGTACTAACAAAGCTCCCAACGCTGACCCAATAAAAGTACATGCAATTGCTAATCGCATCTCTCTTAAATTCACTAAGCCATTACGCACAAAATACAGTGATGCTGAAAAACTCCCAAAGGAACTCTGCAATTTATTGGTAGCAAGTGCTTGCGCAGGAGGAAGACCAGCAGCAAGTAAGGCTGGCACTGTCAACATACCCCCACCACCTGCAATCGCATCAATAAAACCCGCGAGGCTCGCAACCAAAAACAACGCGCCAAGGATATCCCATGATAAGTCCATATCATTCCTAATATTCAATACCAAACAGCCTTATTTCAAACCTCAAATAATCGAAGTAAACAAGGTGTATCAAGCTCATAGTTATTTCTGCGCTTAGGATACGGATTGAAACTCAAATGAAAAATGAAAATATGGATAACTATCTATTCCAAGATGGAATAGATAGCCAAATTGTTATCAGTATGCAAATTGCGACTCATTTTTAAAATGCCCTATTCTTCATCCTATTTTGCCATTGTGTCCTGTCAGAATAATTTACACTTCATAAATATCAAAAATTTAATCTATTGATTTTAAATAAAATTAAATTGGCATGCATCTTGCTAATAACTAAGTGCACAACATAAAAGTCATAACATAATAATGACTATTACTATCTATAAAAATCAATAAAGGAAGAAAAATGAAAACACAGATTAAAACTGCGCTACTTTCTTTGGCTGTCCTAACTGCGGGAGCAACACAAGCAGCCCCCATTGATCTCTCTTTCGATACACCCTACTTAGTTAACTTAGATACCGTTATTCATTTCAGCCCCGCAGATCCAGCAACAACCAGTAATGTCATGCGATTTACCAATGTAGGTTCCACGGGGGGCACGACCCTTGATGCAAGAGTCACTGCGACAGCCTTTGGGGACTATATCTTCGACTGGCAAGCACCTAACTATAAAGCCTCAACCGTTACCGAGCCCAATGGGGATGTAGGTTTCACCTATCGTCGTGATGCCAACCTACCCGCCGATCAACAGGCAGAAGGCGGGCTGGTGTATTTATTTGAATTATTTGATGGTACTGGTGCAAATTCCAACACTTACACCGATCCCTTTGTGGCCGATGAACTGGCGATCATCGTGTACGATGTAGATGGTGAGCTCGATAATCCCGGCAATGAACAAAGTGAAGACGTTCGCGTATTTAAAGATGACGGGTTAATCTCATACACAACGGGGAATACTCCCGCCAGCTTGAGCGCTACTGATTTTGGCTCCAGTATTTTATTTGAAGGCCCTGGAACCAACTTTAATGAAGATGATCCTACAGGTGCTGTGTTACTGAACTATGCCAATACAGATAGTTTCACCTTACAATTTGAATCAATCACATTTGCTAATATCGCATCATTAAATAACCCTATCTTTAGTGCTATTGATGGCGACCTATGGATTGATTTTGAAGGCCCTGCTGTTGAAGTTAGCGAACCAGAAACACTCGCTATGTTCTCAGCCTGTTTACTTGGACTGGCTGCATTTCGTCGCAAACAGCAATCATAATAACGGACATAAACACGACGTATAATAACAACGACAATGCGCAATAACATTTATCCAAGTTACTTATCCACTAACATTACTTGGTGTAGTAACTTGGATTTTTTATCGTTAGATACTTATATCCCTCATCGACATCCACTTTTTAATTGATAAAAAAATCCGAGAGAATCTATCCCCCGGATATTCCCATGGCCTTAATCACCATCAATGCTATAGCCTCAATAATTAACTTACATAAATAGGCCCACTGAATGATGTGACTGGTGGTATTTCGCCTTTATATTTTTCCACCTCAACCACAACGGTATTCGCGCTGGTTGCCTGTGCTAACTCCGACGTACCGATATCTTGGGTTAATGTATTTGGATCACCATAAGTATCAATCGCGCCAATGTCATTGTTTAACGGCCCATACCATGCCCCTTCAGTAATACGGATCACACCGGATGGATAGTCAGCTGACACTTTTGCACCAGCAAGCAACTGTCCTCGGTCATTAAAAACACGCACGATATCACCATCTTTAATTCCACGTTTTTTTGCATCATCCGGATTAAGGTGAACAGGTTCATGACCTTTTACAGCATAGGTATTTCTGAACTTTTCTGAATCACACATCTGCGAGTGTAAGCGTTTGGGTGGATGACACGATTGCAACCAGAGCGGATATTTTTCTGATTTCGGTCCACCATGAGATCGCTCTGTCTTTTCAAACCACATAGGGTGACCTTGGCAATATTTATACTTATAACGTGCAATTTTACGGCTATAAATTTCAATAAAACCAGAAGGCGTTCCAAGGGGATTAATTTCTGGATCCTCACGAAATGCAGCATGGCTGACCATAGACTGATCCCGTTTAAATTCAACTAACCCTGTCTTCCAGAATTCATCAAATTCAGGCATTGGGTTTTTATCTTTGTTGGCGTCGCGGCACTCATTATAGATCTGCTGGATCCACTCCATCTCATTCATGCCACGAGTATATTCTTTACTCTTACCAAAGCGTTGGCATAGCTCGGTGAAGATCTGAAAATCGGTTTTAGATTGATAAAGGGGATCCACCAGCTTATGCATAGCGAGTACACCCGCTTTTGAATACGTCCCGTATTGGTCAAGATCATTACGTTCAAATTGGGTACAAGCGGGTAATACAATATCGGAGAACCGACAAGTCGGCGTCCACGTATAATCAATATTAACCACTGTCTGTAATTTTCTAAACGCCGCTTTCATCCGGTTTCTATCTTGATGGTGATTCCAAGGGTTACAACCACTAAACACCATCATCTTGGTATCAGGTAAAACAACCGTACTGCCATTGAAATTGATTTTCTTTCCCGGCTCCATAATGGCATCAATCCACCGTGCCACAGGAATAATTGAACTGTATCCTTTGAAATCAGTATTATTCCAGATTGGCTCTTGTCCTTCATCCACATTCCGCGGGAAACCTCCCGGACCAGATGCATCACTGAAAGGGATACCAACACCACTATAGTGATGAGAGTAGGAAATCCCCCCTCCGGGTAAACCAATCTGCCCCAACATCGAAGCCAATACTGCTGCCATCCAGTACGGTTGCTCACCGTGTAACTGGCGTTGAACCGCCCAACCGATCATTAGCATGGTACGGCCTTTGGCGAGAGTACGTGAAAATTCACGGATCTGATCGGCCTTCACCCCACAAATAGGCTCTGCCCATTCCGGTGTTTTAGCCGTTTTATCATCCGCTTTACCCAGTAAATACGGCAAAAACTCATCGAACCCTAAAGTGTAAGTTTCCATGAATTCTTTATCGTAGAGCTTTTCGCTATACAATGTATGTGCAATCGCCAGCATGAAAGCAACATCCGTCTGTGGGTTGACGTATTGGTGCTCACACTGCAAATAGTTCTGAGTTTGCGACACAACCGGATCTACGGAAATAACCTTGATCTTCCCAGCCGCGACTTTCTCTTTTAATTTTGCATAAAACTCATAGGAACCATGCGTTTCACATTGCCAGCCTACTTGGCCATTTTTCATCGGGTCGTTTGACCACCACACCATCGTGTCACAATGCTCTAAAATCAATGGCCACGTGGTGCCTTGAGCATACACTTCTGTCGACCCCAATACATACGGTAGAATGACCTGCCCGGCCCCCGTAGAATAATCCCCGACCTTTTTCACGAAGTTACCATACATACCAACAGCACGTTGCATATGTGTTGTACAACTTTGAAACTGACCCGTTTCCCGCCAGCCCGTTTGCCCGGCATGCAGTGCCCACGGGCCATAATCTTTTTGCACTCGGTGTAATTCTTGGAAAAACAGATCTAACGCTTCATCCCATGTGACACGAACAAAACGGTTATTACCTCGGGTTTCTCCACTGTACTTATTTTTCTTCAGCCAATCTAACCGGACTAATGGATAACGAATGCGGCTAGGGCTATATATCAAACCAATGACCCCATTGAGCATATCAGTTGGGTGCTTATCATACTCAAGCGGTTTAACCTCCATAACTTGACCATTATAAACCCGAGCCCGAAACGCGCCCCAGTGTGAGCCTGTTACTTTCCAAGTCCCAGGAGCATCATTGGTTGCCTCTTTATTTTCAGTTGCAGCATGAGCGAGTTGCGTTAATAAGCTTGGCCCTATCACTGTCACTGCGCTGGCTGTAATAGCACCTTGTAAAAACTTACGACGAGTTAAAGACATAAATGCATCCCCTTTGAGCTCTAATGCTGTGACTGTGAAAAATCAGATGAGTGATTTTGCAGATATTTCAAGACGATCGCTTCACTATCACTGTCTAAATTGACAAACGCCAACATCCCATTAAACATCCCAGGCCAAGTATTGGTATCAAAATGATTCTCAGCCGGTTGGGTATGACAGACACTGCAGTTGGTGTTATATGCCGATTTTGCCGCCGTCCAGATAGGCTGCACATCAGGTAATAAGCTGTCTTTCTTCATCCATAACGTTACCGTGACTTGCTGCCAGGTTAATCCGGTTATCTCATCCATTTTCTCTTCACCGCCCTTAACTATTTTGTCATTTTGCGCGGCATCTTTACTTAATGCTGCCGAAGGAATATTCATCCCAAAGTCTTGATTAATAACTCGTCCAAAACCCTTGGTTTTACGCCAACCTTGAATCTCAACCTCTATCGCGTCATCAGTGACATTCACGACTTTTACCGCTGATGCGGGTTCTAGCTGACCACCATTAACGGTCAGTGCCTTATCTTGATAAAGCGGTAAAAACTGAATACTGTAATAAGTATCACCATCTGAATAGCTGGTACTGTGTGATTGAGACGCTAAATCTGAAACCATACCACCACTGGAGGCCATGTCTTCAGGGAGGTGATGAGCAATCCCTTTGTGACAATCAATACAGCTCTGATCCCTAGCCGCAGCTTGCTTCATTTGAACCTGCGCCCGCGGTGACATTTCATCCCACTTCATACTGTCGTAGTTATGGCAGCTCTTGCATTCCAATGAACCATTTGCTGCAAAACGCTTCCACTCATGGGTCGCTAATTCCATCCGTTTTTCGAGGAATTTTTCTCGCGTGTTTATGGTGCCAAAAATCGCGCCATAGACCTCTTTACTGGCCTGCATTTTACGCGCAATTTTATCCGTCCAATTATGTGGTACATGGCAGTCAGGGCAAGTCGCTCGCACCCCTGCATTATTTGTCCAGTGGACGGTGCCTTGCAGTTCTTCATACACGTTGTCACGCATTTCATGACAACCAATACAAAACTTCTCTGTGTTGGTCATCTCTAAGGCCGTATTAAATCCTCCCCAGAAAATCACCCCGGCAATAAATCCACCGAGAGTAAGCACGCCTAAACTGATATGCACTGCAGGACGCCAGAAGGTTGCCCACAGCTTTTTCAAAAAGCTCATCATAAATTGTTACCCTCGATGCCATGATTGATTAGGTTTGGAAAGTACGACTTATAGTTGGTTAACCATGACCAGGAGGGCCGAGGAAGAAGACTTGTAGTGCCCAGACGATAAAGCCATAGCCACTTACAAAAGCAATCGAAATGATCGGGAAAAGAAAGATGGTGATAAACAAAAAAGACCGCCATTCATACTTGGCTCTATCTTTGTCGCTAACGTGTTCAGAAGTGGCCATTGCTCGTTTCCTTTTCTGATACTTTGCTTAACCAAACGGGGACCCAACTCATGTATTGGGCAACATCAGGTAAGTATAGTTAAGGATATCAATAGGGATAAAAATTGCAGGACGAGTTCAATAATCCGATATATTAGTGGCTGTTATACGCCACATTCTATATTTAACATTACAAAAAAATAGCAAAAAGGGGCCAAATAGCCCCCTTTGATTTTATCGATAGCACTACAATGACGCGCTATAAATAGTTTGATTTTTCTCATAAAGCTTCAAACGGTGAGTAAAGCTTGTATAGCGTTCTGAGCTGGGCTCTTTCAGCTTTCCAAGTGCCGTTCGCTGGGCTACAATCGCCTGCTTAAACTTCCCGACCGCAGCATACGCTGCTGCCAAATTATCGTAATCTCCCGCATCACCAGTTCCATTACGACTCAGCACCTGCTTGGCCAATTTCAATGCACGGTGGCCGTCACGTATACGCTGATCATCACAAGTAGCATAAAGCCAGACTAAATTGCGCTTTGATTCCAGCGAGCCTGCATTTGACGCTTTACCAAACCACTTAATGGCATTATTACAATCAACCGCTCCACCCGCGCCAGAGGCGTAATATAACCCCAATTCCGCCATTGCAATGACTTCACCTTCATTGGCCGCTTGTGTATACCAGTATAATGCCTGCTGATTATCACGAGGAAGCACCTGTCCGGCTTTAAACAGATCACCAATCATGGTTTTCACTTCTGGCATATCCACTGCCGCTTTCTCAAGCCAATATATCCCTTTTAACGGATCAGCTTTTAGGCCATTGGTCCCTTCCAGATAAGCACGACCTAAAAATAACTGCATATTCTTGTCACCTTGCTCGGCTTCAAGTTCAACATAGTTCAGAGTAGATAGCAGATGATGTTCCGGTGATGTAGTCACCGATGCATTTACCGTTAGCGAGCTGAGTGCAACAAAGCCAAACACGGTACTACAAAACACTTTTTTTAGGGTAATAACAGCTGACATAACAAGACACTCTTTCACTCAGTTCCAATTAATGGGATGGCAATGTAAAGAAGTCATGGTCGAAAAACAACCACTGAAAACAATGCAGCTAATACTGAAAAACCAGACAAAAGCAAATTAATATCTTATTGATCAGGATATTGAGTAGAATGTTACTCTTCTATGTAATGTGAAATATGAGAACTGGCGCAGAATTATTCATCGCTAGGGTAACAATCTCTGCTGAATACCCGCTTAATCTTCCCCAAACAATTCAACCAAGCATGTCTGCTTGGCCGAATTCATTTTTAATACTGTTGCAAACCACTATTTATAGATTGCGATAGTGATCATCACCAGCCTTAATATACTGATCTTGATACTTAGACGTCGCGCCATCGAGATCGATATCTAGGTCTATCTCATTAGGTAAATCCAACAAGGCATCACATACCAGTACAATATCGTAGTTACCTTCCGGTACATATTCCATGGTATACGTATTATCATCACTCACTTTAGCCGTTTGAACGGGCGCATGGTCTGAGCCTAGATCACCATATTCAGCACTGTCAGCCTCATAAAGGTAGACATAGGCATCCTTGGCAGATGTCGCACATGACGATACGTCGATATCACCGAATATTGTTGCGGCAGAGAGGTTATCAACAACTCGAAAGCCTTCACTTTTAATTTGATACGCTTCTTCTACCAACTGGATCATACTGCGCAAATCAAATGACATGGTAAATGTCGTTGGTGCATCAATATTAATATTTAACCCTTCAAAGGTAAGATCATCAACAATATCCATCTTCATCTTGTCAATCGGATTACCGATATACGAATAAGGTGTGGATAGAAAATCTCCGTAACTCCCCTGCAATATTGACATCGCCATTGTGGTGTATTCACCGACAGGCACTAACTGTTCAGTGATCAGGTTCATCAAATCCACGCCTGTCACATCATACAAGTCAATCACAATGAACTTCGGATACCCATCGCTATCGACAGGTATCTCACTGTCTGCAGGAATACACTGAGTTGAATTAGCCCCATAAGGGTCACTCATACTTTTTGTCGTCCACTCCACGATGGTGCCCGAGATATCATGAATAGAGACTGCATCAATTGCGACACAAGCCTGCAGGCTATCCGCTTCATTGGGTATTTCCTCTGACGGTATCGAAACATCCACCGAGACAGGCACTGAACCCGCGTCCTGATTTGGCGTCGCTTCATTTGCAAGTGACGATCCCCCATCTGAATCGTTACAGCCAGCCACAATGAGTGTGGCAAGCATCGGTAATAGTATTTTTTTCATGTCATCACCCCTACGACAATATAAAAACTGGCCTGTACCAAACCAATCTGCTGGCCGCCTAGTGTTTGGTTATTTTTTTGTATGCCTAATCTAACCGTGACCTGAACCTTCTCCATCAGGAATAAAGTCAGCCATCGTTCACATTGGCACATGGCCTAATCTGACAGTTAAAATTTTAGGCGCGAATAACAGGACAAAAATTTTATCCGCAGGGTAATTAAGTAATGAGAAAAAGTTCTTACTATCAAGACGAAAAAAGCCGATCTTTCGATCGGCTTTTTATCTTTTAACCCGTACTTACTCAACGATCACCATCTGGTGGATCCCATTGGCTTAAACAGGATCAAGCTCCAACATATTTTGAATCGCTGGTTGTGCTTTTTGCTCTTGGCCAAAACCTCGCAACCCGACCACATGAACATGTTCACGATCTTTAAAGATCTTACGCACCAGTTTGTAGGTCGTGCCTTTTTCTGGGCTGATGTTTTCCGGCGCAGCAATCAACAGCTGCATATCCAGACGCTCACACAGCTCGAACAGGGTAGCAATCGACTTGCCATCCAAACGTGCGGCTTCATCAAGGAATAGTAAACGGCATGGAATGATGTCTTTCCCGCGAAGACGACGTGACTCTTCTTCCCAGCTCTGAACCACCATCAACAAGATCGCCTGACCGGTACCAATCGCTTCACCGGTGGACAATGCGCCCGACTCAGCCTGTAGCCAACCGTCAGTACCTCGATTTACTTCGATACTCAGCTCAAGGTAGTTACGGTAATCCAGCAGCTCCTCGCCCATGATCTGCGATGAACGCTGACCCATATCAATGTGCGGGTTCAAACGCTGGAACAACTTCGCAATCGCTTCTGAGAACGACAGACGATGGTTACCAAACAGATCCTGATGTTGATCTTGCTGCTCTGCCAAGCCACTCAACAAAGATTCATGCGTCTCGCGTACTTTCACGTTAAGGCGAACCCCTTTCACCTGACCAAAACCAATATTTTGCAAACCTTGGTTCAACATGCGAATACGGTTCTGCTCTCGCTGAATCGTCTTACGAATAATATTAGCCACAGAATCAGAACTGATCGCCAAGCGCTGTTCACGGGCAGTCAGCTCTTCACTCAAGCGTGCCAGTTCCACTTCCATCTCTTCAATCGCTTCGACAGGATCGTCGGTAAGAATGATGTCATGACGAATACGCTCGCGCAGATGCTGATAAACGGCAATATAGAACAATACCTTGCGCTCAGGTCGTGATACATCTTCCGATGCTCGCAGCGCATCACGCAGGTTCTCGTTATCTGATACCGCCAAACGCAATGCGCCCAGAGATTTATCAGACAGTGAACGTAGTTCATCCGCTGACATGTAAGCCATTTCACGACGGTGCAAACGGCGTTCGACATCACTGGCTCGAGCCAGACGTAATACCGCACACCACCCGGCCTTCGCAGTAACAACCAGCTTACGGATGTCTTGATATTCTTTGCCGACTTTACGCAGACGCTTGATCAGGCCTTTCATTTCAAGCTCAATCGCGGTCAGTGCTTTTTCCAACTGACTACGACGAGTGCGTGAACTGTGCAAACGCTCATTCAACTCATCACGACGCAGACGGGCACGCTCTTCTGCTTCTACATCGGCACGCACACCCAGCTCGTGCAGTTCACGTTCAAACTCTTGAACAGTTTCCATCTTCGCTTGATGCGAACTCTTCAATGATGCCATTAACTGGTTGTACTGGTTAGCCTGTGCACGCGCTTGTTTGAGTGCATCACGGCAACGAGTACGTTCACGCTCAGTGGCTGCCAATTTATTTTTTAGCTGTTCATTGAGCTCTGAGCTCTTATTCAGCATGTCGACAGAATCGGCATAGCTAAAGTGGTGACGTCGCTCAACCAAATCAGCTACCGCAAAAATCTTGGTCTTAAGCGCTTGTAATTTCTGATCGGCCTGCTCATAGCCGGCTTGTAGCGCATCAAATTGCTCAGGATCGGCATCCAGTGCAGTGATCAACAATTCCAGTTCTGCAATCGCTTTTCCATGACGATCAAGGTAGTTACGTGCTTCATCAAGCTGAGCCAGCTGCTGCTCAATATCATCAAAGCGTGCAGACAAGGTATCATCAGCCAGCAAGTTCACCAATGGTGATATCTTACCCAGCAAAGCAAGGCCTTCGCGTGCTGCGGTCAGCTGACTACGCTGTTGTTGTTCTGTTGCCTCTGACTCCGATAACTGACGGTTGATCTGATTACGCTTATCACGCGCGACTTTCAACGCCGCTTCTGGATCAGTGTTAAACGCTACGGCCATATGAACTGCAACAAAGCGATTAAAGCTCTGATACAGGCGCTGCAATTTTTGTGAATCAAACGCAGCTTTAGCATGATCTTCAACAACCTGCTCACGCTCTTCACGTAGCTGCTCTAAACGTTGCTCACGCGCAGCACGACCAAATAGCGGCACTTTCGGGAAACGAGAGTACCGAAGCTGACGATCGTTGAGGTGTACACATACCGCACCGTCCAGCTCATCCACATCAAAGCCGCTGTCGTCAAACGAGTCTACATCCCCTTCCAGAATGTATAAATCATCCGGACAGTCCTCAAGGGCAACCAGTTTCTCTTTGATCCCTTTCAGATCAGGTACCACGATCGCATGACGAGCCGGACCGTACATGGCACTGAAATACGGTGCATCAGCCAACGTGATGTCATCGTAAATTTCAGACAGCAGGCTACCCCCCAAGGTATCTGCTAAAGCACGCAGGCGTGAATCATCGCTACCTCCAGGTTGAGCCAGGCGTTCGATATCCAGCTCTAACTGCTTTTTACGTGCCGCCAGTTCATCACGACGGGATGAAACGGTACGTTCTCTATCCAGCGTTTGCTGCATTGCATCCATCACAGCCTGACTGTCATAGAGTTCGCTTTCAGACTGTTCCGCAAGCTTTTCCAACGCATCTGAGGCTGCGATCCAAGCCGGTGCGGCGGCTTCGAGCGTTGAGATCTGACTGGCTAACTGCTGCTCTTGACGACGAAGGTCATTACGCTGATCAACCAGTTGTTCTTGTGCTTGCTCTAACCCTTCAACCGTCGCTTCATGGCGCGACTGCTCTTCAGCAAGTGCCAATTCACCGTCTATCGTAATCATGAATCGCTTACTGTAGGTTTCCGCCAGTTCTGTTGCTTGGCGCTGCTGACGAACAGCACGCTCAAGATCACGGTATTGGGCTTTCAGCTGGTCACTGCGTTCCGTCATTGCATTCAGTTGACGGGCTTTCGCTATCAGTTCTCGGGCTTTGTTGCCCGCATCCGAACGTGCCACCGCCCCAGCGATGGTTGTCACCAACTGCAGGCCTTTCTCGAACTGCTGAGCTGCCGCTGAAGACATATCAAGCTTGTGTTTAAGAGCGAGAAGCGCCGTTGTCTGATTGTCTTGCTCTTGCTTTAGTTGCGCCAAATACGGTACAGCTTTATCGGCCAATAGCTGGTGGTCACCAGATAGATCACGGGCTTTTTCCAGTGCCTGAACAGCCTGTTGGTACTGCAACGCACGCGTTTGCTGCATGTCTAACGCTTGCTGGTAATCGGCAAGCTGTGTCTTGAGACTATCGACTTCTTCTTCCGTCAGTAGAGCCTGCTCTTCTGCAATGGCAAGCTGCTCGGCGGCTTCTTCCACCACCATCACTTGCTCTTCCAGACGCTCAGTCAACTCATCCAAATCTTCACGGTAGCGTTCAATCTTCTCTTGCTGACGAACGGCAGTTTGAACCAATTGCAGGTGATCCGACGCTGCCTGATGATCTTGCTCCAACGCACCTTCGCGCTCAGTCAGCTCAGTCAGCTCACTGGTCATGTTGATCATCGACGCTTGCTGATCATCAAGGGTTTTACGTGACCCCATCAGCTCGCCGCGCAAACTCAGGGTCTGTTCCAGCTTCTTACGGCGCTCATTGGCATGGCGCATGTAGTCTGCTGCCACGTAATTGGTCGCTTCGGTGATCAAGTGCTTAAACAGGTCACGATCACTCTGAGTCAGCTTAATCGCTTCCAGTGTCATGCGGTTTTCGCGCAACGCGGCTTCCATGTCCTGAAACGCTTTCTTCACACCGCTATTATGTGGCAGCAAGTAGTCACGGAGCGAGCGAGTGATCGCACTGGAGATACCACCGTATAATGATGCTTCAATCAGACGGTAGAATTTTGAACGGTCGCTGCTGTTACGCAGTTTCTTTGGCAATACGCCAAATTCAAACATCTGCGCGTGGTAATCCGTGACTGAGTTGAAGGTTTTAAATACCACTCCTTCATAGTCGGCTGTCACAACATCTTTGACTTCGTTGATCTGGCGGACACGCGCTTGATTATCAGACAACGTCTCAATTAAGACATCCGTTGGCTTCACATGCGAAGGCAGGCCTTGAATAATAAATGGCTTGATATCGACTTTCTTATCACGGCCTGCTACCTGCTGTAGACGTACTGCAAAAACAATGCGCTGATTACGCGAGTTAACGACGTCCAAGGCTGAGTAACAAACACCCGGCTTCAGCTTACCGTGTAAGCCTTTATCACGTGATGCATTCGAGCTACCGGCTTCAGTGGTGTTGCGAAAGTGCAACAGGCTCTGATCTGGGATCAAAGACGTAATAAATGCCGCCATGGTGGTGGATTTACCAGCACCGTTACCACCAGATAGCGTGGTCACCAAGTTATCGATATCAAAAGTGCGGGCAAAAAAGCCGTTCCAGTTGACCATAGTTAACGATTGATACTTACCGCGTTCCATTAGGCTTCACCCTCCTGACCGGCACTGTCTAATTCTTGTTGTTCTTCATTTTCCAGCAGGCTGGTCTGGCTAGGTTCTTGCTGATGGACAACCACAGCCTCACCATCTCGGATCAGACGGATCTGCGCTTCACGCATATCATCTCCGGCGCGAACATCGGCACCAAAGCGGAACACAGACTCACTAATACGGAATTTCCCGTTGTCACCAATCGGGATGATCATGCCAAGACGGCGCAGACGACGCAGTGAGGTTTTCACTTTGTCATAAAGCTTTTCACGATCCAGATCCGAGCCTGTTGCACGGTTAGTCACTAGCTTCATGAGTTTCTTCTCATCAGCCAGTGTCATTAGTTCATCAAACAACTCTTGGTTGGTGAAAATCCCTTCATGTGCCAGACGCTCTGGACTCAGGTAAAGGAAACACAATACTTTGCCAACCAGCATATCAATTTCAGCCAACACTGAACGGCTGATCAGCGAAGTCGAGCGAGGGCGCAAGTAAACAAAGCCTTCTGGCGCACGAACCAGATCAGCATGGTAGCGTTTATAGAACAGCACCAATTCCTGTTCAAATTCAATCAGCAGGGCATGGTTGTCTAGATCTTCGCTGGAAATATGACGACCAGAACGGAGCGCATTATCCAGAGCCGGGAAAAGCGGGTTGGCAATCGCCTTGGCCAGCTTCTCAGGCATAAATTCTTCAATATTTGTCAATGACATTCGCTTGTACCTTGGCTCCATAGTCATTAATTGCTTCCCAGTCTGGCTGGACAGCATTGAAATCTGATTCGGAATAACCCAATCGAACTGCTTGGTCGATCACCAAACGCGCCAAATCAAAATGTTGCGCGTAAGGGTGCAGAGCAAGGTAATCTTTCAGAAGTAGGCTTAAATTAATTGGCGCACCCGTCTCTTTATGGGCTTGCAGCATGGCAGCAACTTGCTCGGCAAGTTGGTCATTCACCAAATCCAACTCTTCAAATTCCATCTCTTCCGGCACAATACCGGTGACTTCATCGTCCCGTAGTACCAGAGCTTCATCGCGCATATCCAACAAGCGATCAGCATCGGCATAGGTCAACACCCATGGTGCATCGAAGTAGTCCTGCACTGACTGTCGTAGGCGTTGGCTAAAGGCACGGTTCTTGTCCATATCGATGGCGGTTCGGATGAACTTATGCACATGGCGGTCATAACCAATCCACAAGTCGATAGCTTGCTGACCCCAGTTAATGATCCGATCCAGTTTTGCCTGCAGATTGAATATCATGGCATCGACAAAGTCCAGATCCGGATTGCCCTGCACTTCTTCCTGAATAATCAGCAACTGCGTTTGTAACTGATCACCCGCCGCCTGCAATGTATCTTGCAGTTCACGCAGGGTGCTTGAGGTTTCATTCAGTAACGACTCACAGCTACTGATAGCGGCTCGCCAGTCCTGATTCAGTAGCTCTGCAATGTCTTTTTTGACTTGCTGCTGCTGTTCATCCATGGTGCGCTGATTCAGATCGATTCGGTCAAAAATCTCAGCGACGGAGTACTTCAGTACCGCATGCACATTCTGGCGCCAATGTTTTTCATCGCCACCTTCTTGGGCCGCACTGGCCGCTTTGTTAATTTCATCGGCAACCATGGCTAACTGAATCGACAGCTTTAGGGTCGAGTATTCACGGTGACGGGCGTAATAATCTGTGATCCCCAGCGCCAGCGGACTCAGGCGGTAAATACTGGCACCGTCTGTCACTTCACTGGTAAAACGAGAGATTAATCGTTGGCGAACCAACTCATTTATGGCGTTGTTGGCACGGAAGGCCACGGTTTCAGGTGTTTGTTCGAACATATCGCTGACAATGCGAAATGCATCAACTAACTCACCTTCCCCTAATTCTTCATCGAAACGATCGCCGCTTAACACAGCAATCGCCAACAGGAACGCCAGCCGCTCAGTTGGCAGATTAAGCTCAAATTCATGCTGCTTAACCCAATTAACCAACTCAGGAACGGTCTGGGTTACTTCACTCATCCGTTGTCCTTATTACTAATATGTTCTCTGCTAGCGTCTAACGGCTTTTGCGCATATACGTGGATATAACGCCCCAGAGACAAAAAAGGCTCCTCGCGACATAGCTTTTGCTCCATCGCAAGCACCTGTTCAAAACTGTAATCCCCCACCCTGACTGTTTGCATATAGTCGTGGAAAGTTCGCACGCCGGTTTTACCTAATATGTTAAAGCCAGCGTCGGTGAGCCAACTATACACATCTTCTGGCTTAATGCCTTGTTGTGGCTGCAATTTAAATCGTTTACGGTGCGGCATGCCCTCTTCAACATGGGTAAGATTTCCGCATATTAAATTTTTAAATAACAACCCGTTATAGTTATAAAACATAACAGATATCACGCCACCTGGTTTCACTTGATCAAGCAAACATGTAAGGGCATGCTTCGGGTCAGCCAACCATTCCATCACCGCATGAAACAGGATCAAATCGACAGGTTGCTCTAAATGCTCACCAATTTCCTGCACAGGGCTATGAACCAAGCGATACTGCTGAAGTAAGCCATTTTTAGCAATGTCTTGCTCAGCTAATTTCAACATTTCAGCAGAAAGATCACACAATGTGACTTGGTGCCCCAGCTCTGCAATTTTCTGCGAAAGCTGACCTACCCCACCACCCGCATCCAAAACCTGAAGCGGCTTGTTGTTTTCTATTCGGGCTAAAATTTGCTCAAGATCTTGCCAGACAACAGTCTGCCGGATCTGGCCTTTGCCAGTACCGTAAATATTTGTTGCAAATTTTTGTGCTATATCATCAAAATTTCGATCTTTAATCACGGCAGCTTTACGTTATGATAGCGATTCTAAAAATATGGCTTATTTTCTCACAAGCGATAGAGGAATAAAGGCTTGTGGTGCTTTTTCAAGCTCAACTGCTGATTTTTCGGACGACATTGCATGTTTGAACTCAAAAAAATTGTCTCTGCTTTTTTAATGCCCATGCCCGCGATGCTTATAATCGGGTTCATTGGGCTGTTACTGCTCTGGTTTACACGCCGCAAAGGACTGGCATCTGTTTTTATCAGTGTCGCTTTTTTCGGCCTGTTTCTAATCGCTTTCCAACCCGTGGCAACCAGTTTATTGCGCCCGCTAGAAAAGGCATATCCTCCGTATGTGCCCTCAGGAAAAACCGTAGAGTTTGTGATGGTGCTCGGTAGCGGTCATGTTATTGATGCCGCTATGCCAATCACCTCTCAGCTCGCACGATCTTCGTTAATGCGTCTTGTCGAGGGGATCCGCATACATCGGATGTTTCCCGGTTCAAAGCTGATCCTATCAGGTTATGGTGGTGGAACTGAGGTTAGCCAAGCCAGAATGATGGCAAAAGTAGCACTCGCTCTCGGTGTACAGAAAAACGATATCTTGTTACTTGAAACCGCCAAAGATACATGGGAAGAGGCTTTTCAAGCCAAGTCAGTGGTGGGGGATCACAAACTTGTACTCGTGACCTCAGCCAGCCATATGGATCGCGCGATGTACGAATTCAACGATGTAGGCCTTAACCCTGTTGCGGCGCCGACTAACTTCTTGGCCAGTAACAAAATTGAACAGCCTTGGGTACGCTATTTCCCCAACTCTCAATACTTGGAACAGACTGAGCGTTACTGGCACGAAACTCTGGGCCGTTGGTGGCAGCAACTGCGCAACCTGTTTGCCAGTCATGAGGCAACCACCGCCTAAACACCTATCATCACCATCGGCTTTGCCTCTAAAGCCGGTGGTTCTATTCCTAACAGTCACACTCTGGCTTATAACTCGCGGCTCGGCTCTTTTCCCATCCCTAATCCCTCAAGACCCGCCCTGACGCTCTTCCTCGTCCCTAATCCCTCAAGACTCACCCTGACGCTCTTCCTCACTCCTAATCCCTCAAGACTCACCCTGACGCTCTTCCTCATCCCTAGCCCCTCGACACTCGCCCTTAAGCTCTTCCTCATCCCTCGCCTCTATTTATCTCTATATGTTCAAAAAATACACCTATATTCCATTTAGTTTTATCACGTGCGAATTACTCATATATAAAGCTATATAAAACCATTCCTGTTTCACGAGGGACATCATACTATTGCGGCAATTAATGACTGATAAGTCAGTAACGGAAGCACTGATTTACTTATAATGTAGGGTTATGCCATGCACCAAATAATTAACTTAGCCATTTTTGCGCTACTCATCGCGCTGTTATATCGCCAACAAAAAGCGGATAACACACTATCAAAACGTGTTTTTACCAGCCTTGCCCTCGGCGTACTATTCGGTACTGCCTTACAAATGTTCTATGGCAGTGGTAGCACTGTTATTAGTGAAACGCTGGAGTACGTTAACATTATTGGTGCTGGCTATGTCAGCTTACTGAAAATGATCATCATGCCATTGATCATGGTGTCAATCATTGGTGCTATCGTCAAAGTCAAAGACTCGGGATCGCTGGGAAAAATTTCTGGCCTGAGTATTGGAATCTTACTGGCCACAACTGCTGTTTCTGCGCTCATCGGGATCATTGTGAGCCATCTGTTTGGCCTATCAGCAGAAGGGATCGTGCAAGGCGCTCGTGAAATTGCGCGCGGTGAAATGCTACAGACTCGTCTCGGTACGGTACAAACCCTGTCATTTCCCGATATGATCATCTCATTCTTTCCTGGCAATCCGTTCGCTGATCTTGCTGGTAGTCGCCCGACATCTACCATTGCTGTCGTTATTTTCTCAGCTTTCATTGGGGTGGCAGGCCTGACTGTTATCCGCACCCAGCCCGAACTGGGAGCAAGCTTCGAAAAATTCATCAATGTCGCCCAAGAAGTGGTCCGTACCTTAGTGCGCATGGTGCTAAGCTTAACCCCCTATGGCGTATTGGCGCTGATGACCAAAGTAGTCGCTGGATCAAACTACCATGACATCCTTAATCTGATTAATTTTGTGATGGCTTCTTATGTAGGTCTGGCGCTGATCTTGGTGATGCATCTGGTACTAGTATCATTCGTTGGCGTTAATCCAATTCGCTACCTGAAAAAAATCCTTCCGGTACTGACGTTCGCATTTACCTCTCGCTCCAGCGCAGGCACCATTCCGCTGAATATTGATACTCAGGTAAAAAAACTGGGTAATGGTGAAGGTGTCGCTAACTTCTCAGCCTCATTTGGGGCAACCATGGGACAGAATGGCTGTGCGGGTCTTTACCCTGCGATGCTGGCTGTGATGATTGCACCGACTATCGGCATTAACCCACTGGATCCTGCGTTCATCCTGACCTTAGTCGCTGTTGTGACTGTCAGCTCATTCGGTATCGCAGGTGTAGGCGGTGGCGCAACGTTCGCGGCACTGATTGTGTTATCGACCCTTGATATGCCAGTGGCACTAGCCGGGCTGCTGATCTCGATTGAACCACTGATTGATATGGGTCGTACTGCTATCAACGTCAGCGGTTCCATGGCAGCTGGCACAATAACATCACGGCTTCTTGATCAAGCTGACGATACTCTCTTTAATGCGGATAGCGACATCGATAAGACGCCCGTTAAAGCCTAGCAACTCAGCCCGTAAGCAATAAGATTTTATTTTCAAGGCCACTATTCAGTGGCCTTATTGTTAGTTAGCCCTAGTCGTTCATGAACCCAAAATGAATACTCTGGTCATTGTCAATTCAGTAGTACGAGCGCTAAATATCAACATAACGAACAAGAAAAATGCCACAGTGCAATCACTTGCAAAATACAAAGCTTAATAAGGAAATGCGTTATGAACAAATCCGCTGCTTTTGCGCTTATCGCCGTACTTGCTATCGGCCCTGCTATTGCCATGGCTAATTCGTCTTCCGTTGCTTATAACGGTCCGGTTGATGTGACCGCTATCAGTGAAGTGATCACAAATACTGGGTCGCTCAATGATCAACATGTCATCGTAGAAGGGACATTTGTGAAACAAGTCGGCACCAATAGCTACGTGCTAAGCGATGGTGTCAATCAAGTCACTGTCGACCTTGATGACAATATTCGATTAGATCTCCCTATTAATGCCGATACTCGACTACGGGTATTCGGTGAAGTTGGCGATGGCCCAATGCCTGAAATCGAGGCCGATAACATCGTTATTCTGTAACTATTATTGCCCCCTCCCTGACAGCATCAAAAACACAATTACAAACACAACATAATAAAATAAAAGGGCTAACGACTTTCATCGTTAGCCCTTTTCATCATGGCTTGCAAATCACGATAGTAACGTCGTTAACGTTAACTCAACAACTGACGCACTTTTTCGAGATCTTCAGGCGTATCAACCCCAACAGGTGGAGTATCAATCGCAATTTCGACATGGATTTTCTCGCCATACCACAACACACGTAGCTGCTCTAGCGATTCAATCTTTTCGAGTGCACTCGGTTCCCAGTTAATGTAAGTTTTGATAAACCCAGCACGGTAAGCGTAAATACCGATATGTCGCATCAGGTTATGGTGGATTTCCTGTGGGCGCTTAGCATAATTATCACGATCCCAAGGAATAGAGGCACGGCTAAAATACAGTGCATAACCGTCTTTATCCGTCACCACTTTCACCGCATTGGGATTGAACACTTCATCAGCATGATCAATCGCAACGGCCAGTGTCGCCATTGGCGCCACACTGTTCGCCAGATTCACGGCAACCTGACGAATAATGGTTTCAGGGATCAAAGGTTCATCACCTTGAACATTCACCACAATGTGATCCGGTGCCAACTTATATTTCTCAACCACTTCAGCCAGGCGTTCGGTACCCGATTCGTGATCAGCGCGGGTAAGGCACACTTCACCACCAAAGCCTTTCACTACGTCGACAATGCGCTGATCATCCGTCGCAACAATGACTTGCTCAGCACCGGCCTTGCTCGCTTGCTCATAAACCCACTGAATCATAGGCTTGCCTGCAATATCAGCCAGCGGTTTACCCGGCAGACGTGTAGACTGATAACGTGCAGGGATAATGACAGAAAATGACATTATTTCACCTCATCGGTACTTAATGTACGCGCTTCTGATTCCAACAAAACCGGAATACCGTCTTTGATAGCGTACGCAAGACGATCAAACTTGCAGATCAGCTCATTATTGTCTTTATCAAGGTTTAACTTGCCTTTGCACGCAGGACAAGCGACGATTTCAAGCAGACGATGATCCATATTCTTCCTTTACCTTCATTATCCGATTAATCAAGCTTTCAGCCTGATCCGTGGGCAACACCGCATCAACGGGGAGATACCACCAATTGGGCTGAGCGAAAGTGTGGCATTTCACCGCATCTTTCTCTGTCATGACTAAATGCTGTCCTTTATCTGACAGCTGTTGTAATTCTTGCTCAGAAAATGCCTTGTGATCAGCAAATGGCTGACATAGCACAGGCTTTAGTCCAAGCGTGTCTAATGTATTAAAAAAACGGGGTGGATGGCCGATACCAGCCATAGCTACAATGTCACCCGTCAGGCTCATCGCCTCACAGCGCTCACCAGTATGCAAATTAACCAGCGCGGAGGGCGCAAGATACATCGGAATTTCACCCGACATTGCTTTCCCGCCATTACAAATCAGAAAGTCCACCTCTTCTAGACGCTGGCAGCTTTCACGCAGCGGACCGAGAGGGATCAATTGCTGATTACCAAATCGGCGCTGGCCGTCAATGACCACAATTTCGATATCACGTGCGAGTGCGTAATGCTGCAATCCATCATCGGTAATAATGACATCGACATCCGGTTCTAGCAACGCAACAGCATCAGCCCGTTTAGGCGACACGGCTACAGGCACACCTGTGCGGCGATAAATCAGTAGTGGCTCATCACCTGCTTCCAAGGTGGTGCTCTGCGCATCTATCCGGTAAGGGTAATACGGTGCTTTGGCACCATAACCCCGCGAGACAACCCCCGGCTTAAGCCCCGCCGCTTTAAGCTGCTCGACCAGCCAAATCACTACCGGCGTTTTACCATTGCCGCCGGCAGTGATATTACCGACCACCACCACAGGCACGCTGGCGCGATGAACGGCTTTTTTCCCTGACTGATACTGAGCACGGCGGCGACGACTGATCACGCCAAACAATTTACTTAGCGGCCATAAAAGCGGTTTGAGCAGCCAGCCAAGCGGATGGGACTCAAACCAAATTTTCTCAATCACCGATGCCATTAGTCACCAAATTGAATACGATGAAGTTGGGCATACGCACCATCCTGAGCCAGTAGCTCAGCATGTATACCACGCTCAATAATTTCGCCTTCATCAACCACCAAAATCTGATCAGCGTTTTCTATCGTTGATAGACGGTGAGCAATAACCAATACCGTGCGGTCTTTCTGTAGCTCATCCAGCGCGGCCTGAATTGCACGTTCTGATTCAGTATCCAACGCCGATGTCGCTTCATCAAGAATCAATACTGGTGAGTTACGTAACAAGGCACGGGCAATCGCAATACGCTGTCGCTGTCCACCAGACAGACTAACACCATTTTCCCCGATAACCGTATCTAACCCTTTATCCATTCCGTTAATGAAGTCCATAGCATGAGCAAGTTCCGCGGCTTTTTCAATGTCAGCCCGGCTGTATTGGTCACCGCTTGCATAAGCAATGTTATTCGCGATCGTGTCATTAAACAAATGCACATTCTGCGATACAACGGCGACCTGATCACGCAAGTTAGCCAGCTTATAATGGCAGATATCATGGTCATCAATTAAGATGCTGCCTGAGTCAATATCATAAAATCGGGTCAGCAAGTTGGCGATGGTACTCTTACCAGAGCCAGAGCGCCCAACCAATGCCAACGTTTTACCCGCCGGCAAATCAAAGCTCACATTACGTAGCGCTGGTGTATCCTTGGTCGGATAAGTGAACGTCACGTCTTTCACTGTTATGGTACCGTTTACACGGTCTATTTCATGGTTACCATGATCTTTTTCAGCATCCAGCTCAATCAGATTAAACAAGGTCTGGCACGCTGCCATACCGCGTTGAAACTGTGAGGTAACGTTAGTCAGTGCTTTTAACGGACGCATCAAGCCGAACATGGAACCAAAAATAAGGGCGAACGTACCCGGGGTTAATGATGCTCGCAGTGATTCTGTATTGGCGAGGATCAACACAACCACCAACGCCAAAGACGCAATTACCTGAATCACCGGATTCGCGATAGCCTGAGCAGAAACCAGTTTCATCGTCTGCTGACGCATCCGGTTACTCACCTGCTCAAAACGCTCCTGCTCGACTTGCTGACCACCATAGCTCAACACCACTTTATGGCCTTTGAGCATTTGCTCTGCCGATGAGGTCACCGATCCCATCGCATCCTGCATGTTTTTCGAAATACGACGGAACCGCTTAGAGACAACACGAATACTGATAGCAACAACGGGGGCGATTACCAATAGAATCGATGACAGCTCCCAACTGTTATAAAACATGATGGTCATCAAGGCGATGATGGTCGCGCCTTCACGCACCAAGCTGACCAATGCGCCACTGGTTGCCGAGGCAACCTGCTCTGAGTCATAGGTAATGCGAGAAAGCAGCTTACCTGAAGATTCTTGGTCAAAATAGCTGACCGGCATCTTCATAAAATGGTTAAACACCTGACGGCGCATCGTCATAACAACGTTGCCCGAGACCCATGCAAGACAATAGGTTGAAACAAAACCGCTAAAGCCGCGAAGGATCATCAGCCCTAACAGATAAATGGGCATCATTGCCAAAAAATTCGACTCAACACTGTCGAGCCCACCAAAACTTTCATCCATCAATGGCTTTATCATCGAAAGCATCAGTGCATCACTGGCAGCGTTTAGAATCAAAGCAACAACAGCTACAGCTAGCCCAGTCTTATAAAGGGAGATAGAAGGCCAAAGTCGCTTAAACGTATCCCAAGTGGTTTGATCGTCAGCTTGTGTCATAGAAACCAATTTATTTTAAATTTAATTAACCACATTCTACTCTTTTCACAGCGTTGGACCAAATAAGTTCATCTAACCTTCCACTAACTCGCTTATTTTTCAATCAAAATAAAACAAGGGTATCGCGCCTTACTGACAACAAATTACTTCGTGTCATCGATGGGCCGAAACCAAGCCGCCTGTACATCTTGTCGGTAACGCGTCACTGAAATCGAGCGAGCATCGATCTGCAGCGACACCTGACCGTCACTGGCCGTCGATAACCAATTGATATTATGATCGCGATAGCGCTGTCGTACACTTGGTGACGGCAGTTTCCATGGACTATAGCGTGCAACCGACACCAATCCATACTTAGGGTTGATCGACTCAAGCCAGGTTACCGTCGATGATGTCGCACTGCCATGGTGGGGCACCAATACAATATCCGGCGAGAGTGAGGGCTCTAACCTCGCTAGCAATAACTCAGAGATTGCATCTATATCGCCCGTAAGCAGCAGGCTAGGCATCGCGCTATTCTGATTGGAACTGGGCTGAATTTGAATTACACAAGAATGGGGATTCGCGGCTCGTTTAACCTGTTTAGGCGGCCAAAGCACTCTAAAATCAAGCCCTTGCCACTGCCATTTTTCATCCCTTATACACACATCAAAATCAGACCTGACATCACTACTGCGCTTCCATTGAGGCTGAAAGCGCGAAATCAAATAAGCGGCACCACCGGCATGGTCATTATCAGCATGGCTTAAAATAAGACCATCTAACTGATGGATCCCTCGCTGATGCAACACCGGTTCAATCACCGAACTGGCAATACTCCCCGTCGGCCATGCATCCCCGGTATCATACAAAACGGCTTTGCCATTGCGTGATATCACGACCGCCAGACCATGCCCGACATCCAGCATATCCACCTGCCATGACGTAAAATCTTGCTCATTATTGTCCGGACGCATGATGCTACCCATACCGCGACTACCATCCCAGCTGATAACCACCAGTAGCACTACAGCCCAAAACCCCTTAAATGGACGAAAGGGTAATAACCAGATCAGGCAGGTAATAATCGCGAAAGCGATCAAATAAAACTGCCAACTGACGGCCAGTGTTAACCAACTTCCAGTCGCAACATTTGCTATCCACACCACTGGCAGCAAAGTCCAGTCGGCCAATTGCCACAACCCCATCGCCACAGGATGCCAACCTGAAAAAACAACAGCAGCCAGCACCAAAGGGACGGTTAACCCGCTCACCCAAGGTACAGCAATGAAATTAATCACAGGCGCTAACGGGGTAAATCCACCAAACCATAACCATTGAACCGGCAACATTAAAAACAGTAGAGCCAACTGCATATAAGCCAAGATGCTTAACTTATGCCGGAATCGAGCATACCAGCTAACGTCATCTTTGCCAGACTGACTCGTTCGAACACCGCCAATACTGGCCAGTAAAATAATCAATACGGCGGCAAACGACAGCCAAAAACCGGCACGATAAGACACTAACGGGTTCATCATCAGGCTAATAGCAAAAACCACCAATAGGATCTGCCAACTAGCCCATTTGATCCTCAGCCGCAGTAACAGCAGCATCAATACACTCATAAGCAATGCTCTTAGCGTGGGTAAGCTGAATCCAGCCAGCCACGCATAACCAAGGCCCAAACTGAAAGCTGCCCATAATGGTAACCATTGCCATCGGCTCCTATCACCGAATAGCACCCGAATAAAACCACCCACTCCCCAGCCCGCCATGACAGCTAAGCCAATATGCAAACCGGATATTGCCATCAGGTGGGCCAAGCCGCTATCGCGTAATACTGACCAGTCACTGTCATCGAGTAATCCCCGATAGCCAAATCCTAATGCCATCAAATAAGGCTGATGTATCAGCGTGGCTGTCTGTTCAAGCGCTTGGTCAAAATATGCTTGTCGTAATCCCGTCAACGTACCGTCACTACCCCTAAGCCGCTGACCTCGCAGTACGATGCCAGCACCATGAATATTTTTACCAACAAAATGCCGCTCACGATCAAAACCAGCACTGTTAACCCGCCCATAAGGCGGGCGCAATTTCACATCTAACTGCCAACGCTCCCCTTGCCGCATCATTGGTACTGACGTACCGACTTGCCAGCGCAGTTGCAAGCGTATTTGTTCAGGGACAGGAGACGGAAAACGGTCATGTTTGCTGACAATAAACTCAAACAATGGTTCTGCACTGTTATGATTTAAAAGGCTACTAACTTCCCCAGTTATGGTAATATTCTCTTGTAGCACAGAAACAATTTGGACGTTTTTTAGATAAGCTGTTGCCGCGATATTCGCCATTAGTGCCCCGAATGCGACCCAGATCAATAGTTGCCAGCGGAAATAGGCACACACTACACCCCCTAAAATCAAGGCTGTAACAAGCGCATTATGCTCTGGTAGAAACGACCAGAAATGAAGCGATAATAGTCCAAATGCAATCCCGGCTGCGCCTTTGAACATTTCAGACCAGCCTGAAGAAATAAGAATTACAATGCCTAGACACGTAATTAAACGATTTATGCCCAGCCATGACGTTATCAAGCGTCAGAAAGCGCTGAAAATTTTTGGCAATGTGCTTTATAACCCTAACCTGTGGTGCCTGAACCGCCGTTCGGCATCTGGGGCTTTTGCCGTGGGGTTGTTTATGGCCTTCGTTCCCCTTCCCAGCCAGATGATCATGGCAGCAGGATTGGCGATTTTGTTTGGTGTGAATTTGCCGTTGTCGGTCTGCTTGGTTTGGATCAGTAACCCCATTACGATGCCAGTACTGTTTTACGGGGCTTATAAGCTTGGGGCATGGATGCTGAACAGTCCGCATCAGCAGTTTCATTTCGAACTCTCGTGGGAGTTTCTGCTCCATCAAATGAATCAAATTGGTCCTCCATTCCTGCTTGGTTGCATGGTGACTGGGATCACTTGTGCTGTGATTGGTTATTTTGGCATTCGCGGGCTATGGCGCTATTCCGTAGTACGCAGCTGGCAAAAGCGTAAATTTCGAATGCTGCGCTGATCTCGCAATATCAGCCACCGCACGACTAAAAACAAAAAACCTCGCAAATGCGAGGTTTTTTAGTGCCATCTGATAGCGATACTGCATCACCAACCGTAACAATGGTGATCGTCAGTAAAATACTTTAAAGGGATATCACATTCCACTGACTACTTACTTTGCACTCAATACCGCAGCTGGTTGCAACGCACTGGCACGTTTAGCGGGATACCACGTTGCCAAGAAACTCAGCATTACCGCAGTAACCGTCACCAGTATCACATCATGAAAGACCAGTTCTGTCGGAAGAAAATCGACAAAATAGATATCCCCTGACAAAAACTGATGGCCAATAATGGACTCCAACCAAGTAATAAGCCCTGTCAAATTAACCGCGACCAGCGCCCCTAAAACTGAGCCAATCAAGCTGCCAACCAGCCCTGACATCACACCATGCCAAACGAATATTGAGCGAATAAGCCTATCTGAAGCACCCATTGTTCGCAAAATTGCAATATCGGCGGCACGATCTTTTACCGCCATCATCAAGGTGGAGACAATATTGAAACTCGCCACCCCGATCACCAATACCATCACCAGATACATGATCGTGCGTACCATCTGAATATCCCGATACAAATAACCGTATTTTTGATTCCAGCTTTTCAGGTACACCGTGACAGGCAAGGTATAACCGACCTCTCGCACAATATGTTGAGCATCCAGTACATTATCAACGTTCAGCTCAATCCCTGTGATCCCCTCGCCCATTGAAAGATATCGCTGTGCATCCGCCAATGGCACAAGGGCAAGATTATGGTCAATCTGACCAGCTAGCGCCAATAGCCCAGCCACTTGCAGACGGATCCGGTGTGGCGCCTTAAGCTTGTCACTTGAGTCCGGGTTGGGAATCATTGCGGTGATCCAATCCCCAACCCCAATACCCAACTTGTCGGCCACGCCCTGCCCCAATATGACCTCTTGCTTACCGGCCTCAAATCGGTCCCATGCACCATCTTTAACAAAGTTAGGTAACGCACTGACTTTACGCTGCTGCTCAGGGTTTACACCTCGTACTTCAACCGCTTTCAAGCTATTGTTTTTTTCCAGCAAAGCGGTGAATTTTATATACGGTGCAGCAGCGGTGACTCGAGGATGCTGCTCCACAATCTTCAGCACCGGTTGCCAATCAACAAACGGCGGTTTCACTGCTTCCAGTTCTCCATGAGGAATCACCGACAACACACGATTTTTCAGCTCGCGTTCAAAACCATTCATCGCTGATAACCCGATAATGATCACCGCGACTCCCACCGCTATCCCTAGGGTTGATGACATTGAAATAAATGACACCATCCGGTTACGCTGCTTAGCTCGGCTAAATCGGCTACCGATATAAAGAGAAATCGGTCGGAACATTACGCCACCTCGACCTTAACCAATTCGCCATCTTGCATGTGCATGCAGTGGTCAAGTTTTGACGCAAGCTCTGTATCATGGGTTACAACCAAAAAAGCAGTACCCGATTCACGATTCAGTTTACGCATCAAATCATAAATTTCCACAGCCGTCTTATGATCAAGATTCCCCGTTGGCTCATCCGCTAAAACCAATGCAGGACGGTTGACTAAAGCCCGAGCGATGGCAACCCGCTGACGCTCGCCGCCACTGAGCTCGGAAGGGCGGTGTTCAAGGCGGTGTGATAGCCCTACCAATTCAAGCATGCTTTGTGCCTGAGCCCGAGCTTTCTTGGCCGATAATCCACCGATCAATAGTGGCATCGCAACGTTTTCCACGGCGGTAAAGTCAGCCAACAAGTGATGAAATTGATAAACAAAGCCAATTTCCTGATTACGCAATTTAGCCTGTTTATTAGCACTCATTGCATTTAGCTTCTGGCCTTTAAAAAACACATCCCCTTCAGTTGGCGTATCCAGCGCCCCTAAAAGATGCAGCAAGGTACTTTTCCCCGAACCCGATGAGCCGATAATCGCCATCAGCTCGCCAGCATTCAAACTAAACCCAACCCCTTTCAGGACTTCAGTTTCTAATTGGGACTCGCGATAAATCTTACGCAGTCCCTGACAAACTAATAACGAATTATTCATAACGCAGTGCCTCAGCAGGACGAACCGATGCCGCCCGATATGATGGAAATACAGTTGCTAGTAAACTCAACAAAATGGCACCAGCGATAACAATAAGAACTTGTAGCGGCTCTACAACCACAGGTAATGCGCCACCAACCATAATTAAATCAACCCCGAGTACAGCGAGTAGGCTGTTTATATTAACCGCCAAGAGCATGCCTAACAGGCCTCCTATAATCGCGCCAATCACACCACTGCTCGCCCCTTGCACCATGAAGACCAATAAAACCTGACGGCTGGTCATACCCTGAGTTTTCAAAATAGCCACCTCTGCCTGTTTCTCCATCACCACCATAATCAATGCTGAAATGATATTGAATGCAGCGACTCCGATGATCAAACCGAGCATGAGTCCCATCATATTCTTTTCCATCTTAACGGCTTGGAATAGCTCTCCGCGCTGCTCGCGCCAGTCAGACCATACCAATCCATCAGGCAATGCAATGCGCGACAATTCGGGTACAACAAACGGGTCATCAACGTACAATCGCCAACCGGTTATTACGCCTTTCTTCAGGCGTAATAACCGTCCTGCATCCTCAATATTGGTTAACATCAACTGGTTATCGACATCTGAGCCCGTATTATACAGACCCGCCACTTCGAAGTTCCGTTGGCTAGGAATACGCCCAAGCGGAGTATATTGACTGGCACTAGTGACCATTAATCGGACTTTGTCTCCGATCTTAACCCCCAGCTGATTAGCTAATCCCTGCCCCAATAAGATACGGTAACTCCCCGGCTGCAAGTCCGATAAATCCCCCTGATTAATATAATACTTAACCGGTTCGAATTTATTCGGGTCAATACCCAACAGCATCCCTGCAGCCAGTGAATTAGCACTTTGTAATATTGCTTCACCACGCGTGACTGGCGTTACCATATCAACATGGGGAAGACTTTTTAAAAACGGTGGGGGCTGTTTGGTCCATGGAAGATGACCATCAGGTCCGGACACCACAGCCTGTGGCATCACCCCCAGAATTCGCTCTTTAAGCTGCTCCTCAAAACCATTCATAACAGACAGTACGGTTATCAGCGCCATGACACCAATCGTGATACCCGCTGTTGACATATAGGAGACAAATCGGCTAAACCGATCACCTGAACGTCCACGCAGATAGCGCAAACCAATAAAAAAAGAGACGGGATGAAACATAGAAAAAGAAGCAACCATCCTGATAAATACTGCCCGCAAGCATACCTCTTACCGTCTACTTTTACCATGTAGCAATGGTAAAAGTAATGTGAAAACAGAGAGTAAAATAGCCACTATTACTGTCGCTGACTTGCCCCCAGACGATAGCTAAGTGATAATCGTAGGATAGTTAATTTATTGCGAGTGCGAGATGAACCAGGACGAGTATTTTTCAGTCCATGCCGGGTTGACCATCAATGTGGAGCCACTTCAGCCATCTGAGCCCGTGCCTAACATGATGGCCTTCCAGCAAGAAATTCCGCCGTTGTTTCGCATAGCCAGTGAATGCAGTGGTCTTGACGAAGGGCTAGAGCGCTCACTGTCTCAGTTTAATAAGGATGAGCATAAAGGGTTGATGCAATACCTGACCGCGCAGAACAGTAAAATTAACCTGCTGCTCTCTTATGTGCTTTCCCAGCAAGATGATGCATCACTACGCTTCATTACCCATAGCTTCGGCGCGAGCCGTTTATCCTATCTTGCCGCTCAACCGCTTGCCAACGGCACCCGGGTTCGCCTCAAGCTCTTTATTGATAACCCTGCCGCAGCTGTCTACGCCTATGCAGAAGTCAGCAGTTGTATCGAGCAAGACGAAAAATTTGAAATCACGTTGAAATATATCCGCTTACTGGATGATGATCAGGATCTACTGATCCGAGCAGCACTTTACTTCCAACAAAAAATATTGCGCCAACGCGCCCAACAGCGATCAGATGACCGGTAGAACCATGAAAGCACACTCTATCCTCTCTCTTCCTTTGCCTGACAAGCAAGGAGACAGCCGTTTTATCGGTAATATTTCGGGGGCCGCCTTGGCCCTTTCTATCGCCGAACTGGCACAAGCCCATAACGGTCCATTACTGGCCGTGGTACCAGATACGCAGACGGCACTACGCCTGCAACCTGAAATCAGTCAGTTTACTCCCCAAGATGTCAGTGTTTTCCCCGACTGGGAAACCCTGCCATATGATAATTTTTCACCGCACCAAGACATTATTTCTGAGCGTTTAGCTCGACTATATACCCTACCTCAGCAAAAAGACGGGGTAGTACTCGTGCCCATTAGCACGCTACTGCAACGCCTGACACCACGCGCTTATATTCATCAGCATGCGCTACTGGTCAGCAAAGGCGATCATCTGTCACTCGACAAACTCCGGTTACAGCTCGAAGTCTCAGGCTACCGCCATGTTGATCAGGTGATGGAGCACGGTGAATATGCCAGCCGAGGATCGCTGCTAGATCTGTTCCCGATGGGTAGCCATCAGCCCTACCGTATCGACTTTTTTGATGATGAAGTCGACTCTATTCGCCAGTTTGACCCTGAAAATCAGCGCTCAACCGGTGAAATTAAGCAAATTCGCCTGCTACCTGCCCATGAGTTTCCAACCGACGAATTGGCCATTGAAAACTTTCGAATGCGTTGGCGAGAGCGGTTCGAAGCCCGTCGCGAACCTGAATCAATTTATCAGCAAGTCAGTAAGCGTACTTGGCCTGCGGGTATCGAATATTGGCAGCCACTGTTTTTCGATACCACCGAAACCCTGTTTGATTACCTGCCAGATAACAGCTTACTGCTCACCATCGGTCAGCTCGAACCTGCGGTAGATCAGTTCCTTAATGATGCTGATTACCGCTTTGACCAAAGACGGGTTGATCCCCTGCGTCCTTTGCTTGAACCCAAAGAACTCTGGCTGGCCAAAGATGAAATGTTCAGCCACTTTAAGCAGCTGCCGCAAGTTCGGATCCGCCAAGACAGCGAACCGGAAAAAGCAGGCCGATTCAATCCGCCACTCAGCGCGGTGCCAGCCCTGACCATCAATCACCAACTAAAGGAGCCTCTCGCCGAGTTACGTCGTTTTACTGAAAACTTTACGGGTAAAATTGTCTTCTCTGTGGCATCAGAAGGACGCCGAGAGGCACTGCTTGATTTATTGGTTGGTATCAAATTACGCCCTCAAGTCTGTCATTCACTCACTGAGGCTTTAACCGCGCCGAGCAAGTTCAGCCTGATCATTGGTGCTGCAGAGCAAGGCTTTGTCCTTGACGATCCGGCTATCGCCCTGATCTGCGAAAGTGATTTATTGGGTGAGCGTGTTGTACAACGTCGTCGCCGTGATGATAAAAAAACCATCAATGCGGACACCATTATCCGCAACTTGGCTGAACTTCAGGTGGGTCAACCTGTTGTCCATATTGACCACGGAATTGGTCGCTACCAAGGGCTGCAAACCCTTGAAGCCGGTGGTTTAAAAACTGAATATGTCACTCTTGAGTACCAAGGCGGCGCCAAACTCTATGTGCCAGTCGCATCACTGCACCTGATCAGCCGCTATTCAGGGGGAGCAGAAGAGTCCGTGCAACTGCATAAACTTGGCGGTGAAACATGGGCTAAAGCACGCAAGAAAGCCGCAGAGAAAGTCCGCGATGTTGCGGCCGAATTGCTCGATGTTTACGCCAAACGAGAAATGAAGCCCGGGTTTAAATTCAACCTTGATCGTGAAGCGTATGCCGATTTCTGTACGGGCTTCCCGTTTGAAGAGACCCATGATCAAGCCTTAACGATTAATGCCGTTCTGTCTGATATGTGCCAAGCGAAAGCCATGGATCGCCTAGTCTGTGGTGATGTCGGATTTGGTAAAACCGAAGTAGCAATGCGCGCCGCTTTTGTCGCTGTCGATAACAGTAAGCAAGTCACAGTATTGGTGCCTACGACCTTGCTGGCCCAGCAGCACTTTGAAAACTTCCGTGACCGTTTTGCTAACACACCAATCCGGGTCGAAGTACTCTCACGCTTCAAGACAGCCAAAGAGCAGAAGCAGATCCTCGCCGATATGTCCGAGGGAAAAATTGATATTCTGATCGGCACCCACAAACTGCTGAACGCCGCCGTTGATTACCATGATCTTGGCTTGCTTATTGTGGATGAAGAGCACCGCTTCGGGGTACGCCAGAAAGAAAAGATCAAAGCGATCAGAGCGGATGTCGACATTCTAACGCTGACCGCCACCCCTATTCCGCGCACCTTGAACATGGCGATGAGTGGGATGCGGGATCTATCGATTATTGCTACCCCGCCCGCACGGCGTCTGGCGATTAAGACTTTTGTGCGTGAAAGCGATGATGCACTGATCCGTGAATCAGTACTGCGGGAAATCATGCGGGGTGGACAGGTTTACTTCCTTCATAACGAAGTGGAATCGATAGAGAAAATGGCCGAGGACTTGGCAACGCTGATCCCAGAAGCCCGTATCACTGTCGCCCATGGGCAGATGCCGGAACGTGAACTTGAGCGGATCATGAGTGATTTCTATCATCAGCGTTTTAACCTGCTCGTGTGTACCACCATCATTGAAACGGGTATCGACGTACCTACCGCCAACACAATTGTCATTAACCGCGCCGATCATCTGGGGTTAGCTCAGCTTCACCAGCTACGAGGTCGGGTTGGTCGTTCTCATCATCAGGCATACGCCTATTTGCTAACACCACATCCAAAGCGGATGACCAAAGACGCCATTAAGCGCCTTGATGCGATTTCATCGCTGGAAGATTTAGGCGCAGGCTTTACCTTGGCCACCCACGATCTTGAAATCCGTGGTGCCGGTGAGCTGCTGGGGGATGAACAAAGTGGTCAAATCCAATCTGTCGGCTTTACCCTGTTCATGGAAATGCTTGAACAGGCCATTGATGCTCTAAAAGAAGGAAGAGAGCCATCACTGGATGACTTGCTACGCCAACAAACCGAAGTAGAACTTCGCTTGCCAGCCTTGCTGCCTGACGATTTTATCCCTGATATCAATACGCGTCTTTCACTGTATAAGCGCATTGCCAGCGCCGACAGCGAAACAATGCTTAACGAGCTGAAAGTTGAACTGATTGATCGTTTTGGTTTATTGCCAGAAGCGACCACCAACTTACTCACCCTCAACCATATTAAACTCAAAGCGGCGGGTATCGGTATTCGTAAAATTGAGGCGGGCGAAAAAGGCGGCTTCATCGAGTTCAATCAAAATGCTGCGATTGATCCCGGATTTTTGGTTGGTTTACTGCAATCACAACCACAACATTTTAGGATGGAGGGCCCAACTAAGCTAAAAGTACTGGCACCAATGAGTGACAGAAAAGACAGAATTAAGTATGTTGACGGACTTTTAACAAAGTTGGCTGAAAACACTCTATAATAGAGGGCACTTAAGTGCGGAGTATTATCTTGAAAAAACTGATTTATTTGCTGCTTATCGCCGTTAGTTGGCCAAGCCTGGCAGCGCGACAATTTGACATCGAGGTACTCCTGTTCAAACGCAATATCGCACCTGAACAGGTAAATGAGTCGTGGCCAGATCAACTTACGCCTATCGATCTCACTGGCACCATTGATTTTGGCGATACCGCCCAGCTAAAAGCGCGCGGGATCCGACCGATGTCACCATCACAATTTCAATTAAACCCGCAATATGACAAGCTAAAGCAGCACGCAGGCTTTACCCCTCTCGCCCATTTTGGCTGGCGTCAGGGTGATCTTAGCCGTGCAGCAGCACCGACTATCCATATCACTGCAGGTAAAGACTTCTCGGCCCAATATCTGCCAGATGGCACATCCAGATCCAGCATGCCCCTTGCCGGTACTGAAACACATACCGATACAGGCATGACCATCACGACAGATAACCCATCGGCTAACGATACCAATACTGGAGCCGTTACCGATACTGGCGCAATATCGCCAAGTTCTCCACTGTATGAACTGGACGGTACCATGAAGGTTTATGTTCAGCATTATCTGTTTACCGACGCCACATTTGATCTTCGCGAACCAGACAGACGTGAGATTATCGTTGGGGCAGAGCCTATTGACACGGGTATCAATCCTTTGGTCACGGAGAGCAATGTACAAGTGGGCCATTTACAGGAAGTAAAAAAGAAAGTTGACGTCGAAGAGTTTCTTAAATCTTATCGCTTCAATCAGCAGCGAAAAATGCGCAGTAGTGAAACCCACTATCTTGACCATCCTCTTATGGGCATGGTAATCCAAATCCGTCGCATTGGTGGTTAACCTCGGCAACTCAGTGTCGTATTATGAATAAAATGGGCTGCAAATAATTGCAGCCCATTTTCTTTCCCCTGCGCACACGTTTTATTTCACGTATTGAGATAACGTTACGATAAAATATTGCATTCAACCACCAGTCACTTATGCTGGTAGAGTCAACCATCTAAAGACTATCCATTATCACGGATGAAAACAGACTACGAACTTCTCACTGAACGGCTTCTACTCCGTCCATTTAAAAATGCTGATGTGCTAGCGTTATATGATGCTATTCTCCATTCACAGACCAGCCTCAAGCCGTGGTTAACTTGGTGTACCGAAAACTACAGCCAAGAAGAAGCCCATGAGTGGATCCATGCCAGCCTACAAAACTGGCTGTATGACATCAGTTATGAGTTTGCGATTTTTGACCGCCAGAGCGATGACTTTCTCGGCAGCCTTTCAATAAGCAATATCTCCTCCCAGAGCAATTCCGCAGAATTAGGCTATTGGATCAAAGAAGATGCTCAGCGACGCGGTTTTGCGACCGAATCCTGCTTAGCTCTTACTGAGTTCGCATTTGCTACCGTCGGCCTGACCCGACTAGAAATTGTTACCCATCTCGGCAACCTCGCCAGCCAGCGTACCGCTCTCGCCTGTCGAGCCCAGTTTGAATGTACTGCCCGCAACCGGATCATGATGGAAAACAAACCCGTCAACGGCCTGTTGTTTTCGTTGATCCCGTCGGATATTACATAACCCACAGTAACATGTGGAATAGCGATAATGTGACGTATAGCTATGGTTACGCATCATCATTTGCAGCAGGTAAAACAACCCAATACTATTGGCTAATTATCTTGTAGTTCCGATTTACTGTTGAATGCTTGACTTAAACGTTTGTAAAAGCCGACTCTGTACCAATCTCGGTGTCTCTCACTCTCCTGACTACGAATACAATATCCGTGCCCTTGGCTTTCTTGCCATGTATTGTCGTCGCTGCGGGGCCACACCACCAATGCTGGATAACAATAGCTATCATCAGATCTGGCAGCATTGGCAAACCCAACTCAGTCAGCTCACGGGTCGCTTCTGCCCTGCTTGTGGACAAACAAGCTTCAAGCGCTTTGGGGCAAGCAGTACTCAACAGATCCGCTACCAATGCAAACTGTGCAGTCGAACTTTCTCTGCTCGCTATCCAGTTCATAAAGCCCAAGCTAATACCGTTGACCGACTGCAAGACATTCTCGCGAACCCAATCAGCGACGCACCGATATCACTTATTCAGTGGGCGCGTTCTACCGGTACCCCATTTGATCGGGCCTGTCAGCAGCTACATCAATTGGCTTTAATGGAAATGTGGCAGCAACCACTGGCTCACCACATCGCGACCAGTGCGTTTACCCTGCCTTATAAAGGCCGTAATAATCGGCTTTGGATGCTGATCAGTACGGATATGAACAGTAACAAAATCCTACATATAAGCAGCAGCTTAGTGCCACTTTCACTCTCAACTGAAGGGCGCTATCAACCAGGTTTCGATGCCCCAATACCGCCAATTGCCGATGTAGCCACAGCCATTGAACTCGCCCACCATCGTGAACAGTATTTCTTATCCCGTCCCCAGTTTGACCGCTGTGATTTCGGCGAAGGAACACTGGGAAGTAAAAGCATGAGCCACGCTCTGCCCGTGCTCACCGCCCATACGCATTTTGCGGTCCTGAAACAGCTTGGTCATGGCGGGCCCAACAGCGTGCACTGCCTTAGTCATGAGGTTTTCTTGCGCGGGGCTTGCATCACCCAGTTTGCCGATGACGTAAAACAGCATCAAACCGCCTTACTCTATGTCGTGGGTGAAACCCACCCACCAGCTGAGCATTCACAAAACCGAAAACTAGGGTGGTGGCAGAACGAATGGCACGAATACCATGACGCCGATGGTAATACCAAAGCCTTTACTGAGCTATGCGGTAGCTCTCCCCTCACCGCAGACGCCATCTCGCTCTCGAGCGTTAATCAGGCCATTCACTTCATTTGCCAGTCAGCCACACATCATGATCTGCATCTGCTGACCGCCCAGCGGGTGAATGCGCTGATCGCCGGACTCACCATCGTCTACAACAATGCATAATTGGGGATTGTTGGCTTTAACGTGTCCAGTCTCATTCCCAGCAACAATTTTTGATAAAAAAAACAGATAATAGCTAAACACGCATTTTTTGTGGCAGCTATCACACCCCTCATTACTACGTTAACTATCATTAGCGCGCTTCCAAACAACCTTTCTAAGTAATCTCATCTCGCGATATTTTGCTCCTATTCACGATAGGGAAGCTCACAATGACCATCTAAACAGCATGGTCGGTTACGCATTTTAAGGATTAAAATATGAATAAATCAGTACTTGCCAGCGCGATTGCACTCGCTGTCATTTCAACACCTGTAGCCGCTACGGCCTCTGTCACACCGACCGCTGATAAACCAAACGTCGTTATTTTCTATACCGATGATTTAGGTTACGGTGATACCGCGACCTATGGCCATCCCATCGTCAAAACACCACACCTCGATCAACTTGCTGCTGAGGGGATCAAATACACCCAATACTACGCACCTGCACCACTGTGTTCGCCATCACGTGCTGGCATGCTGACAGGCCGTACTCCATATCGTACTGGTATCCGTTCATGGATCCCTGATAGCCAAAACGTGCATCTCGGTTTGGGTGAAGTCACACTGGCCCACATGCTTCAAGGGGAAGGTTACAATACGGCGATCACGGGTAAGCTGCACCTTAATGGTGGCGCCCATATGAAAGACCACCCACAAGCGTCTGATATGGGGTTTGATCACACCTTTGTTATGCCATCGGGCTGGCCGAAAAATGCCAAAACTGAGGCTAAAAAAGCAGATGGAAGCTTACGTCACGGCAAAATTTACCCCGATAATTTCTGGCGAAACGGCAAACCGGTGGGTGAAACCGATGTCTTTGCGGGCGAGTTAGTTGCAAACGAAGCGATCGACTGGCTCACTGCGCAACAGAGCGATAAACCATTTTTCCTATATGTTCCATTCTCTGAAGTACATACTCCGATTGCATCACCTCAGCGATACCTCGATATGTACAATGAACATATCACGGCTTTCGCCAAGCAAAATCCGGATCTGTATCACTGGGACTGGAAAGGCCAACCCTACCGCGGCCAAGGCGAATACTACGCCAACATCACTTATATGGATGCCCAAATGGGTCGTATCATTGATAAGCTAAAAGCAATGGGTGAATACGACAACACCATCATCTTGTTCTCATCAGACAATGGGCCAGTCACCCGAGAGGCTCGCAAGCCATGGGAACTGAATATGGCGGGTGAAACCGGAGGCTTACGCGGTCGTAAAGATAACCTATTTGAAGGTGGGATCCGCGTCCCGATGGTCATGAAATTCAACCAGACAATTAGTGCTAGCACCCAGTCTCATGAACCTATTTACGGCCTTGATATTGTGCCAACCCTAAGCGAAATCATTGGATTTGATCTACCTACTGATCGTCCAATTGACGGCACGTCGTTTACTGGTACTTTCGCTGGAAAATCAGTTGAGCGTGATAAACCAATGATCTGGACAATTGACATGCCATACCAGGATGATCCAATCAATGAATACGCTGTGCGTGTGGGTGATTATAAGCTGATTGTTGACCGTGCAGGCAATAACAAGTACCTGTTCGATATCGCCAACGACCCGTACGAAATGTATAACCTGATCGGTAATGCTAAATTCAATGCTAAAGCCGAAGAACTGACCCTCGCCTATAAAGCTTACCGTCAGGACATTGAGAATGACGTGATCCTCAATGCCAAAGCAGGCAAGCAAGGCTAATCCAACATATCTGTGTTATGGTTTCCCTTTAACCCGTAAAACAAATCCAATAAGACAAAGCCGCTGATATATCTGCGGCTTATTTTCGACACAGACAACAAAAAACGCGCTAATTCCCGTGTTCGCGAAAATGCTAGCTACATTGTTCACAAAAGATTCCATGTATTCAGTAAAAATTAAGATCTAACAACTATCCTACTTATGCACAAGGCGTATAATGCCCCCCTTATTTAACATCTGCATGTGATACTTATGAAGAGACAGCAAGGGTTTACGCTAATTGAATTAGTCATTGTGATTGTTATATTAGGTATTTTGGCGGTAGTGGCAGCGCCAAGATTTATGAATTTACAAAGTGATGCTAAATATGCCGCATTAAATGGCATGAAAGGCGCTATACACTCAGCTATAGATTCTACATATGGCAAATTAGCACTCCTTGGTCTCGAAAATAAAGATCGAGTCTGTGACGCTGCTGTAGCCAGTAAAGACTGTGAAAATACAGATTTAGGTATTCCTGGATGCGACGATACATTTTGCTTATTTGAGTATGGTTACCCAAGCGATGATGGTGTGACTATTGCACATTTAGTGAATGGTATCGCGGTAAATAATAGCCACTCTGATGATGATTTTGTGGCATTTTATTCTGTAAAACATCAAAAGATGGTAATCACATTTTCAAATAACGTCGTTGTAGAAACGTCGGGTGGTCAGGTAACAGGACATCACTTATTACATGACCGTTGCTACATTACCTATGAAAAAGCTGACAAAGAAAATAGTCAGCCCACGATCTCTAACCCGATCAATTGTAAATAAGTGATAGGTACCCAAGCTAATCCCCATATTTTTGCCCATAAAGCATCACTCAAATCCTGCGTCTAGAGGTAACAAGTGGGGGCGTTTTAATAAAGGTCGCCAATAAAGCGGCCTTTTTCATTTCTGATTATGATTTCATTTTGTTATCCCCTCCTTACCTTGCCTGTTCCGTACTTTTCTGTGGTTAAGGGCTCTGCTAGTATGGAGCCAGCCAGAAACCGATTATTCGGTTTGTTCTCTCGTCCATATAAGGATTTACTGTGTTTAAAATTATTCTGACTATTGCCATCATTGGCCTCGTCATTTTCTTTATGCAACGTTCATACAGCGGTAAGCAAGCCGCGACAGAGAATATCAAGATAGGTGAAACATTTCTGGCGGAAAACGCCACGAAGGAAGGGGTAAAAACCACCGCATCTGGGCTACAGTATCTTGTACTACAAGAAGGAACAGGCAGCGTTCACCCGAAAGCATCTGACAAAGTAACCGTGCACTACCACGGCACACTGATGAATGGAAAAGTGTTTGACAGTTCAGTCGACCGTGGCGAAACCATCCAATTTGGCCTGAACCAAGTGATCAAGGGCTGGACGGAAGGGCTGCAATTAATGGTTGAAGGTGAAAAAGTCCGTTTCTTTATTCCGGCAGAGTTAGCCTACGGTAACCGCGGGGTAGGCTCTATCCCACCGGGTTCAGTACTGATCTTCGATGTTGAACTCTTTAAAATTAATTGATTGTCTTATCGCACGCATAAAAAAACCGCCGTTGAGGCGGTTTTTTGCATTTATCTAGCACAGACTTACACTGGCGTGTATTCCACCAAAACGAAACGTATTAATGTAGTTTTAGGTTTGGACGCAATACGCGGTTAATACGACTAACTAGCATCATCAAGCCAGTTTTAACCACACCATGTAGTGCAACTAAATGCATTCTATACAATGAGATATAAACGATACGTGCAATACGCCCTTCAATCATCATCGACCCTTTACTCAGGTTCCCCATCAGGCTACCAACGGTAGAGAAACGGCTCAGTGAAACCAATGAACCATGGTCTGTATACACATAGGGTTTCTGATCACGGTCATTCAATTTAGCCACGATATTCGAGAAGCAACGGCTTGCCATCTGATGCGCTGCTTGTGCACGTGGTGGCACAAAGCTACCATCTTCCTGAGTGCATGACGCCAAATCACCGATCACGTAAATGTTATCATCGCGTGTTGTCTGCAATGTTGGCTTCACGACCAACTGATTAATGCGGTTGGTTTCAAGACCTGCGATATCTTTCATAAAGTCAGGCGCCTTAATTCCAGCGGCCCACACCATGATCTGAGCAGGAATATGTTCACCCTCTTTGGTTGTTAAGCCAGTGCTATCTGCGTTAGTCACCATGGTGCCCGTACGCACATTAACACCCAGTTTAGTCAGTTCACTATGTGCCGAAGCAGAAATACGTGGTGGTAATGCAGGAAGAATACGATCACCAGCCTCAATCAGGTTAACGTTCAAACGAGAACTGTCTAGATCACCAAAACCATAATTACGTAATTCTTTGACGGCATTGTGCAGCTCTGCAGAAAGCTCAACACCAGTTGCACCAGCACCAACAATCGCAATATCGACCGTTTTTAACGCTTTGTTAGCATGCAGTTTCAGAAACTGGTTGTTCATTTCAGTACGGAAACGGTGCGCCTGCTCAGGGCTATCAAGGAAAATACAATGCTCGGCTACACCTGGGGTATTGAAATCGTTAGACGTTGAGCCAATCGCCATAACCAATATATCGTATTCCAACTCTCGTTCCGGCATCAGCAGTTCGTCATGCTTGTCGTATAACGGAGCCAAGGTGATCACCTTACGTTCACGATCAATACCTTGGAAACTCCCCATTTGGAAATCGAAATGATGGTTTTTAGCGTGGGCGCGGTAACTCAGGGCATCAACCCCTGCATCCATTGATCCGGTCGCAACCTCATGCAGCAATGGTTTCCACAGGTGACTGCCTCGACGGTCAACCAATGTAACTTTAGCTCGTCCTTTACGGCCAAGTGTACGGCCAAGCTTAGTGGCAAGCTCCAAACCGCCGGCGCCGCCGCCAACTACGATAATTCGCATCACAATATCTTCCTCTTATTTTGTATAATTTTTTTGCTCATAACCTTACATCCACGTTTCATCCCTAAAATGAAGAAGCTAATGCGCTGGCTAACTGACTAAATACCAATAGCACAGAACCCTGTGTCTCATCGCGGTGAACCTTTGCCAAACCATCAATGAATAAACGGTGGTAGGGACTCACGAGAAAGCATGCTTTGTGGGCACACAAAGGCATTGTGCTATTGATATTGTGCAAACGAATCTTACATCGTCGGCTGTAGGTTGGAGGTAGGTATCACTAGTTCTTATTTTTACCGTCGCTGGGTCGTTATCGCAGCTTAACTACCGCGTTTATTATCATACTGACTCATCGACAGGGAGCGATAGGTATCATCCTCCGCTCCTCTTTTGTGTGACGATTATCTAATAATTCAGCAATAGTTAAAAGTATATATCGCAAAAAAAATGACATATATTCAAAAAAAACCATAAAAATTGCTCTAGCGCATAGAACGGATTGTGGTTTTAGTTAAGACGCATGGTTAACTACGATGCCATCAGGCCATATGTATCGGACCAGTACACTTAACGATACTAATTCAACAATGTACATACGATTGCACAGTCTCACCAAGTTAAACCTTAAAAGCCTTCAGCGCTTGCAGGTGCTGAGAAATCTTCTTAAATTTATGGCTTTCCTTGTCATCCCATACCACATCATAATAGGGAGATAGCTCTGTTTCAGAAGCACGATTATCCATTGTTTCATCATGGGTCGACAAAAAAACCAGACAGCAACCTTGGTTCTTCGTCCGATAGTCTGTCACACACTTAGTCGCAATATCTGCATATTCTTCTGGTCGGTCTATCTTCCCTTCCATGTTCACTTCAGGATGCAGATTAGGGTTAAACAGAGCCTGCTTAATCCCACATAAAAAACCAATACGCTCAGCCCAATATCCACCTAAACCAACACCACAGATAAGCGTATCTGCAGCACCATATTCAGTCACCAAGATGCTGACTTCTTTTAGTAAGTGTGCCATATCATGTTTGGGATGCTGAGTACTGTAAGTGACCACTTTTACATCATCAATAAACTGCAGCTGCAATACTTTTTCGTGATTACCTGCGCTGGTTGCATCATAGCCATGTAAATAAATAATCATTGTGAACGTCCTGTCTGTTGTTTCATGAAAGCCTTAACGGCTACAGGCCTATTGCAGGCCAATTTTGTGATTTACCACTTATAAAACATTACCAAATGGCAACACTCTATCGACGTTAATCTAACACTTTTCATTCCCGTTGTTGACCCAAACTTGAAAAAGCACTCTCTTTCAGCCGATGGCAAAATGGTCTCGATACTTCGCATGTACTACTGATTAATCAATACAGCGACATCTTTTCTGATGTTTATCAACTTGCGGTTTAAGTGAGCGCGCTGAACATCACTGAGGGTATGGTTTAAGCGCCGCATCAATTCAAAACGACGGTTAAGGTAAAAATTAATGTCACTTTGATAGTTGGGACTTTCCAATCCCACCATCTGTCGCATCAACCGAGTAAACTGTGCACTAAACTCAGGCCTGCTCCGCTGAACCATCATCTGCTGCCACTCCCTGAAGAACTGCTGGCGGATTGCAATAAAAATAGGCACCATCCCCACCTGATAACCAGCCAGTTCCTCAAGCAGTGCTTCCTGCTTGTCGGTCAACGACCCTACCCAATCCTGGGTAAAATCGGTCAATTGATTAGCACGTCGTGCACGTTGTTCAGCAAGCGTCAATGCATTACGTTTCCTATCTATTTCTGTAAAACGCTGCTGTATATTGTGGGTTAATTCTAAAACCTGACTATCATTGAGCAACGATAATGTGGCCGCTAAAGGCTTCGCCAATACAGCCGCTGTATTTTGTCCCAATTCGGTAAAAATAAAGTAGTAGTCACGCATTTGGTCATAGGTGACAGGGAAAAGAAGATCAGCCTGAAGACGGTCAACGACACGGTGAATACGAGGAAGTTCTTGCTGACGGTGCGTTTCTATCGCGCGCTCGACCCCATTATCAAGGACACGCTCTTGCTGGCGGGTTAGATTGACATAGTCTGAAATACGGTAGTTTAACCAAGTATCAAAATGATTATACGCCAGTCGAGTCGTGCAACCTGCTATCAATATGAGAGGCGCAGACAACACCAACCAAAACAGTACTCTTCTCACCATGGTATCACCCCTCCCCTTTTTCACCTGCCAAGGCGGCAACATACTGGTTTAAAGGATAGACAACATTGAGAGAGTACAGGACTCAAGCATTCTCGCTTTGCAGATCCAAGTGAAGCTTATCTTTAAGCTGATTAGCCTGAGACTGATAATCAAGATCCGGCCAAAGTTGTGCACCAACATAAAACCACAGCATCGCTAGGTAATCACACCAAGGCTGCCATGCAGTTACCGCTTGATGCCAACGTGCAATGCTCTGCTCATCATTCACACCTGAACACAGACAATACTGATTAACGGCATATTCCCGATTCAATCCATTTGCCACAATGGTGAGAGTCAAATCCAGTGATGGATCGCCTGCGGCAGCATATTCCCAATCGATCACCTTGGCTTGCCCAACGCTCCACTCATCGGTGTCCGTCTCCGTGAGGGGATCTGAGGGTAGAATAATATTGTACCCCCCCAAATCGTGATGGCAGCAGGTATCCGCAAACCAAAGGATTGGCGTTCGATGCTGAAATGCATGGTAAATCGCACACAATGCATCATCTTTATTGTGTTCGGTAATGCCCAACCAATAATGAGCCGCACGTTCGCGACAATCCAATCGCCACTCAGGGACTGGCAACGAATGAATATGGGCCTGTAGTTGAAGTAATTTATCGGTAGGATAATGCTCGTCTGCTGTATGACCTCTGACCCATTCAACCAATAAACCTTGCTCAAGCAAGGCAACCGCCCGAGGAGCCAATGAAGCGTGACAGCATGAATGAGTAGATAAAGAACTGAGCAGTATAAACTCTTGTTGACGAGATAGGCCAAAGGCCTCAGTTGATCTCGACTGTGGACGCCAAACCATGGTTGATTGACATAAGGTAGGAGTATGCAACAGGGTTACCTGCCAACATCGATTACTTAAACCGCCCGTTAATGGCTCAGCACTAACGAGTTGATGATCAGGCAAAGAAGTCTGTAATACGGAGTTAAACCAGATCGCGAACGAACCCCTATCTATCTTCTGCCCAACCATCATTTGATCACACTACCAGCCAAGCAGGCTTTTTGATTCTTGCTTACGGATTTCGGTTTCATCGGCCCATTCAATCAGCCCTGTTTCCAAATCTATTAAACGCATTGTCATCTTGTAGTATACGTCTTTATCGCCACCAGCCGTTTTCACAATACTCGCAAGATTACCGTACAGCATATACTGTGCGCCGACCATGCGACCAAACTGAATAGCAGTACTCTGATTCACCAGTTCATCGCTATTTTGAAAGTTAAGCTGTTTGCGTACGGCTTCAACACGCGTCATATCAACAAAGCGGAATTTTCCAGAATTAAGCAGACGTGTACTGACAGAATCAGTGATTGACTCGGTATCAATATGTTCACTGGTTTTATTTTTGATGCCGTCAACCATAATAATTGGCCGCTTGCCATTGATGGTAAGTTGCGCAACCGCACCGGATGACAACATACTGTCGGTCATCTCTTCCGCAACTTTTTGCAGATCCGTTGAGCCAAACTCAATCGTTGTGGTCTCCACTTCTTGAGCGTCACCGTAACTCACCTTCTGAGCACACCCACCCATTAGTGCTGCTACGCCCATTAGCGCAATGATGCTTTTTTTCATTCTTTTACCTTTACCCCAAAATCAATAATTGGCTTTACGGATGTAAATCCGATATTGCGTTGCCTCTGGCTTTCTCGCAACCGCCTGTAATGTCATGGTATCTTTTCCGTGAATGACAAACTGGCGCCATGGACTGTCACTGCCACTCACTTCCAACCCTTGAGCATCATACCAATAAAAGCGGTACTGAAGATTAAGATCGGAATCAATCTTACTGCTCACTGGCACCGCGGCTTTCAGTAAGCCATTGACACTGGTCACTTGCGCTTTATCAATTGTCAATCGGTTTGCCAGATTGGTATTGCCAATCACCACATTTTGGTTACTGCTTTCTATGCTGATCCCTGACGTGGTGGTTGAACACGCCGATAGCCCAAGTATTAGCCCCAAAACAATGAGCACTCTCATCAGTTGCCTCCCAATAGTACTGACCAGCCCGTCAGCTGGCTTCCTTGCCGAGACACCCACACAAGGGTAGTCCGGCCTGCTTTCACATTAACGTTAATCTGATGGCCATTCCATGACAGCGTATATTGGCCCGCTGATAGATCCTGCACACCTAGCGATACCGTTGCGGGCAGACTTTCCCAACTACGCGTATCAGGTTGTTCAGTCAGAGTGTTAAAAATGTTGGCCAAGACATTACCAACATCATTTCCTTCTCTAGCTGCGGCTTTTCGTATCTCATTTTTAGTCAATACCCGCAGTGCCTGGCGCACCGCCATGGTCGGTAACTCTTCTTGCAAGTTATACTGTGCCATGGCGTTAACATTGCTCAGTGTACTTTCGGCCACTGGCCGATGACCCAGTAGCAATGGCGAGTATATTGGAGCCGCTGATGAGCGATAATAAGGCAGCGCCAAGTTATACACCACGCCGTTACCGTGATGATCAGCAAGCCATAATGGTAAACGCCAGCCATCACGGGCCTCTACCACCCCTTGTTCATCGAAGATCACGACCCGCCCTGAACCCAAAGCCGGTGGTTGATAATGCCCATAGCGAGCCGTTAATGATGTAAGATCACCGTTCATGCCCAATCGAGTCGCCAATCTTAAAACGGTATGCGCAACATACCGATTATCAGGTGCAACGGCTAATGCACGTTTGTAATCGACATAGGCATTGTTCAGGTCACCATCAGCCTCATAGAGTATCCCTGATAAATAAAACAGATAGCCATTTTGAATATTGCCTAAGCCACCAGCAATATCCGGATAGCGGGCCAGCACTGCACCAATATTCTGATCAATACCATTGCGCTTTGCTTCTTTAGCGACTTGTTCAAGCTCAGTTTCGCGCTGTTTTTTAGCCGTTTCCTGTACTTGATTTGCCCGGCGAACTTCGACTAACGCCCCTTCTAAATCATGCTGCTGGATATAATTCAATGCTAAATACAGATGCAAAAATCCCAATTCATAATCGGCAGGCTGATAGGTGATCATATTGTCATTCGTCAACAGCGAGCCGGCCTGATTAAACCCTTCAGAGATCTGAATCATCGCCTGACGCTGCTGTTCTTGTACTGCCTTATCCGCTCCCTGCAATGCAGCAAAGCTCAAGGGGTACTGGCTCGCAGCAAAACTAATTCGCCCTTTTTCCATGCCATACAATATGTCGCCAGCAGGCGCATCAGGCAATGCTGCCAATGCTTGTTGATACAAGCCTTGCTGCATTGCATCATGGGTCTCACTGTTCACGGCACTGTAATGGCTAAATAGATTTTGCGCCGATAAATTAACACAGGCCGCCAAACCCAAAGATAATACCGCGACGACGGCACGTTTGAACATTATGTTAATTACCTTAATAAAAAGTCTGAGTTCTCATGAATCCCATACCACTCATGGGAGGATCATGCTACTCAGACTTCAATCTGATACTGAAGTTCCTCATTGTCCCACAATCTACGCAGGCCAACGAACTTATACTCTATCAGGCTTAACCTACTAACATAGGGCCCAATGGACGGCCACCTAATAAGTGCATATGGATATGATACACTTCCTGACCACCATAAGGATTACAATTCACAATCAAACGGTAACCATCTTCTGCAATGCCTTCCTTCTCAGCCAGCTTTCGTGCAACCGTGAACAGGCGCCCCATCATCATCTCATCCTCTGCTTCAACATCATTCACCGTTGGTAGCAGTTTATTTGGAATGATTAAGATATGGCTTGGTGCACGAGGGTTAATATCACGAAATGCAGTGACTAAATCGTCCTGGTATAGAATATCAGCAGGGATTTCTTTGCGAATTATCTTACTGAAAATTGTTTCTTCAGCCATGTCATGCTCCATTTTTGTTATCAAACTTGGTTCTGTATACCCAAATTACCCTATCAGGGCAATATTGAACGTCGTTTTAAATCATTTTTACCAAAAAGTCAGCCTATGTAGACATTTATTGAGAGTGTGTCATGCATGTCTGCAAGGTGTGTATTGATTATCTTCTATATTGAGTCCAAATGAATTCAGCGCATTATTTCATAATGAGTCATTATTGCCCTAATTTTAAACGTATTTTTCACCGCATAATTTTTCCAGTTCACATTTTATGCGATGAAAAATATCAAAAAATCCAGTTCGTATTAGAGTGGTCTAGTAAGCCCGGCTGTCGCTTACATAATCATTTTTAGGGATTGTATGAAGACAACGAAACAGACCTCAGTCATCCGACGCATGTACACTGGATTCGCACTTTTGGTAATTCTGTTTGCAGGTGCGCTCATGATGATGCTCGACGGCACGAGTCGAATTCACCAGCAACTGCAAAATGTCACTGCGGATGCCCTTCCACTTGTTTCACTATCAAACCAAACCAGTGTCAGATTGTTAGCCGCTGATAAAATTTTCAAAGATTTTCTGACCACCCACGATCCTGAACGAATGGATGCCTACGAAACGCTTTTTACCAACGCACACTCGGCATTTCTGAATGCGCTTAAACAACTGATTGCCGCCAGTCAGCATAACACAGCCCTAAGCGACCAACTGAAGGCCTTAATTGAACTTGAAGAACGCTATTTCCGTGAAGCTTATATTGCGATGAAAAACTATCGCACCCAATTATTAGCACAAACGGAACGCCAGCAATCCACCCGTAGCTTTCAGCAACTGCATGGTGATCTCAGTATCAAAATGAAAGAGCACATTGACGGACAAGACAGCATCTCCGTTAAAATGATGGCTAAAAACTATTTCATCAAACTAGAGCAAACAGAAACCATTACCTCTGACGCGTTAGCCACTGAAGATATTGCTGCTATCGAGAAAGCGGTAAAGGATAACCGACTCTACGTAAACCACTTAAGTAATGCCTACCGTTCTTTAGCATCAATTATGCCTGAACTAAGAACAACATTTGACAGCGCTATTGCTCAATACACGATCGATATCGGTAAAAATGGCGGGGTGCTGGATGCCCATTTCCAATACATTGATGCCCGCAACAAACTGTACGACAATATCGCGACACTCGCGACTGAAATTGATCAAGCAACAGAACTACTCGATAGCTTTCGCGAGCAGGCCAACCGCCAAATGGATATCGCGATCAACGATGCTGACAAGGTCTATCAGCAAGGTCACAACAACGCTATCATGATTGGCATTAGTGCCTCGTTATTCGCTATTTTTATCGGCTGGTATCTGGCCCAGAGTGTACGTAAACCACTTAGCGCCACCTTAAAAACTCTGGAAGCCCTTGCCCGTGGTGATATGACGCAACGCAGCAATGTTAACCAGTTTGTTGAATTTAGTAATCTTGGCATCTACATCAATACGCTGGCCGACAATCTGCAAGAGATTCTTGGTCAGTTAAGTCAAGCCTCTGGTGAACTCACTGCGGTAGCAGAAGAAAATCAAACCACTACCAATCAAGCAAAGCATCGCCTTCACGAACAGCGCCAGCAGACCGCTTCTGTAGCAACAGCAATGACCGAAATGGAACAGTCAGTGACTGATGTCTCACACAGCGCCCAGAACACGATGGAACGTGTCCATGAGGTTGAGCGTGCATCCAATACTGGCCGCGAAGTCATGAGCCGTAATATCAATACTGCCCGCCAGCTTTCCGAGCACCTCGACGAGTCTGTCAATGCGGTATCAAAGTTACAAGAAATGAGCAGCAATATTGGTTCCATTCTGGATGTGATCCGCAATATCGCCGATCAAACCAACCTACTCGCACTCAATGCCGCCATTGAAGCGGCACGGGCAGGCGATCAAGGTCGAGGTTTTGCGGTGGTTGCCGATGAGGTTCGGGTACTGGCGAAACGCACGACGGATTCCACCGCAGAAATCGAGCAAATGATTCAAAGCCTGCAAAGTCGCTCAGGGCAAGCAGTAACGGTTATGCAAAACTGCGTAGATGAAATGGGAAATAGTATTGCTCAGGCGTCAGATGCCAATAGTGCGATGGAAGAAATCCAAGCTATTATCTATGAAATCAGTAAGATGAGCTCGCAAATTGCACAAGCCGCCGAGGAGCAGCGCAGTACTACAGCCTCTATTGCTCGTAGTCTTGAAGATATCAGTCATATCGCTGACTCTAACTTTAGCTCAATGGAGGAAGTCGCAGAGGCCAGCGGTAAATTGGATGTGCTCGCCCACCAGCAAAACGACTTGGTTCGACGTTTTAAACTGTAACCTGATTCTCTGTTATAACATCAATAAGCCAGCCCATAGGGCTGGCTTATTTTTATCTGTTTCATCGTGCTAAGTCACACATCATGCAAACGATTGCCAGTTTTATCATCAATCAGATAGATTGTTTGAATTTTGACCTTTACAACCTATAAGTTAGGTTTTAGAATCGGTCGATTTTTTTTGGGAGGGAAGCAACAATGACGACTATTACGATCACACGTCCTGATGACTGGCACACTCATCTACGTGATGGTAGCGTGCTCAATGACACAGTTCGTGACATAAGCCGCTATATGGGACGCGCTATTATCATGCCAAACTTAGTCCCACCGGTCACCGATACCGAAGCCGCTCTGGCTTACCGAGATCGTATCCTTGCCGAACAGCCTGCCGCTAATTTCTCCCCTCTTATGACACTCTACCTCACAGATAACACCACACCTGACGAGATCCGCCGTGCAAAAGCAACTGGCCATATCTATGCAGCCAAACTTTACCCAGCAGGCGCAACGACCAATTCTGATTCAGGCGTAACATCCATTACAAAGCTGATCCCAACACTTGAAGCGATGCAAGACGTTGGTATGTTGCTACTGATCCACGGTGAAGTCACTGCACACGATGTGGATATTTTCGACCGTGAGAAAACCTTCCTTGATACCGTCCTTGGCCCTATCGTCAAACAAATGCCCAATCTGAAAATTGTAGTTGAGCATATCACGACCAAAGATGCAGTTGAGTTTGTACACAATGCAGGCCCTAACGTGGCGGCAACCATCACAGCTCACCACCTGATGTTCAACCGAAACCACATGTTGGTCGGCGGCATTCGACCTCATTTTTACTGCCTGCCAATTTTAAAGCGTAATATTCATCAGAAAGCGCTGGTTGAAGCCGCAACAAGTGGTAGTCCGAAGTTCTTCTTAGGCACCGACTCTGCCCCTCATGCACAAGAGCGTAAAGAGTCTGCTTGCGGTTGTGCCGGATCTTACACCGCCCATGCTGCGATTGAGCTTTATGCTGAAGTATTTGAGCAGGCAGGCGCACTTGAACAACTGGAAGCATTCGCAAGCTTCAATGGCCCAGATTTTTACAACCTCCCTCGTAATAGCGACACCATTACACTGACAAAAGAAAGCTGGCCAATACCCGCGACTCTATCATTTGGTCAAGATGTCGTTGTACCGATCAAAGCAGGCGAAGAGATGCAGTGGAAAGTGGCAGAATAAGTCGATTGTAGCTCGTTAAAACCGACCGAATCAGCAAGGGCACCATAAGGTGCCCTTGTTTTATTTAAATGAAACACCCTGGCGATATGTTAACCAGTGCTAACTGGTTAACACTGTTGCTGCCTTATTGTCATCAGGCAGTGCAAGATGGTGGAACAACCGATACAGAACGGGGACCACGATCAAGGTCAACACGGTGGCAAACCCTAAGCCGAACATGATAGTCACTGCCATGGGCTTGAAAAATACATCCGGTAATAATGGGATCATCCCCAAAATGGTAGTCACAGCAGCCATACATACTGGACGAACGCGACTCACTGCTGCATCAACCACCGCCTGATACTTCTCTTTCCCACTGTCAATTTCAATTTCAATCTGATCCAACAAAACGATGCCGTTTTTGACCAACATCCCAGATAAACTCAAAAATCCCAGTAACGCCATAAAACCAAACGGCGTATTGAGTAATAACAACCCGGTTGTCACACCTATCACCGCCAATGGCACCGTCGCCCAAACGATCAATGCTTCCTTCACTTTATTGAAAAGAAAAATGGTGATCAGAAACATCACTAAATAACCCATCGGCATGGTCTGAAATAATGACGCTTTTGCATCGGCTGATGACTCATACTCTCCCCCCCATTCCAAAGAATAGCCCGGCGGAAAAGTCAGCGCTTCGATCTGTGGCTGGATACGCGCCTGCACCGTGGCTGCCGTTTCATCACTTAACGGATCAGGATCGGCCATTACAGTGAGCATGCGTTTGCGGTTTTTACGGGCCATTAGCGGATCCTCCCAACGCAAATTCACACCATTGATCACTTGTTGCAATGGTATATAGCCCTGCGTTGCTGGGCTCCAAATCTTCATCCCTTCAATGGTGCTAACGTCGACGCGCTCCGCCTCCGGCAGACGGGTCACGATAGGCATCAGATTCGTCCCGTCACGGTACACACCCACCGTTAAACCAGAGAATGACATCTGCAGCAAATCATCAACATCTTTCTTGGTGATCCCATAACGACGCGCCTGACTTTCATTGAATACGGGCTCTATCACTTTATTTCGCTCTCGCCAGTCATGACGAATATTAAATGCGCCAGGGTCAGCATTCATGATATCCACAACTTGTTTAGCCAGCCCTCGCAGTATTGTCGGATCCGGACCAACTAATCGGGCTTCTATCTTAGAGCCAGAAGACGGTCCCAGCATGATCTGTTTCAGTTTGTACTGCAGCTCAGGGTGATTTTTATCCAGTATTTGACTGAATTTAGCCATTACCGGCAGCACATCATCGAAGTGTTTAACCCGTATAATCAACTCACCGTATGATGAATAACTTTTTTCTGGTGAGTAAGTCAGCATGAACCGCTGTGACCCTTTACCCGCACTGGCACTCACGAATACCACCCGATCATCCTGACCAACAACCGCTTCCAGATCCTCAAGGGTCTGGTTGGTTGCACGAATATCGGTTCCTTCTGGTAACCAAACATCTACCATAAACATCGGCGTTGTAGAAGCCGGGAAAAATGACTGCTTAAGTAATGTAAAGCCGTACAGGCTACTGCCCAGCATCACGACCAGCACAATCACGGTCAGCCAGGCACGACGCATACAAAATTCCAGAAACGCACGATACCAAACAAACAATTTACCGGCATAAGGATCGATCTCTTCCCCCTCACCCGCCACTTTACTCCCTCGAAAAAACAAATCCGCAAAGAAAGGGGTCAATGAAATCGCGGTAAACCAGCTCAACATTAAAGAGATCAGCAACACAGTAAACAGAGTTCGACAATATTCCCCGGTAGAATCCTGTGATAAACCGATCGGGGCAAAGGCCATAACGGCAATGACTGTCGCCCCTAATAATGGCCATTTGGTCTGGGTAACAATATCAGTGGCCGCCTGTTCCCGGGTCCGTCCTTTCTGCATTCCGATCAGTATGCCTTCCACCACCACAATGGCGTTATCCACCAGCATTCCGAGCGCGATCACCAATGCCCCCAGCGAAATCCGCTGGAGATCTATCGCCAGCCACTTCATGAATACAAATGTGCCCAATACCGTTAGCAGCAAGATCAAACCAATCAATAAGCCAGAACGCATTCCCATGAAGAACAACAAAACGATGATGACAATCACGACCGCTTGTCCCAAACTCACGACAAAACCACTGACTGACTTATCAACCTCTGTCGGCTGGCTGTAGACCACGCCAATATTAATCCCGATCGGCTGCTGCTCTTTTAACTCCTGTAAACGCCGATCAACTCGGGCTCCGGCTTCTACGACATTGATCCCGTCAACAAATGAGATCCCGACATGCAATGCCTGTTGCCCATTGTAAGCGACCAGATTATCCGGCACTTCTTTGAAATCGCGGGTAATATTGGCAACATCACGTAAATAGATAAGTCCTTGCGAGCCTGTCTCAGTGATGATTAAATCACCCAATTCATTCACATTCTTAAATTCGCCAGTAGGGTGAACCCGAATGTATTCACTGCCTATACGCACCGCTCCGGCACTGGTCACTAAGTTTTGCGTTTCCAAAATGCCGTAGATCGTTTGCGGTGAAATCCCCAGACTGCTTAATCGTTGCATGGAGATCTCAATAAAAACCTGCTCTTGCTGACTCCCTGTGACTGACACCTTACCCACACCATCGACCAGTTCGATCTCCCGCCGCAAGTAATCAACATAGTCATTGAGTTCTTTATAGCTGTACCCATCCCCGGTGATCGCCAGTAAAATACCAAAGACATCACCAAAATCATCAATCACCTGCGGCTCTTGCACCCCAGGCGGCAATGTGGGCTTAAGATCGTTAACCTTACGGCGCAGCTCATCCCAAATCTGCGGTAAGTCATCCGGGCCGTAGTTGTTTTTCATGGTCACCGTGATTTGAGATAGTCCTCGACTGGATACCGAATTGACTTCATCAACATACGTCAGTTGCTGGATAGCCTTTTCTATCGGATAGGTCACTTCTTCTTCAACTTGGAGCGGAGTTGCGCCAGGATAGGCCGTGACCACCATGGCATCTTTAATGGTAAAGGCGGGATCTTCGAGCCGTCCTAGCCCAAAGAAGGCCATAGTGCCACCAATGAGAAAAATCAGCGTCAACATCCAACTAACAACTTTATTTCTAATAAAATAGGCTGCAATATCTTGCTTCATTCTTTGCCCGCCTCTTTGTTAACGATGCGAATCTGCTGTCCTTCATGGAGTTGATTTCCGCCCTCAGTCACGACCTTTTCTCCTGCTTTTAGACCACTAGACAGCCTAATGCCACTTGGTACAACTTTATCGGTCACGATCTGGCGCTTAGTGACGGTATTATCCTCTCCCACCACCCAGACAAACTTATTACTCTTGGCTAAATCGTCGCCATCTTCATTAAAAATGGCTTCTAATGGGATCACCGGATCACCCTGACGGTATATTTTCAGTTTCTGGGCATCGACCTTTACTTCGACTGCCATGCCATCGAGAATAAAGCGATCTTTAGGCATGGGCATGGTGAGCGTAACAAGAAAAGACCCCAATTCAGGATCGGGCTCTGTCGTGAACTCTTTCAACACCGCCTTGTATTCTGTACCGTCAGTGAGCACAACCTTAACCCCAGGCTTTGATTGTTCCACCTCAACGGCAGTGCTTTGCGAATAGATCATATCGGGTGCCTGAATAATGACATCAACAGAATCCACAAGGTGTAGATTCATTACAGACTGACCCGCTTGAACATTCTCAAATTGCTCAACCAGTACCCGGGAGATCACCCCATTGAAAGGCGCTTTTAGTTGGGTAAAAGTTAAATTCAGATTAGCCAAGTCCAACCTTGCCTTAGCAATTCGCCGCTGTGCTCTTAACTCATCAAACTGTGATTGGGGTAGATACCCCTGTTTAACCAGCTTGGCTGAACGCCGATACTGGCTATCGATGACATTGAATTTTGCCTGTGCATCATCAAGCGCCAACTTGTAATCGATTGGATCAAGGCGGGCCAGTAACTGCCCTTTTTTGACCTGATCACCTGATCGGACCGAAATATGGGTCACCTCGCCAGGAACACGAAACGACAGGCTTGATTTATTCGCTGCGGCGGCAACCGCCGGGAAGGTCAGTTTTGGGGCCTCATCTAAAAGTGTCACGGTCGCTACCGTCACCGGAGCAACAATCGTCCGGGTCTCTACTTGAGGTTTCTCACACCCTGTCAGGGTAAATACCAATGCGATCACCCACAACCACAAATTACATTGAAGATTTGTCACCTATAGCCCCCGCTCTTTTACCCATTCCCTGACCTTCTGACCTTCCTGTAACTGGTTAACACCGGAGGTCACGATCGCATCACCATCCGCCAACCCAGAGATAAGTCGACGTCCGGCATCAACTTCAACCATGACTTTTGTTACCCGCCCCTGCTCACCGACCTTCCACACATAAGTCTGTTCACCTTCGCGGATAATCGCCCGCTCCGGAATTGCGTCAGGACCACCATGAGGTAAGGCGACGCTGACATGCCCGGCCATACCCGGCAATAAATTGTGGCCTCGGGGACGTGGCATCGACAGCGTCACCTTGTAGCTAGAGGTTTTCTCATCAGCTTCGGTATCTATTTCTTGAAATTGTGCGGAAAATTGCTGCCCGGGAATGGTATCGAATGCCACCATGGGCTGAGGATCGAACCCGGTATTATTCTGGAATCGAGGAAATAGTTGGTCGGGAAGTTGGAAGGTAACGTTGATCAATCCCGCACTGTGAATATGCATAACGGGCTGCTTGGCACTTACATACTCATAATTTTCAATCAATGACAGCGATACTGTTCCATCGTAAGGTGCAACTAAAGCCGCATATCTCAAATTTGCCTTAGCTTTATCAAGTTCTGCCTTTGCCTGTTTCAGCTCTGCCTGAGAGCGGTCAAAATCCAGTTCAGAAACTGCATTGGTTTTCAGTAATGCTTTATCCCGTTTAAACTGCACAGAGGCTAACTCATGATTCGCTTTGGCTTGTTCCACGAGCAATCGAAGTTCATCGGTATTTAAATGCGCTAATGTCTGCCCGCGTTTGACTATGTCACCGGGATGTACCCTTACCTCATCCAATTGACCCGGCACCCGAAAGGTCAACACTGCTTTATCACCCGCCTCAACAACGGCAGGAAAAGTACGACGCGTTTCACTGTTACCGACCGACACTGACTGCAACTTAACGGGTCTGGAGTCTGGCTCAGGGACGGCTACATCCTTATCACCACACCCCAACACTGATAAAATCAACACCGCAGTGGCACAAAAAAAACGCACCATATGGCCCTCTGTGTCTTATTTTGTGGTAATTATTGATGATGACTTTGTCGCTATCTCTAGCTCGATCAAAATCAACCGCTATTAACACTATAGAACATTGGCGCTAGTGGCTTGAATTCAGGCTGTTTCACAAATGAAACATCAGCGATGGGGGAAATACCCAGTTAGCTCAAGTTGCAGAATGCAGCACAATGCTACGGGCAGAGATAGGAATGCAAAAAGGAGCCTAGGGCTCCTTTTGATAAGGTCAATCAATGACAAAATTTAACAGATTACATCTCAGCGATGTTGACTTTCCAGGTGTCTGGACCGGTCTGGTGAACGTTAACCCCTTCAGCATCCACAGCAACCGTTACTGGCATATCTTCAACTTCAAATTCATAGATAGCTTCCATACCGAGATCTTCAAAGGCAACCACGCGGGCTTTCTTTATTGCTTTCGCGACCAGATAGGCGGCACCACCTACAGCCATCAGATAGACCGCTTTATGCTGCTTGATTGATTCTATCGTGGCCGGACCACGCTCTGCTTTACCGATCATGCCTGTCAGGCCTGCCTGCGCCAGCATCATATCGGTAAACTTATCCATCCGTGTCGACGTGGTTGGACCCGCAGGGCCAACAACCTCATCACCCACCGCATCCACTGGGCCAACGTAATAAATAAAGCGGTTGCTGAAATCAACTGGGAAGTCTTCACCTTTCGCCAGCATATCAGCAATACGCTTATGCGCGGCATCACGCCCGGTTAAGATCTTTCCTGATAGAAGTAAGGTTTCACCTGAACGCCATGTCTGTACGTCTGCCTTAGTGGTTTCATCAAGGTTTACGCGACGTACATTGTCGCCCACTTCCCATGTCACTTCTGGCCAGTCTTCTAACTTTGGCGGAATTAACTCTGCTGGCCCAGTACCATCAAGGGTAAAGTGGACATGTCGAGTCGCGGCACAATTAGGGATCATACAAACAGGCTTGGATGCGGCATGAGTTGGGGCCGTTTTAATTTTGACATCAACAACGGTTGTCAGACCACCCAGCCCCTGGGCTCCAATGCCGAGTTTATTCACCCGGTTATAGATATCCAAACGCAGTTCTTCTTCTGCATTTTGTGCACCACGCGCTTGCAGTTCATGGATATCAATTGCTTCCATCAACGATTCTTTTGCCAGCACTGCCGCTTTTTCAGCCGTTCCACCAATACCAATACCTAACATACCCGGTGGACACCAACCCGCCCCCATAAGAGGAACGGTTTTCTCTACCCACTCAGCGACATCATCGGACGGATTCAGCATCACCATCTTGGTTTTATTCTCAGAACCGCCCCCCTTGGCTGCAATTTGAATATCAACCTTATTGCCTGGAACCATATCAATGTGCACCACAGCAGGTGCATTGTCTTTGGTATTCTTACGGCTGCCCGCCGGGTCCGACACGACAGAGGCTCGTAGCGGATTATCCGGATTGGTATAAGCTTGACGAACACCCTCATCAATCATTTCCTGTACCGTCAGATCACTGTCCCACTGTACATTCATGCCAATTTTAACAAAGCAAGTCACAATACCTGTGTCCTGACAAATAGGACGACGCCCTTCTGCTGACATACGTGAATTAATCAAGATTTGCGCAATCGCATCTTTTGCTGCCTGACTTTGCTCTTTGTTATAGGCCTTTTCCAGTGCCTGAACAAAATCCAATGGGTGGTAATAAGAAATGTATTGCAATGCATCGGCAACACTGCTGATGACATCGTGTTTATGGATGACGGTCATATATGCCCTCGTTGATTATTATCATTCCATGGCGCCCGATTTTTATGCTTCCAGTGTAGGGTGTGATTCACAGCTAAAATGCAACCACGTGGCCATGATCCTCATGGCGTTACTCCACTTAACATTTACTAACCTGACAGTTAAAAATGCTAAAAGGATCATCCTTGGGCGTCGTATTAAATTCTGGGTTTATGATACTCTTGCGGACAATTTCGCGCTATGCGCCAATCGTACCCCTGTCACAAAAAAGAAAATGATTTGTAAATCGCATCCAGAACTGAGCATTGAACCATTCGACTACTGCAAAGACGCATCGCTAACGTGGTTTGAACCGTTTGCGGGTCAGCCTTGGGCTATGATATTACGGTCCGCAGCATCGGATCATCCAGATAATCGTTATGATATTTTAGTTGCTGATCCTTTAGCCACTTTAGAGACACATGGTGAAATAACCCGACTTACTTTTTCAAATGGTGCTGAAGAAATCAGCACTGATGACCCTTTTGAATTAGTAGAGAATACACTCAACCACTTTCTGCCCTCAGCCAGCCCAATTGAAGGCATACCTTTTATCGGTGGAGCACTGGGATTTTTTGCTTATGACCTCGGACGTCGGGTTGAAACAATTGCCAATCAAGCTCAGCATGATCTCGCAACCGCTGATATGGCCGTCGGAATTTATGACTGGGCTCTTATTGCTGATCACCATACGCAGCAGCTCTATCTCGTCGGTCCTAAAGGCAATCAACGAAAGCAATGGCTAGAAACGCATTTAGAGCGTTTTGCCAGCCAAAATAAGATGTTAGATGCTAAACACCCCACTCGTTTTTCATTAACATCGCAATGGCAAGCCAACATGAACAAACGCGAGTATTGCCACAAATTTAATCAGGTACAAGAGTATCTCCTATCCGGAGACTGTTACCAGATTAACCTTGCTCAACGCTTTTCTGCCGATTATAAAGGCAGCGAATGGCAAGCTTATCGTTTTCTCGAACGCTGCAACGGAGCGCCATTTTCAGCCTTTATTCAAACCAACGACTGTGCAGTACTATCGGTTTCTCCCGAGCGGTTTTTACAGCATCGCTTTGGCAAGATTGAAACGAAGCCAATTAAAGGTACTCGTCCCCGCGCGTTAGACCCGCAGCACGATCATGCTCTGATCGATGACTTAAGAACGGCTGAAAAAGACCGTTCTGAAAACCTGATGATTGTCGATCTACTTCGAAATGATATCGGGCGCGTCGCCAAACCGGGTTCTGTCTCTGTTCCTAAACTCTTTGATGTCGAAACCTTTCCTGCTGTACACCACCTGGTAAGTACCGTTACTGGTGAACTTAATTATGGCTATTCATCCACAGATTTACTACGTGCTTGTTTCCCGGGTGGTTCAATAACAGGCGCTCCCAAAATTCGGGCAATGCAGATCATTGAGGAACTAGAGCCTCATCGTCGCAGTATTTACTGTGGCAGTATTGGCTATATCAGCCGTTGTGGACAGATGGATACCAATATCACTATCCGTACTTTGGTTGGTCATCAACAAAAGATGTATGCTTGGGCCGGCGGCGGTCTAGTGGCAGATAGCCTTGCTGATAGCGAATACCAAGAAACCCTAGATAAACTCAGTCAGATCTTACCAATACTTTCAAATTTGTGATACAAATCACAATAAGCCACAACAGGTTACCTATACCCTGTTGTGGCGTTATTGATACATCAAACACTCAATCTAGGCTTATTGGTGCAAAGATTGACCGATAAGTTGTTTCTGCACCTATAGTTAATAGTACGTCCTACTTGCACCATGGAAGGTTTATGTATACCCAGCAACACATTCTCACTCGCTTTCTGCTTGCACCACAAGCGACCTATGATCCAACGCACACCTCGCGCATAAAGCAGTACCTTGATCCCAATCGGCCACTGAAACAAGCCGCGGTGCTTATTCCTCTGGTCCTCAGGAAAAATAGATTTCAAGTTGTTTTCACTCGGCGGGCGCAACACCTTAAGCATCACCCGGGTCAAGTCTCATTTCCTGGCGGGCGGTTTGAATCTAGCGATAGAGATTTAATTGATACGGCGTTACGAGAAACGCGAGAAGAGACCGGAATAATATGCACCAGAGCAGATATTTTTGGACAACTGCCTAAGTTACCAACCATCAGTGGCTACATTGTTACTCCGTATTTATCCATGATTTCACCTGACTACTTGCCAGCACTGGATCCCAACGAAGTCGACGAGCTATTCGAAGCGCCATTAGATTACGTGCTAAACCCAGAAAACATGCGAACACAAAACGTCATTATTGATGGAAAAACACACCATATATATTCTGTACCATTTAACAAATATTCAATCTGGGGCGCAACGGCCCAAATGCTAAAAGTCCTTTCAGAACAGCTCTGGCATGAGCAAAAATAATCTAGCACATAAGTTTCCCTAATCTTAAAACCTTCAAAAGTGTGACGACGATCACTTTTAATTGTATTGCAATTTCACTCCGTTACATAACGAGATCTTGATCAAAGTTTTCTTGCAATAAATAGAGAAAATGCGCCCCGTTCCTATTTTCCGTTCCGTAATTAACTTTGGATAGATAATCATGCAAACATCTACAAGCACCGCAGCAAAGACTGCTGCAAAAGCAGGATGGACGTATAAAGATGTAACTTGGGCGCTATCGCTATTCGGTACTGCTGTTGGCGCAGGCGTACTATTCCTCCCAATTAAAGCGGGAGCGGGTGGTTTCTGGCCACTTGTTGCTCTTGCATTGCTTGCACTACCAATGACTTGGTTTGCACACAAAAGTCTTGCTCGCTTTGTACTTTCAGCAAAAAACCCTGATTCTGATATTACTGATACCGTTGAAGAGCACTTTGGTAAGACTGGCGCAAACATCATCACTTTTGCTTACTTCTTCGCCATCTACCCAATCGTTCTAATTTACGGTGTAGGTATCACTAACACTGTTGATTCGTTCATGGTTAACCAGCTGGGTATGGAATCAATTCCACGCTGGTTACTATCTGGTGGTCTTATCCTTACGATGACTGCTGGTGTGCTTTTCGGTAAAGAACTGATGCTAAAAGCAACGGCCGCTGTGGTTTACCCACTGGTATTCGTTCTGTTTGCACTGTCTATCTACCTGGTTCCTGAGTGGAACACATCAATGATGTCAGTTGCCCCTGACTGGTCATCAATGCCTTCAGTTATTTGGCTAGCAATTCCAATCATCGTATTCTCTTTCAACCACAGCCCTGTTATTAGCCAGTTTGCTAAAGAACAGCGTCGTGTATACGGTGATGATGCCGTTAAGAAAACAGACATGATCACTGGCGGTGCAGCAATGATGCTGATGGGCTTTGTGATGTTCTTCGTATTCTCTGTTGTTCTGTCTCTATCACCAGCACAACTTGCAGAAGCACAAGCACAGAACATTTCTGTACTGTCTTACTTAGCAAACATCCATGGCTCTCCAATGATCTCTCTAATGGGCCCATTGGTTGCATTTGCCGCTATCACTTCAAGCTACTTTGGCCACTTCCTAGGCGCACAAGAAGGTCTTGTTGGTCTAGTGAAATCTCGCTCTTCACTGCCTGTAAGCCTAATTGAAAAAGCATGTCTATGTTTCATCGTTATCACTACTTGGATTGTTGCGGTTAAAAACCCAAGCATCCTAGGTATGATTGAAACAATGGGCGCACCGATGATTGCCGCTATCCTGTTCCTACTGCCAATCTTCGCAATGCAGAAAGTACCAGCAATGGCTAAGTACAAAACATCTGCAGCCGCTCAAATTTTCACAGTGCTATGTGGTATTGCAGCGATTACTTCTGTAATCTACGGTGCACTATAAGGCAAAGATCACAATCGACGTGATAATTGACCAATGTGAATTGTTATTGTAAGAAAATGTGCTACAACGCATAGTCTTCTAAAGCAAATCACGTACAATATAGCCACTTAAGAGCAGGACGCTTATGCCCCTGCTCTTTTGCTTTTTTATCTCGCCAAGGAAGGGGCGGGAATGATAAAAACTATACAGTCTAGTTTAGAAGCGAGATTGCTTCTCGGGACTGAGGTACTAGCAATGATCAGTGTTTTTGATATCTACAAAATTGGTGTGGGTCCTTCCAGTTCGCACACTGTCGGCCCAATGAAAGCGGGTAAAGAGTTCATCGATGATCTCCGTGCCATGGGCAAACTTCGTGATGTGACCAAAATTACCGTTGATGTTTACGGCTCCCTTTCTCTAACCGGTAAAGGTCACCACACTGATGTCGCTATCATTATGGGTCTTGCAGGCAATAGCCCTGAACATGTTGATATTGACAGCATTCCAGGTTTTATCGCTCGCGTAGAAGAAACTGAACGTATGCCTGTTGGCATGCACTGCCACACAGTAGACTTCCCTCGTGACGGCGGTATGAACTTCCATACAACTAACCTTCCTCTTCACGAAAACGGCATGACTATCAATGCTTGGTTCGGTGACGAAGATAAATTTAGCAAAACCTACTATTCTATCGGCGGTGGTTTCATCGTTGATGAAGAAAACTTTGGTAAGCCAGCTGACTCTTCAGTAAAAGTTCCTTACATGTTCACTACCGCTGAAGAGCTTGTGAACCAGTGTAAAGAAAACGGCTTATCTGTCAGTGCAATGGTTATGGCCAATGAGCGCGCGATGAATGCTGAAGAAGAAATCAGTACTTATTTCGCAAACATCTGGCGCACGATGCGTGAATGTATGGAACGTGGTATGAGCGAGGAAGGTATTCTTCCTGGTCCACTACGTGTACCTCGCCGCGCAGCAGCACTACGTCAGCAACTGCTAACGACAGAAAAACTAAGCAACGACCCAATGACAGTCGTTGACTGGGTTAACATGTACGCTTTCGCTGTGAACGAAGAAAACGCTGCAGGTGGCCGTGTAGTGACAGCCCCAACCAACGGTGCATGTGGCATCATCCCTGCAGTATTGGCTTACTATGACAAGTTTGTTCAGCCTGTAAGTGCAAAAGAGTACACGCGTTATTTCGCAGCGTCTGGCGCAATTGGCGGTCTATACAAGCGTAACGCTTCTATCTCTGGCGCTGAAGTGGGCTGTCAGGGTGAAGTAGGTGTGGCTTGTTCTATGGCGGCAGCAGGTTTGGCGGAGCTTATGGGTGGTAGCCCTGAGCAAGTATGTATGGCTGCTGAGATTGCAATGGAACACAACCTTGGCCTAACGTGTGATCCTGTTGCTGGACAGGTGCAGGTACCGTGTATCGAGCGTAACGGTATTGCTGCTGTTAAAGCAATCAACGCTACTCGTATGGCACTACGCCGCTCTTCTGAGCCGCGCGTTTCTCTGGATAAAGTTATCGAGACCATGCTTGAAACCGGTAAAGACATGAACGCGAAATACCGCGAGACATCTCTTGGCGGTCTAGCAATCAAGGTAATTTGCTAATTTGCACGGTACTAGGTACTAGGTACTAGGTACTAGGTAAGAATATCGAAAGCTACCTACGTAGGTAGCTTTTTTTATGCCTGTCACACAGAACTCGCTGGGTTAAAAAGCACCACCCGCATTATGCAGTAGCTGCTCTATATCTTCAGCTAACGCTTCTGCGCACTGTAACGTGGTAAGCCATGAAATCGGAATGCCTTGTTGATCCCCAAACCCATAACAAGCCCCGGCTAATGCCCCCACAATGATCCCTCGCCCGCAGCTATCGCCACCTACTAGGATATTTTTCAACACCGCATCAGTATAACTACTACTGTTTTCCAGAATCCAAGCCGCCATCGGTAAACTGTCACCAAGATGACAAGCGGGATTAACTATCGTTAGTACATGGTCAATATCGTTTACCTCTCCACTTAACGACCTCACCTGCTCTATTTTCTCCTGAATCGGCCCAGGGCTCTTCACCTTCAGAATATTTAGCACGGGTTCCATTCGCCGTGAGCGTAATGCCTCATTAAGCGCACAAGCAAATGCCTTCGCACAGGCCAAGGCGGTATTATTCTGATGGGTGATCCCCACTACCCGCTCAATTTCCTGTTCCAACGCTTCAGAGCTCATCTTCATCGCAACCAAAGCAGGTATCGCGCACAAGGCCGGATTTTGGTCATCATCACTGCCGGAATCGTCCGGCCAATCTTCAGACTCTATCGAGAATAGGGTTAACAATAAGGCTTTGGTTGGACTATCCACATAACCGATAAACTCACCACCAGGGCCAAAATAATCAAGAATCTCCTGTTGTAAGCAACGCGTCTCAAGCTTCGGCTGACTTAGCAGTCGAATATAAAGTGCCAGCCATTCACCATAAATAGTGAGTTCACCAGCGGTAAGCTTGTCGTGTGCATAATACCCATCCACCCCATCATAATGTCGGGCATCAGGTTCAATAAAGGGAAAGTGCGGCAGCGAGTGCAATGATTTAATTCGCTCCGGAGAGTAGATCCAATGCGTCCCCATGCCAGCAGCGTCTGCGACCAGCGCCCCCATTAATGCAGCATAACGTTGTGCCATAACCCTCATCCTCACGTACCAACAGTACAATGAAATAAGCTTATACCGACCACTGAATGACAGGCATAAAAAAACCCGCCAAATGGCGGGTTTCTTAAATACAGAATAAGCGCTATTAAGCAGCAGCTTTTAGTACTTTATCTTTTTTTAGCTCACCAACAGGCAGGATAGTACGGCCATACTCATTGTTCAGAACCTGTGCCATTGCAAAGTAGATAGCACTTGCACCACAGATAATGCCTTCGAAACCAGCGATAGTGCCGATTAGCGCGCTGCCAGTGAAATCACGTGCTGCAAGTAGGAAGAACAATACAGTTAATGAACCGAATACGAACTGCTTCGCACGTGGGTAGCATAGAGAACCGATGAACATGAAGCCAGTGAAAATGCCCCAAAGCAGCAAGTACCAACCCATGAAGCCAGCAGGGCTAGCAGGTAGACCCATGTAAGGCATAACTAGAATACCTACCAATGACAACCAGAATAGGCCGTAAGACGTAAATGCTGTAGTACCAAACGTATCACCACGCTTGAAACACATCATGCCTACGAGAACCTGGCTTAGGCCACCATAAAAAATACCCATCGCTAGGATCATCGAATCAATAGGGAAAAAACCCGCATTGTGGATGTTTAAAAGGATGGTAGTCATACCAAAACCCATAAGACCTAGTGGTGCTGGGTTAGCTAGTTTCGTTGACATTGAGTTCCCCTACAGGAGTCTTTCAAAAAAAATGATAAATATTAAAAATTGGGTGCATTACGAATGCGCGGCGAATTCTAATGGACGATGAGGGCCAAATCAAGCCAAAAACAGCATGAAACTTAGCCAAACTCAAAAAAAGATGTCGTTTCTCACTATACTGTAAAGTTCTTTACCGACAAAAATCACAAGCAAGTGTTACCAAGTATAACGAGCGGCATTTGATAAACGTCGACAAAGAAAAATAATCACCAATAAATCAACAAGATAAAACCATTCCATATAAGCAACAATTCAACAACTTGTCACAACCTCACTTATTTGAGCATAAAATACAAAAAAGAGTGTGACTGCCTCTAATACAACAAAAAAAGCAGCTAGAAAGCTGCTTTTTTTGTTCTTTAACGTGAAAAGTGTGCCATTAGCCAAATTTATCTACGGGGTGGTTTGACCGTCATCCTTGTGCTCACTAACCTTCACTGATACCGCTTTCGAATCAACGTCCTGATGGGTCAGGCTCTCTGCGGGCAATTGCTTATTCTTCTCTGTGTTCGTGGCCGTGACTACCGATGAAAGCTGCGATTGCAATAGCGCTATTCTGTCATTTTGCTGACGAATCAATGCATGCAGTGCCTCAAGCTGTTTCGCTGACGTATCGGTTTTACGCAATGCCGTCGCAATATCATAATCTTGTCGAATTTTCACTGCATCAGTACGGATCTGCAGTGCCTGATCCTCAAGTGGAATATTACGTAAATCGCTATCATTTAATGCCAGTGATATATTTAACATCTTTGCTTCTAATGCCAGTAGGTATGCTTCGTACTCATCACGGCTCCGATCACGCAGATACTGCACCCCTTTCGCAATATGCTCGGCATGAGCGAGCTCAAATTTGATCACTGCAACGAATTTATTAATGCTCTCAAACGCCCGGGGGGACTTATCGATCAAATCTTTTGCGGCACTGATCTCAGCTTCAACTTTGGCATAACTAAGCGGCGCATAATACCGTACATCATTACGCCGTAATTGGCTCAATGCCTCTTCTTGTGGCGTAATATAAATACGCTTAATCACACGCACCTCAAGACTGTGGGCGCGCGAAAGAAACTCCTCTTGCTCTTCTTTCGCATCGCTGACATCACCTTGAGCAACCAGCCCGAACAACTTGGTATAAAACCGGGTTAACCGTACAAATTCACTACGGTAATGGTCATTCGCATTGATTGACTGCAGATATTCCATTTGAGTGATTGCCGGCGCCAGTGCTTCATCAGCAACCCGCTTTAAGTATTCCAACTCTTTATAATTATTTTCAACAATAACCATTTCCGCATGAAAGCGATCCAGATATGTACCGGATGTAAACAGAGAATAGCTCTGATTAACCGTTTCCGGAGAGGCTTGAATTTCTTTATATAAGCTGTCAGCTCGTAGCCAACTCTCCATCATCAAGATGAATTTATCAGGAGAATAAATTCGCAATGCCTCTGCATGAATGAGCTTCTCTCTCCAGAGGCGATGGGTCTTCTGGGTGGCCTGCAACACGTTTTCAGTTGTTACTTCACTGACTGTGTCACTCTGGCTATTCGGGGTGCTTCCACACCCACTGAGCAAAACTACTAGGACGCAGAGTCCAGCAGCTCTCCCATAATATTTCATACACGTATTCCGATTAGTCTACCGAGTCAAATAACGCACTACACAGCTTGGTATTTTTTTGTGATAACTTCCACATTGTATATGACTCATCGTGCCATAAAAAGTTCATAGTGAGTGTCTAACCTCACTGGCACAGCATTTTATGACGTTATACCCAAGGTAGCTTAGGTATAAGACTTTTCGACAACATCGAAATACGCTTACCCCATTCATTATGCCTAGTTAGCTTTGCTCACTATACTGCTCGAATGCCTGTAAATCACTGCTATCACAATGTTCACACATCTGACTAAGAATACTAAGCAGACGACCTTTATTAAGTGGTAAAGGGTTGCCTTTAATTGCATTCGATAGCATGGCATCTTCGGCAACTTCATCAAAGATAACATTGCACAATCCGTATTCCGTGACCGCGGGTAAATTAAGCCGACTTAAGGTTCGTTTTGTCCAGAGGATGCCATCGATGATCTCTGCATTCATTCGACCCGTTAAAATACAAGCCAACTGACGATAGCGGTTTAACACATCAGCTCGACCCGCTTCACGCGCTGCCAGTACATTTTCTTGCATGACATAGGGCGCTAGCTGGGCCGTTATCAACCCGTGCGGAGCATCAAGCCGGCCACCCAGTGACGACGCCAAACCATGCGCAGCCCCGAGTTTTGCGTTAGCAAGTGCCATCCCCCCTAATAAGGCCGCAAATGACATATCTGATCGCGCGCGCGGATCATCATCTTCGCAAGCGGCAATAATTGCCCCGGACAACCGGCGTAATCCTTCTTCACAGACCATATCCGTTAACGGATTAGGCTCACCACAGACATACGATTCCATCAAGTGAGTAAAGGCATCCATCCCACAGCAACCTGACATCACAGGATCCATGCCATAAGTCAGCGTCGGATCAATAATGGCTAAATCAGGTAGCATATCCGGGCTTCTCAAACTGACTTTGACATTCTCCTGAGCTGATCGGAGTACCGCATTCTTACTCACTTCAGATCCTGTACCCGCCGTTGTCGGTACCGCAATAAACGGAATAGGTTTGGCCTGCAACGGTACATTGCGGCCAACAATCTCGATATAGTCATAGACACTGCCCTGATTCGGGATCAAAGCGGCTAGCGCCTTTCCTGCATCAAGCACACTTCCTCCGCCAATGGCCAGTACCATATCCGGACGAAACTTACGCCCCATTGCTGCCATTTCCTCAATCATCGCAATGACCGGCTCACCATGGACAGCAACATGCTGATAACGCATCCCTTGCTGCTTAAAATAGCTGATCAGCGGCTCAGCCCGCTGACTATCTCGCCCAGAAACCAGTAATACGCTATAACCAAACTGATTGAGAGACGACAACGAATTGGATAGCGCCCCTTCACCGAATATTATTCGTGACGAGGTCATAAACTGAAACATAGGCACTCCATTGGACAACATTATTAAAAACAATTATTAACGAGTTTGCCTTGTTAACGATTCCTGTTTTTGATTCTGAACAATATTTATCCAGTGAGACTTTAGCCATCACTCAGAATCCGTTCATAATCACACTTCCTATTTTGATTTAACGCAGCGTAATTATTTCAGTCCAATCGATTTTTTCTATTGCATCAAGCGATAAAACCCTCTTTCTCATCGTTACGAGTCACGTTATAGTAACGGCATCAACTTTAAGGAGAGAAATCATGTTTGTCGTTATTTTCGGTCGCCCTGGCTGCCCATTCTGTGTACGAGCTAAAGATCTAGCAGAAAAACTAAAAGAAGAACGTGACGATTTTAACTACCGTTATGTTGATATCCACGCAGAAGGCATCAGCAAAGCCGACCTTGAAAAGACCGTTGGCAAACCAGTGGAAACCGTGCCACAAATCTTCGTTGATCAAGAGCATATTGGCGGCTGCACTGACTTCGAAGCCTACGCCAAAGAAAACCTTGGGCTTTTCCAATAATTGCTATAAGCAATAACAGATTACTAAAAAGGCTGAAGCATCAGCCTTTTTTCATGCCTGTCATTAGAAAAAGCATCATAACCGAATAGATATTTTTGCCCTAAAACTCTCTATTTCCAGTAGGTTCTGCTGACGAAATCAGCTAGAATCGCAGCCACTTTATTGCTGTCACCTCTCCCCGGAAAAAATGTTGTGAATATCGATGTCGCCGACCTCCTTCATCAGAATGATATTCTGTTGCTCTTTGTTGTCCTTGCTGTTGGTTTAACGGCCGGAAAAATCCGCGTCGCCAATATGCAGTTGGGTAACTCCATCGGTGTGCTTATCACCGCTCTCTTGTTTGGTAATGCGGGTTTTACCTTTGATGCCGAAGCATTAAATATCGGCTTTATGCTGTTTATTTTCTGTGTCGGTATTGAGGCAGGCCCTAATTTTTTCGGAATATTTTTCCGTGATGGTAAGCATTACCTCATCCTTGCGCTTGTGGTGGTACTTTCAGCAGTTACCATTACTGTCATCATGAGTAAATATCTCGGGATAGGGCTTGGCCTCGCGACAGGTTTAATGGCCGGTTCATTGACCGCCACCCCCGTTTTAGTAGGGGCAAAAGATGCCTTACTAAGTGGTCTTACTGATATTTCAGACCCCACCACTATTCAACAACTGGTTGATAGTTTGAGCGTAGGCTATGCAATGTCATACCTTATTGGTCTAGTCAGCGTGATCATGCTTGCCCGACTGATGCCGATGCTACAAAAGCAGAATCTGGCGGAATCTTCCCAGCAAATCGCCCGTGAACGCGGGATTGGTGAAAGCGCACAACGTAAAGTCTATCTGCCGATTATTCGAGCCTATCGTGTTGGCCCGGAGCTGATCAACTGGATTGATGGGCGCAACCTGCGTGAATTGGGTATCTATCGTCAAACAGGCTGCTACATTGAGCGTATTCGTCGTAACGGTATTTTGGCCAACCCCGACGGTGATGCCATCTTGCAAGAAGGGGATGAAATTGCGCTGGTAGGCTATCCTGACAGCCATGCACGACTGGATCCTAGCTTCCGCAACGGCAAGGAAGTATTTGACCGTGATTTACTCGACTTGCGCATCATTGAAGAAGAGATTGTGGTTAAAAATGACAATATTGCGGGAAAGCGTCTGTCTGAGTTGAACCTGTCAGAATACGGCTGTTTCTTAAACCGCGTTGTGCGAGCACAGATTGAAATGCCGATGGACCACAATATCATGCTCAGCAAAGGTGATATCCTTCAGGTCAGTGGTGAAAAAAGCCGTGTACATGGCCTTGCCGAGCGCATTGGTTTCATCTCTGTACACAGTCAGATCGCCGATCTGCTTGCCTTTTGCTGCTTCTTCATTTTGGGTTTATTGGTCGGTAGCGTCACCATGACATTTGGCCACATCTCCTTTGGTCTGGGGAGCGCGGCTGGCCTGTTGGTAGCGGGAATCACGTTAGGTTTCTTACGAGCCAACCACCCAACATTTGGTTATGTGCCACAGGGTGCGCTCAATATGACTAAAGATCTCGGCCTGATGGTATTTATGGTCGGGATAGGCCTGAGTGCGGGCTCAAACCTGTTTGACTCTCTGGCACAAGTAGGCCTGACCGTTTTTGTTGTCAGCCTGATGGTCAGCGTGATCCCTGTCGTACTGGCTTACCTGTTTGGTGCTTACGTGCTTAACATGAACCGTGCGCTATTGTTTGGAGCCATTATCGGCGCCCGTACCTGTGCCCCTGCAATGGATATGATTAACGAGCACGCTCGCAGCACCATCCCAGCGCTCGGCTATGCCGGTACCTACGCCATAGCGAACGTCCTGCTCACCATTGCCGGTACGCTATTTGTGATCCTAAACTAGCACCACTGCTAGAGATAAAAATAACTGCCCTTTGATAACACTATCAAGGGGCATTTTTTTGCGTGGAATAGTGACTGAGTCAGCCCAGATTCAGTCCCTCTCGACTAAGCTATAGAAAGTTAAAATCAATAAGATAGCCCCATCCAGCCTCAATCTGCGTGGGTCTACAAATCCCCACGAATTATTCGCCACTCTCACAACTATTCAGTATATTGAGTCGCAATATAACAACATTGGTAATCAAACTATGCGTATCCTTATTGTTGAAGATGATCCGATCCTTAGTCACCATCTGAAATCTCAGCTCAGTGACATGGGGCACCAAGTACAGTGTGCTGGCACAGCAGAAGAAGGGCTGTTCTTTGCGCAGGATTATCCCAACGACGTTGCCATTGTTGATATTGGCCTGCCAGATCGTGACGGCATCAGCCTGATCAAAGACATGCGTGATAAAGGATTGCGCTTACCGATCCTTATTCTGACCGCTCGTTCAAACTGGCAGGACAAGGTCACAGGTCTGGAAGCCGGGGCTGACGACTACCTGGTTAAACCGTTCCAGAAAGAAGAAATGGTTGCCCGCCTGAGTGCATTGGTTCGTCGCAGTGCAGGGTTCGTAAAACCTGAAATGACCGCCGGTGATATCCGTGTCGACTTGCTTGCCAAGCAAGTCTTTATTCATGAAAACTTGATTGAACTGACTGCATTTGAATATGATTTACTTGAATATTTGATGCGCCACAGCCGTCAAGTGGTCTCCAAGCAGCGCCTACTGGATGTATTGTATGAAGATCAGGAAGGCGATCCGAACACGATTGAAGTCATGATCAGTCGCCTGCGCAAAAAATTGACCAGTAATGGCCAAGAGAACCCGATCTCCACCATCCGTGGCCAAGGGTATATTTTCGAACTGCAAGCGCAATAATGAAAGGGATCATTCAACCCCGGCTAAGACGCCGGGTACTCGTCACCTCCGTCGCGATCATTGTGCTGATCACCTCGGCGCTGGCGGGTGTGATCAACCAGCTTTATAGCCAGAGTTACATGGCCGCTTATGCCTCTGATCTGGTTGCGCAGATGCCCATCGTGGTTGCCCAGCTCAACCGCGCCGGGCTGATCAAAGATGTTGATAAATGGCTTGATTCTGTTGACTCAACAAATACCGATTATATGTCGGTGGTCTGTAATCAAATGGATCATACTATCTGGTTGTCTGACGAGGCAAAATCAGCCAATCTGGGTGGGATCTGCAAAGAATTACCTGACAGTATTCCAGTACCAACACTGATTAATACCCTCGCAGGCGAAAGCTATATTGCCTATAACATGAACCGCGAACGCGAAGGTGGGAATGTCTATCAGCTCGTCGTACTCCACTCTGGCGACGGCTACATTGCATCGCTTAAACAATTACATAAACGAACCACTTTCTACCTCGGGTTATTCGTCTTAATTGCGATCGCTTTCCTGATCGCCGCATTCCACTGGAGCTTCCAGCCACTGCGTAAACTGGCGGCACAGCTCGATCAAATGACGGAGGCGAAACGAGATAAACTCGATGATAACTTCCCAATGGAGTTGCAAGATATCACGCTCGCACTCAACCGCCTGATTGAAATTAGCAATGCTCAAAAAGGCCGTTATCGCCATGCAATGGACGATCTGGCCCATAGTTTGAAAACCCGATTAGCCGCCACCAACGCCTTGCTGGATGATAGCGAGATCCCACGCCTCGACTTAAATCAGCGAGTCATGGAGCAAATCAGCCAGATGGATGAGCTCGTCCAATATCAGCTCAAGCGCGCTATGATGGGCCAGCAAGGGCTACAGAAAGACAAAACTGAAATTCAACCTGTGATTGAGAGCTTTGCTCGTCTTCTTAGTAAGGTGTATGCAGATAAAAATGCAAAATTAAGTTACTTTCTGGATGATGGCCTCACCCTGCCGATCAACCGCAATGACTTAATGGAGTTGCTGGGCAATTTGCTAGAAAATGCCTACCGTTTCTGTATCAGCGAAGTGCAAATACATGTTAATGAAACGGATGATCGTTTTATTATCCGTATCGAAGACGATGGGCCGGGCGTTGCTGAACCCATGCGTGACGCGATTTTTCAACGGGGCGTCAGGGCGGATCAGCTCAATCCTGGGCAAGGAATTGGTTTATCAGTTTGCCACGAAATTGTATTGAGCTATAACGGTACGATACACGTCGAAGATGCGGCAATTGAAGGGGCTGCGTTTGTGATTGAACTGCCTAAATACTGATCATTAAACTGAACAAATAAGTGGCCAGAGAGTTATACGAGAATGAGCAAAAATTGATTTAAAAGGGCAATAAAAAACGAGAGCCATTGGCTCTCGTTTTTGTTTTTAATCATGCTGTAATGCAAAATCAGATGTTTTCAACATCAAATTCAACCACAGGGTTAACATCTGCATCATAGTCAACAGAGTCAATACCGAAGCCAAATAGCTTCAGGAACTCATCTTTATACTGCTGATAGTCAGCCACGTCGAACAGATTTTCGTTAGTCACTGTCGACCAAAGATCACGACAATGCTTCTGAATATCTTCACGCAACTCCCAGTCATCAAGACGTAGGCGATTTTCACTGTCGACTTCAGCCACGCTGCCATCTGTTTTATACAGACACTGAGCAAACATGCGCTGGATCTGCTCGATACAGCCTTCATGTACGCCTTCTTCACGCATTTTCTTGAACACCATCGCGATGTACAAAGGCATAACTGGAATTGCAGAGCTTGCCTGAGTCACGACACTCTTCAAAACCGCAACGTTCGCAGAACCACCGGTTGCTGATAGCTTTGCGTTTAGCTCATTGGCTGCACGGTCTAAATCCATTTTGGCTTTACCCAGCGCGCCATGCCAGTAGATTGGCCATGTAATTTCTGTACCAATATAGCTATAAGCAACAGTCTTACAACCGTCAGCCAAAACGCCAGCATCTGCTAGCGCATTGATCCAAAGCTCCCAGTCCTGACCACCCATTACGGTCACGGTATCTTGAACTTCTTGCTCTGTGGCAGGTTCAATGCTCGCTTCAATCAACACATCTTTGTTGGTATCAACCGCCGTTGCAGTATAGGTTTCACCCATCGGCTTAAGGGTTGAACGAATCACTTCCCCGGTCTCTGGCAACTTACGCACTGGTGACGCCAGTGAATAAACAACCATGTCAATCTGACCCAAATCTTGTTTGATCAGATCAATCACTTTTTGTTTTGCTTCGTGAGAAAAAGCATCACCATTCAAGCTTTTTGAATACAAACCTTCAGCTTTGGCTAACTTATCGAACGCCGCAGAGTTATACCAACCAGCCGTACCCGGTTTCTTTTCTGTACCTGGCTTCTCAAAAAACACACCAATGGTTGCGGCACCGCCACCAAAAGCAGCCGTGATACGAGAAGACAGGCCATAGCCACTTGATGAACCAACCACCAGCACGCGCTTTGGTGCATTGGCAATAGGGCCCTGTGCCTTAGTATAAGCAATCTGCTCTTTGACGTTCTCTTCACAACCCACTGGGTGAGTCGTCGTACAAATAAATCCACGAATTTTAGGTTTGATGATCATTTTCAACTTCCCTTACACAATTGACAGTAGGATAAAAGGTAAATGACAAATTCGCATTAAATTTATGAGCGAAAGCGCTAAATATGGCAGTGGTTGGAGGTGTCTGGCGCCGATCTGCTGAAAAAAAGTGCCACGCAATTGCGTGGCACATGGGAAACACCAGGTTTATTGTTCACCGGATTTTCATCCTAGGCCGCCTTTCCCGGTTGTAAGCCGCCTTTTTTAAAGTGAGCTGCAGCGAAGTGATCCACTTGGATCGCCTTCTGCCTTAGTTGCTCAGCATTGTGCATTTTATCAACGTCGGCTTCTGTGACGATCCCCGCACTCAGTGCTAATTGTAATTTTTCTGTTAATGGAACTTTGCGCGGGATCTCACCCGCCTTGACTGCCTGAGTCAATTTACGCTCAAGATCTTTGACCTCGTACATGGCAACAAAAGCACGCTCAATAATCCCCACCGGATCATCTTGTTTATCACCTACATAACAAAGGTGAGTCAACCGATCACGATGCGCTCCTGGTGTCATTAACAGCTCGGCGATTTTAACCGTTAGCGAGTCTTTAGGCGCTGCATAATGGATCCCCAGCGGGAACAGTAATGTACGCAATACACGACCAATACCTTTACGTGGGAAATTGTCCATCACTTCATCAAAAGCAACCCCACACTTATGCAAACAGTGCTGTACAGCATAGTGGACTAACGGCAGATCTTGCTGCTGACGCCCCTCATCCTCGTAGCGTTTCAGTACGGCAGATGCTAGGTAAAGATGACTCAGTACATCCCCTAATCGTGCCGATACCAGCTCCCGGCGTTTAAGTTCACCACCCAAGCTAAGCATGGCAAAATCAGATGCCACAGCCAGTGCTCTACTCATGCGTGACAGTTGTTTGTAGTACGTTGCAGTCTCACCACTGACAGGTGACCGGTTAAATATCGAACCACTGAATGCATTCAGTAATGATTTAGCCACGTTACCGACGGCAAAACTAATGTGCTTAGCCAGCAGCTTGTCAAACTCTTTCGCCCCCTGCTCGGTATCAGGATTGGCTGCCGATTCCATTTCATCCAATACATACGGATGACAACGGGTTGCCCCTTGGCCAAAGATCATCAAATTACGGGTCAGGATATTCGCCCCTTCAACCGTAATCGCCACCGGAATACCAAAATAGTGATGGCCAAGATAATTCATTGGACCAAGCTGGATTGCACGTCCTGCATGAATATCCATTGCATCATTAAGAATGGTACGGGCCATTTCAGTCATGTGGTATTTAGCAATAGCGGTAACAATGCCTGGGGTTTCATCCATATCGAGCGACGTGGTTGTCAATGTTCTGGCGGCTTCGAGCATATAGGTGTACCCACCGATCCGGCCCATTGCCTGTGCGACTCCTTCAAAATTACCTATCGACATCCCGAACTGCTTCCGTACATAAGCATAAGCCCCTGTCGTCCGTGCAGTTAAATGCCCTACGGCCGTACCTAGTGCAGGCAGAGAAATTCCCCGTCCTGCAGAGAGGCACTCAACCAGCATCCGCCAACCTCTTCCGACATAATCTTGGCCGCCGATCACCCAATCCATAGGAATAAAGACATCATGGCCTCGGGTGGGTCCGTTCATAAATGCCAAGTTCAATGGGTCATGCCGCTCACCAATTTCGACCCCGGGATGATCCGACGGAATCAATGCACAAGTGATCCCTAGATCTCGTGTTTCACCGATCAGACCGTCGGGATCACGCAACTTAAATGCCAGACCAAGTACCGTCGCTACCGGTGCCAGCGTAATGTAGCGCTTATTCCAGCTCAATCGGATACCCAAGACCTGCTCTCCTTGGTATTCGTCATAGCAGACAACGCCCATATCCGGGATCCCACCCGCATCAGATCCCGCTTCTGGCCCGGTAAGCGCAAAACATGGCACATCATCGCCATGTGCCAAGCGTGGTAACCAATAATCTTTTTGCGCTTGAGTGCCATAATGTGTCAGCAACTCGCCAGGCCCCAGGGAGTTAGGCACCATCACGGACACCGCGGCACTCAGGCTCTTGGTTGCAATGCGAGTTACAATGGTAGAATTAGCATGTGCCGAGAAATCCAGGCCACCATATTCCTTACCAATAATCAGAGAGAAAAATTTTTCTCGACGCAAATATTCCCACACCTCCGGCGAAAGGTCCTTATCTTCCTGAACGATCTGGTAGTCATCCAACATACCAAGCAAGGTTTCAAGCTTGGTATCAATGAATGCTTGCTCTTCCGCATTCAATTGGGGTTGAGGGTAAGTTAATAACGTATTCCAGTTCGGAGAACCACTAAACAGCTCACCGTCCCACCAGACGCTACCGGCCTCCATGGCCTCACGTTCAGTATCAGAAAGTGGCGGTAACACTTTCTTGAACATCTTAAAGGCTGGATCACTGAGATAGCGTTTTCTTAAATTTATTAACGTATTCATATTTCAGGTCCTTTGGGTTCTAATTCTCATTATTGGTTTAATTGCTGTATTACATCTGCCGTGTTCCTGTTTAGCCTTGCTGTGCCAGTAAGAACGATGGCTCTATCGGTGCAGCAACACCAGCGGCCAAATAGGGCACTAATCGTTCAATTAGGTCTTGAGTTGTAATTTTGCGAGAGAAGTCATTCTCTGCTATTTCACATAATGCTGTTGAAGAGGCCATCGTGAATACTGACGTCCCCAATGTAAAATGCAGCCGCCAAAATAATGTTTCCGGATCCAATGACGGATTGGCCCGGCACACTGCGGTCGTGAATAACGTCAGTACTGCGTCGTACCGCGTAAAAATAAACCATCGTAAATGCCCCTGAACATCGGTATAACCTCGCCCAATCAAAGACATGAAATTTTTCGCACCATGAGGTCGATATTCATTCAAGGCCAGCAACGGTGCTTTAATACATAAGAAGACATCTTCCATTGAAAAATCATCACGGGTTAACAGCACTTCAAGTTCAGACTGCAGGGCTGGCATAAACGCCTCCAGATAACGGCTCAATACCGCGCGAACTAAGGTTTTCTTGTCACCATAGTGATAATTTACCGAAGCCAGATTGACTCCCGCTTTACTGGTTATAGTCCTTAGCGAGGTATCTTTAAAACCATGCTCGGCAAACAACAGCTCAGCAGCATCGAGAATACGTGCCTTGGTTTCTCCCTTTTCAGCCATATTAAGTCATCCGTATTAAACACATGTTTAAATTTACAATTAAGTTACATATTTAACAAGAGGAAAATATAAGCAACCTTTTAAGTCACTGATTTATGGTGTATCCCTGCCAGAATGTGTGATACTGATCGTTATTTGACCGCAACTTCTGCCTTGATGTTATCTCATGCAACAACATCGAAAATGCGGAAATATAAAAATTCTGAGAAAATGAGAAAAAAGTGGGAACCAAAGATAAAAATGCTGGTCATAAGTAGTGCCACTGCTTTTTCTTAGAAGATATTCTTCGAAGCCCATCCCCTCATAGAGATGGGTTTTCTTTCATTTGGACGACGATAAAACTAAAAATTCCAAACTGACAGTAACGCTGCTCAACGAACGCAGTACGCGAGCCATGCCCTGTAGATTGCACACAGAGCAATTGCTGGAAAAATGACATCTAAAAGTCATGTTCAAGCCCCCCCTTATTTGGAATATTAAATCCATCCCTTAATCAATGAGTTACAATAAATATTAATTTTTTTACTTCTTTTTTGAACCATCTTATTTTCTCTTGGTCATATATAGTGACATTAAGATTAAAGTTTTTTCCTTGTTAGCTGGCCGCCAACACGCCTTCTACATCTTTAATCTAGCAATGCCACTGCTACTAAACTCCTTATTGTGTAAATAGAGCTTTGCCCACTGATTATTCAGTGGGTTTTTTTTGCCTGCTGTATACCCTCAGCACACATCCCCCCATACCGGTATTATCCTGCATTGAAAATAACACCCAACCCCACGTTAAACATCACATTAATATTATCTCAAACCACAAAAATAAACCGATAGAACGTGATATGACACGTAGATATACAATGTAGGGGATGAGACATAACATGATTCAATTTTTTATCTTTACCCACCTTACACGCCAATTTATTATTTGAATGGTGATCAAGCATCACTCACCGCAATGCTGTATCAGCATGACAAATAAAGTAATTTCATATGTAACGTCGTTATGCTTCCGTTAAGAGAAAGGGATTAAATGAAATTTTCAAAAATCTATATGCTTTGTATCGTTGCAGCCTTAGCGGGTTGCTCAATGACACCCAAAACTCAAATGACCCTTGTCGAAAAAGGTCCATATGTTGCCAATACTGATAGCGCGGTTGAATTAGCAGGTCTACCTGCAGATAAGCTTGCCGTCATTTCAGAGATTTCGTTTCTTGAAAATACCAATGTGATACCTGCAATCAAAGGCTCACGTTTTGGTATTAGTTACGATGTCACCGGAGAAGACACCGAGGTGATCCATAAGGTGACATTCCCTAAAATGACAGATCCTAAAACAGGTAAAGTTATTGAGTCATTTACTTATAATCAGGCCGTTACCGCTGGCAATATCTTCTTTGGCTATTACCTCTCTGAAGATTGGGAGGTTGTCCCTGGGAAATGGACATTTTCAATCATTCATGATGACGAAGTCGTTGTTGAAGAAGTATTTACACTAGAAACACCTGTTTATTAATCGAGTCCATATTCAGGTAACAAGTATATTTCAACTTGTCCTTTTAGACGGCTCTGCACAGGGCCGTTTATATTCTCCGCATTGCGTAATCTGTATACCCTATTGTCTCTTTATGCATGTTCTAGCGAAATTATAATGTCCATCAACTTAAGCATTTACCGATAAATGATCAAATTATTAGTTAAAAGTGCATGTTGAGATGAACTTTACCAAAAAGGGGGAGTCATAATTAATGTCATTCACATTAAAAGAGCGCCAACGCATAACATGTTCCGCTCCTTTAAATTGCAATGCCACTGCTGCTAAACTCCAAATTTGTATTGTTTTTATCCCGCAGAATGCTTTGCGGGATTTTTTTTATGGCTATAGTTCGGGGATCAATGGCATCAACAATGGATAGCGTAATGTCAAAGATAGCAACTGGCAGGTATATGTCGCATCGACCACTTTTGCATTACGATCTCCCGAAGAAGCAAAATGCGGAGCAGGCAGTTCAAGCAGATTCGCCATATGGCAATAATATTTCTCACGTGTAGGGTGCTCTGGTGCTGATAAATGTAAAACCGCCCCACCAGGCCAGCATGCAATAATACGACTCACGGCGGCGATACAATCGTATTGATGAATTAAATTGACCCGATCTAACCCATTTGCAATTCCTTCCCGGCCACTGAGAAACTTGACCGGATTGCGCCCTGGGCCAATCAGTCCTGCGAGTCTTAATATCACCGCATCATCCCCCCACTCCGCTTGTAATTGCTGCTCTAGCTGATAATGTGCCTTTCCTGATGCGGTATTTGGCATTGGGGTTGTCATCTCCGTCACTGTCCCTGTCACGTTACCGTATACCGCCGTAGTACTAATGAAGATAAGTCGGCGACATCCATTCTGGCGAGCTCTGCGGGCCAGTAGCATGACATTATTTATCAATGTGCTATCCGCATCTTCCTTGCGACCCGGTGGCACATTAATAACCAATACGTCCGTATCAAAGAACTGCATCAACCGCGAACCCAATGGCCCTGCGGTGAGATCGGTAGGTAGCGATAACGCAACCCCTTCGATCCCGTCTGCAAATAGTAAATTGGCCGACAAGGGGTCTTGCCGACTACCCCACACCGCCATCCCTTGTTGAGCTAAGTGAACCGCTAATGGTTTACCAAGCCAACCACAACCACAGATACTGACTTTCATACTAATAGCCATTCTTTCCCCTCACTATTACGCACCATATATATGCATAAAAACGCTTAATTTCCACATTGCTATTATTTCACCCTGTAAATTAATTCCTTACAAATGAAAATAAACAACAGAAAAAGGCAATATTGCTCTCATTACGATCATTTTTCTCAAAAAACATTTCAGTTCTGTAAGAAAAAACTCGATCTTTATCAAACTATAATAAAAAGAAAAAGTAATATTCACCGATTTGCTAGGAGCAGATCGGAGAAAAGTAGTATAGTTTCATCAAAATGACTGAATGAAATCAAGACAGTCAATAATGAAATTCAGTAACGAGCGGTAACCGCCATGAATACCCTAGAGAAAATTCAAAAAAACCTCGATAACTTCAGCAAATCAGAGCGGAAAGTGGCAGAGGTTATTTTAGCGTCACCTCAAACAGCTATCCACTCGAGCATTGCAACGTTAGCTAAAATGGCTGATGTCAGTGAGCCGACAGTTAACCGATTCTGTCGTCGTCTTGACACCAAAGGCTTTCCCGACTTTAAATTACATCTTGCCCAAAGCCTTGCTAACGGTACACCTTATGTAAACCGCAATGTAGAAGAAGATGACGGCCCTGATGCCTATACTTCGAAGATCTTTGAATCAACCATGGCCTGTCTGGATGTTGCTAAAAACAGTCTTGATCCCATGCAGGTCAATCGTGCCGTTGACCTGTTAACTCAAGCGAAGAAAATTTCTTTCTTTGGACTTGGTGCTTCTGCTTCTGTTGCTCATGATGCACAAAACAAGTTCTTCCGATTTAACATCCCTATTGTCTGCTTTGATGACATTGTGATGCAACGCATGAGTGTGATCAATTGCACCGACGGCGACGTCGTTGTCATGATTTCCCATACAGGCCGCACCAAAAGCTTAGTCGAAGTGGCTCGCATGGCGCGTGAAAATGGTGCAACAGTTATCGGGATCACAGCAAAAGATTCTCCGCTTGACCGTGAGTGCTCACTCTCTATCTGTCTCGACGTACCTGAAGACACCGATATTTACATGCCAATGGCAAGCCGTGTCGTACAGATGACAGTTATTGATGTATTAGCAACCGGTTTTACCCTTCGCCGCGGCGCTGGTTTTCGCGAAAACCTTAAGCGGGTTAAAGAATCATTGAAAGATTCTCGCTTTAGCAAAGAAGGGCTAATGTAATTCCCCAGCAGTATAAAGCACGGCCCTTACCGTGCTTTTACTATTCCACCCGATCGGCATACACCTCGTCTTCAACTACAATTTATGATACCCCCTGCCAACAGCAGTCGTAGTCAAAACCAGCGGATTATTCAGCTCAATTAAATTTCTTTATAAACTTGTAAAGATTTATTTATCGTTATGAGGTAAATTCGTTTTTTTCTTACATTTTGTTGATGAAAAACAGCTTCTTCTGGCACGCTCTTGTAGTAATATTTCACTCACATCAATGAAATTGACTGCATCATGCAATCGTTTTCATTAGCAAACAATGATACAAATGGAGTTTCCAATGTCTGAAAGGCTGAGACGTACTAAAATCGTAACCACCCTAGGTCCTGCGACTGATCGTGATAATAACTTAGAAAAAATTATTGCTGCGGGTGCCAACGTTGTTCGCATGAATTTCTCCCACGGTAGTCCAGAAGACCACATCCTCCGCACTAAAATGGTACGTGACATTGCTGCTAAACTTGGAAAACACGTTGCTATTCTTGGTGACTTGCAAGGTCCGAAAATCCGTGTATCTACCTTTAAGGACAATAAAATTCAGCTCGCTATCGGTGAAAAATTTACCCTAGATAGCGATCTGCCTAAAGGTGAAGGTAACCAGCAATCTGTTGGCCTTGACTATAAAGAGCTACCAAAAGATGTCGAAACTGGTGACATCCTGCTGCTTGATGATGGTCGCGTACAACTGCAAGTGACGGCCGTTGAAGGCAATAAAGTGCATACCGTTGTCACTGTTGGTGGCCCGTTGTCAAACAACAAAGGCATTAACAAAAAAGGTGGCGGTCTGTCTGCAGAAGCACTGACAGACAAAGATAAAGCTGACATCATTACTGCTGCTAAAATGGGTGTTGATTACCTAGCCGTTTCTTTCCCTCGTAACGGCGCAGACATGCAATATGCACGTCGTTTAGCCAAAGAAGCGGGCCTTGATGCGAAGCTGGTTGCTAAAGTAGAGCGCGCTGAAGCCGTTGCGACGACTGAAGCCATGGACGATATTATCATGGCATCCGATGTTGTAATGGTTGCGCGTGGTGACCTGGGCGTAGAAATTGGCGACCCTGAACTTGTTGGTGTTCAAAAGAAATTGATCCGTCGTGCTCGCAGCCTGAACCGTACCGTCATCACGGCTACCCAGATGATGGAAACCATGATCACCAGCCCAATGCCAACACGTGCTGAAGTCATGGACGTTGCCAACGCCGTACTTGATGGTACTGATGCGGTAATGCTCTCTGCTGAAACCGCTGCGGGTGACTACCCTGTAGAAACAGTCACAGCGATGTCGAACGTTTGTATCGGTGCAGAGAAAGAACCAAGCATTAACGTGTCTAATCACCGTTTGGCTCGCACATTTGCTACGCCGGAAGAAACCATCGCGATGTCGACTATGTACGCAGCTAACCATATGGAAGGCGTTAAAGCGATGGTAGCAATGACCGAATCTGGCCGCACACCAATGATGATGTCACGTATCTCTTCTGGTTTGCCTGTCTTTGCTATGTCCCGCAATGAAAGTACCTTAAACCGTGCGGCTCTGTACCGTGGCGTAACACCGGTATTTTTTGACCGTGACAGTGATGCTGGCCTTGAAGCGGCCAAACATGCGCTGATTGTACTTAAAGAGAATGGCTTATTGGCGACGGGTGATCTTGTGATCATTACCCAAGGCGATGTCATGGATACCGTTGGTTCAACCAATAACATGCGTATCCTGACCGTAGAATAAAATGAATCCGCGAGGATCCAAAAGAGGCGCTCTGGAGCGCCTTTTTTTGCTGTTTTTTCTTTAGTTAAGGGTAGGTCCTGTCGACCCGCACACCCTGATCAAAATACAATATTCGAACATCGTCACCCCGTTGGAAAACCATATTCGGGTCAACATCCTGTATCACATCGATCAAACGCCCATCTTCCGCCTTGATCAAGATTTCCACCAACCGATAGTGAGTAATTGTTTGCGTAGGTTGTCGTTCATGGGCAATGCCAGCTCCCGCAACAGCCCCGATAACCGTCGCGACCTCCCGCCCGGTACCGTCACCAAATTGATGACCAATCAAGCCGCCAATGACGCCGCCTAACAAGGTTTCCCAGCCATTACGCCGTGATGCAGTGACTTCCTGCTGACTAATATAATGAACACTATCAACATGTCCGAACACCACTTGATTAACGGTACGGGCTTGATTGCGATTGTAAGGCGCAGCAGAAACAGCTAAAGGTAAAATTAGCCATAACATTAGCCACTTTCTCATCATATAATCCCTCTTTCGACATGTGTATATCGCATTCTACTGCGCTTAATTTAAGCTACATTTATTATACTTATGGCAATTTATCTTCCAGAACTTGATCCGGTCAACATCGAATTTCCAACACCAGACTCCGCACTGGCAGAACCTAATGGCTTACTGGCTTTTGGCGGTGATCTGCGCCCTGAACGCCTACTCTGTGCCTATCGACAAGGCATTTTCCCGTGGTTTTCTGACAATGAGCCTCTACTCTGGTGGAGTCCAGCTCCGCGCGCTATCGTCCTGCCCATGCAATTTCGACCCAGCAAAAGCCTTCGCAAATTCTATCGCAAATCAGGTTACCAAGTGACATTGAATCATGCTTGTCATGATGTGATCCGTCTCTGTGCTGAAACCCGGGCTAACGAAGGCACTTGGATCACCTGCGATATGATACAGGCATACCAACATCTGCATCGCCTTGGTTACTGCCATTCGGTTGAAGTCTGGGATCATAAAACACTGATTGGCGGGCTGTATGGCATCTCGGTTGGCGGAGTATTCTGTGGGGAATCCATGTTTTCACTAGCGGATAACGCTTCAAAAATTGCGTTTTGGTTTTTCTGCGATCACTTTGCCCACCATGGCGGCCAATTGATTGACTGCCAGGTTATGAATGACCATCTGGCATCTCTGGGTGCGGTGGAAATCGAGCGAGAATTATTTACTCAGTGTCTCCAACAGCAAAGAGATGCCATACTAAAAACTGAGTGCTACCAACCACAGGAGCTAACCCTCTCACTATCATGACCAGTTTTAACAAATTATCCCTGCGCATTGGGCTGACACCTGAATCCAAATGCAACTACTTACCAGATAGCACCGAGCAGCTTGGTGTAGTGATGGATCACCATTGGCTGACACCCATCGGCTACGGTGCCTTACTGGCGGCTGGGTATCGGCGTAGTGGCAGCGCTGTCTACAAGCCCATGTGTCCAAGTTGCACCGCTTGTACACCACTGCGGATTGATTGTCTGGCATTTTCTCCCTCTAAAAGCCAAAAGCGCCAACTCAATCAGATGGCCGCTCTTCGCTGGGAGTTCAAAGCGGAACTGGATAACGATTGGTTTGTGTTATACGAACGTTATATTCGCCAGCGGCATGCAAGCGGTTCAATGTTTCCGCCCAACAAAGCGCAATTTTTTGAATTTTGTACCGCACCCTGGATAGATACCCTATTCCTACATGTATACCAACAAGACAAGCTCATCGCTATCGCGGTAACAGACGTATTCAATGATGCCTTAAGTGCGGTTTACAGTTTCTTTGACCCGGACTCAACGCTGTCTCTCGGAACACTGTGCGTGCTTTACCAAATCCAGCACTGCCAGCAAACAGGCCGTCATTGGCTCTATCCCGGTTATCAGATCAACGATTGCCCAGCAATGAACTATAAAATACGTTTTAAGCCTCACCAAATAATGCAAAACAAGGGTTGGGAACCACACTCTTAACGCGACATAGCAATAATTTCTACCGTGAACCCATTGCAAATAAGATAAAATACGTTTTAATGCACCACAGTAGCTGACAAAAACTCGCAGCAAGGGTAAAATTGCGGCCTTATCTTTACACTTAGACAGATTCAAGGCATTATCCAGCCCGATCAGAAGAATGGCTGGTAGCCTAAGAGGATTCAATGGCAAAAGAAGACGTAATTGAAATGCAAGGTACTGTACTTGATACACTACCTAACACAATGTTCCGCGTAGAGCTAGAAAACGGTCACGTTGTTACCGCTCACATCTCTGGTAAAATGCGTAAAAACTACATCCGTATTCTTACTGGTGACAAGGTAACTGTGGAATTGACTCCATACGACCTAACCAAAGGCCGCATCGTCTTCCGCGCTCGTTAATCTTACATCAAGATTACAGAATACAAATAAAACCCGGCCCAGTGCCGGGTTTTATTTTTCAAAATTCCCTTCCAACCGCCGTCTTGTTTCTCCCCCTCGTTTAATAAAATTCACTTATCATAATGAGCAGATTATTTTATTTGCCTCAAAGGGTATTCGGTTGTCTAATCGCACAGCACCCAGCAGCCGTTACCAATCAACGCACCGAGGTGTAGACGGGTTCAATCATGAACCTCATCTTTCTTTCATGCCGTGGAATCTGTCTGCAGCACGGCCGTGTAGGATTGACAATGAAACCTATCGCATTCCATGATGCACTAGTGCAACTTAGCCTAGTGACCGATTGCGACACCGCAGCCAATTTCCAACCCAAATACAATACGCTAACGACGTTAACTCCTTTTGCCCGGCGCAAAAAAAGGATGTCGATAAGGCGGACGATAAGGGCTTCGTTAGCCACTTCATTGGCCTAACCCGTTTTATACAGCTGCGGAGCGAATACCGCTTCAAACCCAATGACACCTCTCCGCACGCTTGATGAGTATTATCAACTTGGTGCTTGCAGTCACAACGGCTGGGCTTTGCCACAGCAGTACCCAAACTACACTGCCAGCACCCAATCACTGATCGAGGAAAATACATGAGTGATTGGTCTATCAATGATGCACGTGACGTCTACAACACCCCTTACTGGGGACAGGGCTACTTTGACATTAACCAACAAGGTGAAGTCGTTGTAAAACCTGATAACCTTAAACCAGATAATGCTATTGCGCTATCGCAATTAGCTGATGATCTGATCGCTAAGGGTGCATCTTTGCCAGTATTGGTTCGCTTCCCTGATATTCTTCACCACCGGGTTGATAGCCTGTGTTCAACCTTTAATCAGGCCATCGAGCATTATGGTTATCAAGGTGATTACTTGGCAGTTTATCCGATTAAGGTTAATCAGCAAGAAGCGGTAGTCAGTGAAATTCTCGCCAGTCAATATGCAAAACAACAGCGCCAATTAGGACTCGAAGCGGGCAGTAAACCTGAGCTGATGGCTGTATTGGCGATGGCTCAGCAAGCCAGCTCTGTTATCGTCTGTAACGGGTATAAAGACCGCGAATATATTCGCTTAGCGCTGATCGGTGAAAAACTCGGCCACGAAGTTTTCATCGTATTAGAAAAATTATCTGAGCTACAAACCGTGATGCAAGAAGCTATCGCGCTGGGTGTAAGGCCACGATTAGGGCTGCGTGCCCGTCTTTCATCACAAGGCAAAGGTAAGTGGCAAGCCAGCGGGGGGGAAAAATCGAAATTTGGTCTGTCCGCCTCTCAGGTCATCACAGTTATTGATAAGTTGCGTGAGCATGACATGCTGGACTGCTTACAGCTTCTGCATTTCCACCTTGGCTCACAGATCGCCAATATCCGTGACGTGCGCAACGGTGTCAGCGAAGCTGGCCGTGTCTATGCGGAACTGACGAAGTTAGGTGCAGGGATCACAACGGTTGATGTCGGTGGCGGCCTAGCCGTCGATTACGAGGGAACCCGTAGCCAAAGCAGCTGCTCAATGAACTACAGCCTGCGTGAATATGCCAATAATGTGGTATATGCCATTGGTGACATCTGCAAAGAGTATGAAATCCGCATGCCGCGGATCATCTCAGAATCAGGCCGCAACCTGACCGCTCACCATGCCGTGCTGATCACAGACGTCGTCGGTGTTGAACGTTATAAACAAGAATCGGTTTACCCGCCCGAGGAATCTGCACCGCAAATCCTGCACAACATGTGGCATTCTTGGAAAGATCTAAAGGCATTGACGGATCACCGCTCATTGGTTGAGATTTATCACGATAACCAAAGCGATCTGGCTGAAGTGCACACCCAGTTTGCAATGGGGATGATCAGCTTTACCGAGCGCGCTTGGGCTGAGCAGATCAGCCTGCGTTTATGCTATGAGTTAGAGAAACGACTGTCGACCAAGAACCGCGCCCACCGTCCGTTGCTTGATGAAATGCATGAGCGACTGGCTGATAAATTCTTTGTCAACTTTTCACTGTTCCAGTCACTGCCTGATGCATGGGGTATTGATCAGGTATTCCCGGTACTGCCACTGAGCAACCTGGATAAAGCCCCTGAGCGCCGTGCCGTGATCTTAGATATCACCTGCGATTCAGACGGTGCGATCGACCAATATGTCGAAGGCCAAGGGATCGAAAGTACATTGGCCGTGCCAGCCTGGACAGATGAAGCACCTTATCGCATGGGTTTCTTCCTCGTGGGAGCCTATCAGGAAGTGCTCGGTAATATGCATAACCTGTTCGGTGATACAGATACTGCCATTGTACGCTGCTTGCCTGAAGGTGGTTATGACATTGAGCGTGTCGAGTCCGGCGACAATGTCGGTGATGTACTTCGTTACGTCCATCTCGACTCTGAGCAGTTCCTGCACCAATATGAAATGATGGTTAAGCAGCACCTGCCAATAGAGCAACATCAAGCAATCCTTGCAGAGTTAGCTGAAGGATTAAATGGCTATACTTATCTGGAAGATATCTAACAGCCGCTGATCACAACTAGGCAGCCTGAGCAGATACCGCAGGCTGTCATTAAATACGTTTTTGGAGTTAACTATGGCAACACTTGCCACGCATCCTGATTACTCGCTGTATGCCAATGCCTTCGGCTTCCTACGCCAGCCATTAGAGTTTAACCCTCAGGCCAGTAATGCCGATGTGATCATCACTGGCGTGCCTTTCGATATGGCAACCACCGGCCGCTCAGGCAGCCGCATGGGCCCAGGCGCCATTCGTCAGATATCAACCAACCTTGCTTGGGAAGGTAAACGCTGGCCTTGGTCATTCGCCCTTAGCGATAAAATCACAATGGCTGATTGCGGTGATTTAGTCTTTGACAGTGGTGATGCAGGGCAGATGTGCGAGCGATTAGAACAGCACGCCACCAGCCTGATTGAACAAGGTAAAACCCTGCTGACATTTGGCGGCGATCACTTTGTGACCCTGCCACTGCTGCGTGCTCATGCGAAAAAGTACGGCAAAATGGCATTGATCCACTTTGATGCCCATACCGATACCTATGACATGGGCAGTCAATACGACCACGGTACCATGTTCTATCATGCACCGAAGGAAGGCTTGATTGATCCTGAGCATTCCATCCAAATTGGTATCCGTACCGATCACGATAACACGCTGGGTTTCAATGTTCTGGACGCAGGCACAGCAAATGATTTGTCTGTTGAGCAAATTGTTGAGCAAATTAAACAGACCGCCGGTGATCTTCCGGTATACCTGACGTTTGATATTGACTGTCTCGACCCGGCCTACGCACCAGGAACAGGCACCCCTGTCTGTGGCGGCATAACATCGGACAAGGCGCTAAAGATCATTCGCGGCCTGCAAGGCATTAACCTGATTGGGATGGATGTGGTAGAAGTTGCACCCGCTTACGATCATGCCGACATGACGGCGCTGGCAGCGGCAACCATTGCGACTGACTTACTTCACCTATGGGCCAGCCAGCGCGATTAACCGCCTTGAGTAACGCAGACAGACCGTTTCTATCCCCGATAAAATGGATAGAAAGCAGATAAAAAATAACCGCCGAAAGGCGGTTATTTCATTTATGCAAAATGCACTGTATTGGTAATATCAGACTAGTGAGCCGGTTCCATTTCACTACTGAATTGGAAATCCAACTCATCGTTCACGATATCAACCCGTACCGAACCGCCGTTAACTAAGCAGCCGAATAACAGTTCATTAGCCATTGGTTTTTTCAGATTATCTTGGATAACACGCGCCATTGGGCGGGCACCCATCGTCTTGTCATACCCTTTATTCGACAACCATTCACGCGCGGTTGACGAGACTTCCATCGATACACCCCGTGCATCAAGCTGAGCTTGCAGCTCAACAATGAACTTGTCGACAACCAGTGAAATCACATCTTTTTCAAGGTGATTAAACCAGATAATACCATCAAGGCGATTACGGAATTCAGGGGTAAAGACACGCTTGATCTCGCCCATTGCATCCAGACTGTGATCCTGTTGGATCAGACCAATAGACTTACGTACAGTCTCAGTCACACCAGCGTTGGTTGTCATCACCAGAATAACATTACGGAAATCGGCCTTACGGCCATTGTTATCCGTCAGGGTACCGTTATCCATCACCTGCAGCAGCAAGTTAAACACATCCGGATGTGCCTTCTCGATTTCATCAAGTAAGACAACCGAATGCGGGTTTTTGATCACCGCATCAGTTAGTAAGCCACCCTGATCGTAACCCACATAACCCGGAGGCGCACCAATCAAACGGCTAACCGTATGACGCTCCATGTATTCCGACATATCAAAGCGCAACAGCTCAATACCCAGCGTACGTGCTAATTGCACAGTCACTTCTGTTTTACCGACCCCAGTAGGGCCAGCAAACAAGAAAGAACCGACAGGTTTATTATCGGCACCTAACCCGGCACGGCTAAGCTTAATCGCTTCAGTCAGTACTTCAATTGCAGGGTCTTGACCAAAGACCAGCATTTTCAGTTTACTATCTAGCTTCTGCAACACATCGCGATCACTCGACGACACTGATTTTTCCGGAATGCGTGCCATCTTAGCGATCATCGCCTCGATATCACTGACATTCACGGTTTTCTTACGTCGGCTCGCAGGCGCTAGACGACAACGGGCACCCGCTTCATCGATCACATCAATCGCTTTATCTGGCAAATGACGCTCATTAATGTATTTCGCAGACAACTCTACAGCGGCTCGGATCGCCTTGTTAGTGAAGCGAACTTCGTGGTGCGCTTCATATTTTGGCTTCAAGCCCATCAAAATCTTGGTGGTATCATCCAGTGAGGGTTCTATAACATCAATTTTCTGGAAACGGCGAGCCAACGCACGTTCTTTTTCAAAGATGTTACTGTACTCCTGATAGGTGGTTGAACCCATGCAGCGTAACTTACCATTACTCAATAAAGGCTTAATCAGGTTAGCCGCATCCACTTGACCACCAGACGCCGCACCAGCACCTATAATGGTATGAATTTCATCAATAAATAAGATGGCGTGTTCTTCTTTTTCAAGCTGTTTGAGGATCGCCTTAAAGCGCTTCTCAAAGTCACCTCGGTACTTAGTCCCCGCCAACAATGAACCAATATCAAGCGAATAAATGACGCAATCTTTGATCACATCAGGCACTTGACCTTCAACGATCCGCCAAGCGAGACCTTCCGCTATCGCGGTTTTACCCACACCCGCTTCACCCACTAGCAGCGGGTTATTTTTGCGGCGACGACACAGCACCTGAACCGTACGCTCAAGCTCGTCATCTCGACCAATTAATGGGTCAACCCCACCAGCACGCGCTAATTGGTTTAAATTTGTAGCAAAATTTTCTAATTTGTCGTCACTACTCTGCTCTGCTCGAGGCTCTTCACCACCGACATCAGGGCCGTTCAAATCATCATTGTCACTGTCTTTAACCGTACCGTGAGAAATAAAATTAACCACATCAAGGCGGCTAATATCACTTTTCTTCAGTAAATACGCTGCGTGGGATTCCTGTTCACTAAAAATCGCCACCAGCACATTTGCGCCAGTCACTTCACTACGACCAGATGATTGAACGTGGAAAACTGCGCGTTGTAATACACGCTGGAAGCTGAGTGTAGGCTGGGTTTCTCTGCTTTCATCGTCCGCAGGGATCAACGGTGTGGTTTGTTCGATGAATGAGTCGAGCTCTTTACGCAATGTGTCTAAATCAGCACGGCAAGCTTGTAAAGCTTCCTGGGCAGCTGCATTTTCCAATAGCGCCAACAACAGGTGTTCCACTGTCATAAATTCATGGCGCTTCTCTCTTGCCCGTGCAAATGCAGCGTTCAAGCTAGCTTCAAGTTCTTTATTTAGCATAAGGCACCTCCCCTAAATACCACTCAATGATGGCGTGCCGGAAAAGGGTTAAGCCTTTTCCATCGTACACAGTAGCGGATGTTCATGCTCCCTTGCATGCATCATCACCTGAGCTACTTTTGTTTCAGCAACCTCGGCAGTGAAGGTTCCACAAACTGCTTTTCCTTCATAATGCACAGTTAGCATCAACTGTGTTGATTTCTCCAGATCCATGGAGAAGAACTTCTGTAACACTTCTATCACAAAATCCATCGGTGTGTAATCATCATTATTCAAAATTACTTTATACATCGATGGTGGTTTTACCTGGATTTCCTCTTTTTCCAAGACATCGGAGTCAGGGACAATCCATTCATATAACTTACTCATAACCTTAACTTACCAATACGATAGGAATAGTCCATCAATAAACAATGACTTAACTTAACATCACCCCTAATTGATGAATTTGACCACAGTTTCCTACCTCTATATTCAGACTAATGCACACATTGTATTCCAGCAAATTTGAGATGACTATGACAAAGACGACAATACGAGGCCCCGACACTCAAAAATTAATTCATTGCAGCATTATATGAAAATGTTAGCACATGCACTTGACTACCCATAACTTTTTACTAAAGTGTAACTTGTAGTGGATGCAAACTGCATCAAATTAGCATTAGTATGCAAGTCATGTTAAAAAGGGTGAGTAATTTACTACAAAATGGAACTTGAATGCACAGAAGGATGTAAGCATGGCAACAGGTACAGTTAAATGGTTCAATAACGCAAAAGGTTTTGGCTTTATTTGCCCGGAAGCTGGAGAAGGTGATATTTTCGCACACTACTCGACTATCCAGATGGATGGATATCGTACGCTTAAAGCAGGCCAGCAAGTCAACTATACCATTGAGACGGGTCCAAAAGGGTTCCATGCAAAGGAAATCATTCCCGTTGAAGGTGACATCGCAAAATAGCGTTCAGCACGCAACGGTCTTTTTAAGGCGAGTAGATACTCGCCTTTCCTAGTAATCATCGCCACCGCCTTCATCAACATCGATCTTTACATCATTCTTTAGTATTCCCACCTTACTGTTAAATGAATAATTAATGCATAAATTATTCCGTTCAAAAAAACACAACAAATCAAAATTCCAACAATTTATTTACTGAGTATCTTAGCGCCAATAAAAAACCCGGCTACAGATAGCCGGGTTTTTACAATGTTGAATCAATGATGAGTGTGTTACATATGCTCAATCATATCGTCAGCAAACTCAGAACACTTACGCAATTTAGCCCCTTCCATCTGGCGCTCAAAATCGTAAGTCACCGTCTTATTACTAATTGCAGATTCCATTGCACTAATAATCAGATCAGCGGCTTCAGTCCAGCCTAAGTGACGAAGCATCATTTCTGCAGATAGAATCAACGAACCAGGATTGACTTTATCCTGACCCGCATATTTAGGAGCAGTACCGTGGGTTGCTTCAAACAACGCAACACCGTCACCAATGTTGGCACCCGGTGCAATACCAATACCACCAACCTGTGCCGCTAACGCATCAGAAACATAATCGCCATTCAGGTTCATGGTCGCGATAACGTCATATTCAGCCGGGCGTAACAGAATTTGCTGCAAGAATGCATCCGCGATACTGTCTTTAATAATGATCTCTTTACCCGTATTCGGGTTTTTGAGTGTCATCCATGGGCCACCATCCAACAGCTCAGCACCGAATTCTTGTGCGGCAACGTCATAACCCCAATCTTTGAAGGCACCTTCAGTGAACTTCATGATATTACCTTTATGCACCAAGGTCAGAGAGTCACGATCATTATCAATGGTGTACTGAAGGGCAGCGCGGATCAGACGCTTAGTGCCTTCTTCGGAGACTGGCTTGATACCAATACCGCACTGCTGCGGGAAGCGAATTTTCGTGGCACCCATTTCGTCTTGCAGAAACTTGATAACTTTATCGGCTTCTTCCGTACCGGCTTTAAACTCAACACCGGCATAAATATCTTCAGAATTTTCACGGTAGATAACCATATCAGTCAATTCTGGCTGCTTCAGTGGACTTGGCACGCCATCGAAGTAACGGACTGGACGGACACAAATATAAAGATCTAACTCTTGGCGCAAAGCAACGTTCAATGAACGAATACCCCCACCGACAGGGGTTGTTAGAGGGCCTTTTATGGCAACTTTGTATTCACGAATAAAATCTAACGTCTCTTGCGGTAGCCAGGCATCTTCACCATAAACCTGAGTTGATTTTTCACCGGTGTAGATTTCCATCCAAGCAATTTTACGGTCACCCGCATACGCTTTGCTGACCGCCGCATCGACGACTTTAATCATGGCAGGGCTTACATCAACGCCAATACCATCACCTTCAATGTAAGGGATGACAGGGTTGTTAGGAACGACCAGTTTACCTTCAGAGTCCAGGGTGATTTTCTGACCTTCGGCTGGCACAACTACTTTACTATCCATTTTAATCTCCTAGCGTCCATTTGTTATCTTTTTGTAAGATGCGCGCAAATCATACTTGAAATTTTATCGATACGCCACTCACGTTATTTTTCGCGTATAATAGGTCTGTCATTTTACTCATCCCTTTTACTACACGCTATTTATGAATCCAAACACCGCTTTACGTCAACCCAAACATGCTAATAATGAGCGTCGCTCATCAAGAAAGCAGACCAAGCCTCGTCGTCCTCGCGGACCACAAAAGATCATTTTATTTAACAAACCCTTCAACGTCCTCACTCAATTTACCGGTGAGCCGGGCGATCAAACCCTGTCTGATTTCATCCCAGTCAAAGATGTCTACCCTGCGGGCCGACTGGATAAAGACAGTGAAGGTTTGCTCGTATTGACGAATGACGGTGTCTTACAGGCTCGCCTGACCCAACCTTGTTCTAAACAACCCAAAACCTACTGGGTGCAAGTAGAGGGTAATCCGACCGATGCTGATTTAGACTACTTACGACAAGGTGTTGAATTAAAAGACGGCATGACTCTGCCAGCAGGTGTTGAACGCATGGAAGAGCCTGCAATCTGGGATCGGATCCCTCCTATTCGTGAGCGTAAGAACATCCCGACCACTTGGATCGCACTTACCCTTCGCGAAGGGCGCAATCGCCAAGTCCGTCGCATGACCGCCCATATAGGCTTTCCAACCCTGCGATTGATCCGCTTCCAAATGGCAGACTGGACCGTTGAAGGGCTCGCGCCTGGCGAATGGAAAGAGATCACTCTCGGCTAATTTGATATAAGAGCTGATCGCGATACGCCGTTATCGCGATCAGTCTTTTCCTCTGCTTTCATTTCCCATGACTACCACACGACCAAAATCCACGTATTGGTGTTTTTTGTCACTTAGAAAAGAAAATAGCTACACATTTCAATCGTGCTCAACTATGATTGCCGCAGAAAAGCAAACGTTTGCGTTGGCGATGTGTTCACCACAAATTCGTATCAGTTAAATTATTAAAGTGTGATTCGGCTCTCGTGCTGTTTCGATAAAAAGCTTTCTGTTAGAATTACGCTCTTAACTCTATTAATGACTGAAGAGAAATATGTCAGATAACAGCCAGAAAAAAGTCATTGTCGGCATGTCCGGCGGCGTTGATTCCTCTGTCTCCGCATACCTCCTACTTCAACAGGGCTATCAAGTTGAAGGCCTGTTCATGAAGAACTGGGAAGAGGACGATAACGATGAGTACTGCTCAGCGGCAGAAGACCTCGCAGATGCCCAAGCGGTATGTGACAAACTGGGTATTACTCTGCATACCATTAACTTTGCGGCTGAATACTGGGATAACGTTTTTGAGTATTTTCTTGCAGAGTACAAAGCGGGTCGTACCCCAAACCCAGACATCCTTTGCAACAAAGAAATCAAATTCAAAGCGTTTTTGGAGTTTGCTGACGAAGTACTGGAAGCCGATTATATTGCCATGGGTCACTATACCCGTCGCAGCTTCCCGACAGCTGAAGGCGAGACACCTCAAATGCTGCGCGGTATCGACAACAATAAAGATCAGAGTTACTTCCTGTACACCCTAAGCCACGAGCAAATTGCCCGTAGCTTATTCCCTGTCGGTGAACTGGAAAAACCAGAAGTTCGTCGTATCGCAGAAGAGCAAGGGCTGATCACCGCGAAGAAAAAAGATTCTACCGGTATCTGTTTTATCGGTGAGCGTAAGTTCACCGAGTTTCTAAGCAAATACCTACCTGCGCAACCGGGTAAGATTGAAGTTGCAGATGATGGTAGCGTTATTGGCGAACACCAAGGGTTGATGTATCACACCTTAGGTCAGCGTAAAGGCCTGCACATTGGTGGTCAAAAAGGCGGAAACGGCCATGAAGACGCATGGTACGTGGTAGACAAAGACGTTGAGCGTAACGTATTGATCGTCGGCCAAGGTAAAGATCACCCTCGCCTGAAGTCAGAAGGATTGATCGCGGCCCAGCTGCATTGGGTAGACCGTCAACCAATTCGTGAACCACTACAATGCACGGTTAAGACCCGCTATCGCCAGCAAGATATTCCATGCACCATCATCCCTATTGATGATGAAACCATCAAAGTTATCTTTGATGAACCGCAAATCGCGGTAACCCCTGGTCAGTCAGCCGTTTTCTATAACGGTGAAATCTGCATGGGTGGCGGTATTATCGAGAAGCGTATCTAAGGGAGCAGAGGCACGTGGCACACACTGTATATGACCGTACTATCGCATTCGCCGGCATCTGCCAGGCGATAAAGCTTGTTCAGAAAATAGCCCGTGATGGCCATTGCGACAATGATGCACTTGAAGCCAGCTTAAACAGTATCATTGTTACAAATCCGTCAAATACCATTGAAATTTACGGTAACGAAGCCAATCTACGGATAGGACTTGAAGTGTTGGCGGCTGAAATCGACAACACACCGTCAGGTAACGATATGACCCGCTATCTGGTCAGTGTGATGGCTCTGGAGCGTAAGCTGGCCAGTCGCCGTGACTGTATGCAGCAACTTGGCGATCGTATCGAAACGACTAAGCGCCAAATCGGACATTTTGAATTACTGGAAGATCAGATGCTCAGCAACCTTGCTAGCATCTATCTCGATATCATCAGTCCACTCGGCCCGCGTATTCAGGTCACTGGTACCCCAGCACACCTACAGCAGCAAAGTGTGCAGCATAAAGTGCGTGCCCTACTCCTCGCCGCCATTCGCTCCGCAGTACTGTGGCGCCAAGTAGGCGGTAAACGTCGCCACTTGATTTTTGGCCGCAAGCAAATGGTCGAGCAGGCAAAAATCCTGTTAGCCCGTCGCTAATTTATTCGTGCCGGTTATACCGGCACTCTTTTATTCTTCCGGCACCTTTCGCTGGGTAGAACGTTACACCTTGTTTTAATTATAATTTAATCAGGAGAGATCAACATGGAACTGTCAGCATTGACTGCTGTTTCCCCAGTAGATGGCCGCTACGGTAGTAAAACCAGTGTGCTACGCAGCATCTTCAGTGAATATGGTTTACTGAAATACCGCACTATCGTTGAGATCCGCTGGCTACAGAAGCTAGCCGCTACTGATGCTATCGTGGAAGTCCCTGCGTTCAGCGACGAAGCCAATGCTTTCCTAGATCGTATTGCTGCTGAATTCAGTGAAGAGGATGCGCTACGTATCAAAACGATTGAGCGCACAACAAACCACGATGTAAAAGCTGTTGAATACTTCCTGAAAGAAAAAGTGGCTGAACTCCCTGAGTTACACGCCGTGAATGAGTTTATTCACTTCGCTTGTACCTCTGAAGATATCAACAACCTGTCTCACGCTCTGATGCTAACAGAAGCGCGTGAAAGCGTTATGCTGCCAGAAGTTCGCAACGTTATTGATGCGATTAAAGGCTTAGCAAACGAATACCGTGAAGTGCCACTGCTTACCCGTACACACGGCCAGCCTGCATCCCCATCAACCATGGGTAAAGAAATGGCGAACGTGGCGTACCGTATGGAGCGTCAATTTAAGCAGATCGAAAACGTTGAAATTTTAGGTAAGATCAACGGTGCAGTTGGTAACTACAACGCACATATCTCGGCTTACCCTGACATCGACTGGCACCAGTACAGTGAAGAGTTCGTGACCTCTTTAGGTATTACTTGGAATCCGTACACAACCCAGATTGAACCACACGATTACATTGCCGAGCTATTTGATGCCTTTGCCCGCTTCAATACTATTCTACTCGACTTTGACCGTGACGTTTGGGGCTACATTGCCCTGGGCCACTTCAAGCAGAAGACCATTGCAGGCGAAATCGGTTCATCGACCATGCCGCATAAAGTCAACCCAATCGACTTTGAAAACTCTGAAGGCAACCTTGGCCTAGCCAACGCTATCTTCAGCCATCTGGCACAGAAACTACCTGTTTCTCGCTGGCAGCGTGACCTGACAGACTCAACCGTACTGCGTAACCTTGGTGTAGGCTGTGGCTATGCAATCATTGCTTATACCTCTACCCTAAAAGGCATCAGCAAGTTAGAAGTGAATCAGGGAGCGCTTGAAGCTGAGCTCGATCGTAACTGGGAAGTACTGGCTGAACCAGTCCAAACCGTTATGCGTCGCTACGGTATTGAAAAGCCTTACGAGAAGCTTAAAGAGCTAACACGTGGTAAGCGTGTCGACGGTGAAGGTATGCGCACATTCATTGATGGTCTTGAGCTTCCAGAGCACGAGAAAGCCCGTCTTAAAGAAATGACGCCAGCAAACTACATCGGTGATGCAATTAAGCTAACTGATAAACTGTAATTACCTTTATTACAACCAGTTACTATACTACGTCCAAGGCCAGCATCTCGCTGGCCTTTTGCCATTTACGATAATCATCGCCCCGCATTAAGCGTACTAAGCTCACTCAGAATCCAGCCTTTTAAGGGAACTTGGGTATACTGGTGAAATAGCAGGTATAATCTTCCAAGAATAGTCAGCCACATAAGCCAATTATATGTATCAATTTAGCTTCTCATTTGATGAGTTCCTTGCCCAATACTGGCAAAAGAAACCGACCATTATCAAAGGTGGCTTCAAGGATTTTATTGATCCAATCAGCCCCGATGAACTTGCCGGTCTGGCCATGGAAGAAGAAATCGACTCACGCTATATCGCCAAGCACGGTAGCGAATGGGATGTCCGCCACGGACCGTTACACTTTGATAATGTACCGGAAGATAACTGGTCTTTCATTGTTCAAGCCGTTAACCACTGGCATGAAGGTGCCGCACAGTTAGTCACCCCTTTTCGCCAACTGCCTAACTGGCTGTTTGATGATTTGATGATCAGCTACTCCACCCCAGGTGGCGGTGTGGGCCCTCATATTGATCAGTATGATGTGTTCATCATTCAAGGTTCCGGCAAACGTCACTGGCGTGTAGGGCCAAAGAAAGATGATTATGAAGAAGAGTTTAGTCATCCGGCACTGCGTCAGATCAAGGGCTTTGATCCTATCATTGATGATATTTTAGAACCCGGCGATATTTTATATATTCCGCCAGGCTTCCCACACGATGGCTATGCCATTGAAACCTCGATGAGTTTTTCTGTGGGTTTTCGTTCACCGAAAAAACAAGAGTTGCTCAGCAGTTTTGCCGACTACGTAATTGCCAACGAAATCGGTGATGTACACTACCATAACCCGGATTTGCCCGCGCGTAATGAAAGTGGTGCGATTATGCCTAACGAGCTTGCTGACATGGAAGCCATGATGCGTAGCCTGCTCGATCATCCACAAGTCATGAAAGAGTGGTTAGGTGAGCACCTTAGCAACAGCCGCCATGAACTGGATATCATTACAGCCGAACCACCATGGCAGAATGCTGAAGTTTATCAGTTTCTTGAAAATGGTGAAGCCATCAAGCGACTCGGCGGGTTGCGGGCATTCTACTACCCCGATCAGCCTCATGTGCTGTATATCAACGGTGAACGTTACGAGTTACCGCAAGAATGCAGCATTGCTGGTCGTTACCTCTGTGATGAAGAAGCCATCACTCGAGATGCATTAGGTAAGTTACTCGACCACCCCGCCTTCATCGATTTGCTGACTCAGCTTGTCAATCAAGGCTATTGGTACCCAGCCGAATAATTTTCCGTTTCGATTCGCCATCTAAAAAAAGCGCGGTGATAACTACAGTCAGTTAACTCCGCGCTTAAAAGCCTGTCACAGGCTTAAATTAGTGGGCGTGCAAACAAGATACCGCATGAACGTCACTGCCTTGCAACTGAGGTTTCTTCTCCGCACACACCTGTGTGGCAATCGGGCACCGTGTTCTGAATACACAACCTGATGGCGGGCTCATTGGTGACGGTAGTTCCCCTTCAAGGAGCTCAATCTGTTTATTCCGCTCCAATTCAGGATCAGGAATTGGCACGGCAGACATCAACGCCTTGGTGTAAGGGTGTTTCGGCTCACTGAATAAGGCTTCGGCCTCGCCCATCTCCACGGAATTACCCAAATACATCACCAGCACACGATCTGAAATATGTTTTACGACAGACAGGTCATGCGCAATAAAGATCAAGCTCAATCCCATTTCTTTCTGCAGTGACTTCAATAGATTGACAACCTGCGCCTGAATCGACACATCCAGCGCTGAAACTGGCTCATCACAAATGATCAGCTTTGGCTTCAAAATAAGCGCGCGAGCGATACCGATACGCTGACACTGCCCACCTGAAAACTCATGAGGATAACGGTTGATCACGTTAGGCAGCAGACCCACCTTGGTCATCATCGCCCTGACTTGCTCTTTCACTTCGTCAGCCGTCAAATCGGGGAAATACGCCTTTAGCGGCTCAGCAATAATTTCGCCTACCGTCATTCGAGGATTCAAGGACGCCAGTGGGTCCTGAAAAATCATCTGAATGTCTTTGCGTTTTTCATGCATCGCTTTATGGCTGAGCTTAGTAAGATCTTGCCCCAGCCACACGACGCTGCCTTCCGTAGCCTCAACCAAGCCAATGATGGCACGAGCAAAGGTGGATTTACCGCAACCCGATTCGCCAACGACACCCAGCGTTTCCCCTTCATACAGGCGAATACCAACACCATCAACCGCCTTTAGCATCAGCGGTTTTGTCCATGGCCAGGCTGATTTTTTTGCGATATTAAAATGTACTTTCAAGTCATTAATATCTAAAAGAAGATTTTTTTGTGCTGCCATTACCACGTCCCCACATCAGAAAAACAAGCGCGTAAACGTCCTTCCGTAAACGCTTTCAATGCTGGTGCCTCCTGTGAGCAACGAGGGCTCACCCGATGACAACGCTCCTGATAAGGACAGCCAACCGGTAAATGCAGCAAATTCGGTGGATTACCTGGAATCGTCGGTAACTCTTCACTGTCGGTATCCAGCCGCGGGATCGCTTTCAGTAGACCTTCGGTGTAAGGGTGCGATGGCTGGTAGAAAATTTCATCAATCTTACCGTATTCCATCGTCCGCCCTGCATACATCACCAGTACCTTGTCACAACTTCCTGCAACCACACCCAGATCGTGAGTGATCATAATGATCGCGGTATTAAAGTCTCGCTTTAACTCATTGAGCAGATCCATGATCTGCGCCTGAACGGTCACATCCAATGCTGTTGTTGGTTCATCGGCGATCAGTAGTTTGGGTCGACACAGGAGTGCCATTGCGATCATAACGCGCTGACGCATCCCACCAGAGAACTCATGTGGATACATACTAATGCGCTTTCTCGCTTCCGGAATTTTAACCGCATCCAACATTCGGACGCTTTCTTCAAACGCTTCCGCTTTCCCCATCCCTTTATGCAACATAAGCACTTCCATTAGCTGATCACTCACCTTCATATAAGGGTTCAGCGAGGTCATGGGATCTTGGAAAATCATGGCGATTTGCTCGGCACGAATACGGTTAAGCTCTTTTTCTGGCAAATTGAGGATCTCGCGCCCTTCAAATTTCGCACTGCCTTTGATCACACCGTTTTTTGCCAACAGTCCCATAATGGCAAAAACCGTCTGGCTCTTACCCGAACCTGATTCACCGACAATACCCAATGTTTCCCCTTGATTCAGAGTGAAGTTCAGATCGTTTACCGCGGTAACAATGCCGTCTTGGGTTTTGAATTCGACGCGAAGATCTTTGACATCTAATAAGCTCATACTACTTCCTTTTCACTTTTCGCTTCAGCTCACTCAGGCTTACATCCCCGTCACAGCAAGCTGAAGTTCGTCTTATTTGTTATCTGTCTTTTGGATCCAGTGCGTCACGCAAACCGTCACCCACATAGTTAAAGCAGAATAGCGTAACCACCATAAAGGCGGCGGGGAACAAGAGCTGCCAAATCGCCACTTCCATGGTTTGCGACCCCTCTTGCAATAATGCCCCCCAGCTGGTCATGGGTTCTTGTACCCCTAGACCTAAAAAGCTCAAAAACGATTCGGTCAAGATCATTGATGGCACCAATAGGGTCGAATACACCGCAACAATGCCTAGTACATTAGGCACAATATGTCGGGTAATAATGCGCCACTGGCTCACACCGGATACCTGTGCAGCCTCAATAAATTCTTTGCTGCGAAGTGACAGCGTTTGTCCACGAACAATACGCGCCATATCCAGCCAGGATATCGCCCCTATCGCGACAAAGATCAGCATAATATTACGACCAAAAACGGTCACCAATACAATCACGAAGAACATGAAGGGAATCGAATAGAGGATCTCAAGAATACGCATCATGATCCGATCGGTACGTCCACCGATAAAGCCTGAAGCCGCACCGTACAGCGTCCCGATCACAACCGCCACCAAGGCGCCCATGATACCGACCATCAGCGAAATACGTCCCCCGACCAACGTACGGGTATACAGATCACGCCCTAGGCTATCCGTACCGAAAAGATGTCCCTCAGGCCCAAAACTCGGCGCCGCATGGAGCGCATACCAATCAGTATCATCAAAGGCATAACTACTGAACATGGGTCCAAACACTACCGCCAAAGTGATCAGCGATAGAATAGCCAAACTCACCATCGCGGCTTTGTTACGCATAAAACGGATACGCGCGTCTTGCCATAAACTACGGCCTTCAATTTCCAACTGCTCTGAAAAATTTTCTACGGCCTTCACATTCTCTTTTTTTGTCAGCATCATCTGTCGGCCCTTAATAACGAATTTTCGGATCAATGTACGCCAAGACAATATCAACCACGGCGTTGAAGATAATGGTCAAGGAGCCAATCAAAATCGTGATCCCCAATACCAGCGAATAATCACGATTAAAGGCGGCATTCACAAACAACTTACCGATCCCGGGCAAACCGAAGATGGTTTCAATAACAACAGAGCCGGTAATGATCCCGACAAACGCAGGGCCCATGTATGACACGACAGGGAGCATCGCTGGCTTGAGCGCATGCTTAACGATGATATACGGATAACTCAAACCTTTGGCTCTAGCAGTGCGAATGAAATTACTGTTGAGCGTTTCTATCATACTTGCCCGCGTGATACGTGCGAATGTCGCCACATACAACAGTGACATTCCCATCATCGGCAGCAGCATGTATTTCAATGAGCCATCATTCCAGCCCCCGGCGGGTAGCCAGCCAAGGTTAATAGAGAAGATATAAATCAATACGGGTGCCAATATAAACGAGGGCATCACGACCCCCGCCATGGCGGTAGACATAATGGTGTAATCTATCCAGCTGTTTTGCTTCAAGGCGGCAATTGTGCCGACCCCCACCCCCATCACCAATGCAAAAATGAAGGCAAAAAAGCCAATTTTTGCCGAAACAGGCAATGCTTTAGACACCAACTCATTCACGGTAAAATCTTTGTATTTAAACGAAGGGCCAAAGTCACCCTGAACGATATTCCCCAAGTAGGTGGTATATTGCTCAAATACGGGCTTATCCAGGCCATACTTAGCCTCAATGTTCGCCATCACTTCAGGAGGAAGTGGGCGATCACTGGAAAATGGATTGCCTGGCGCGAAACGCATCAGGAAAAAGGATATTGTGATTAACACCAACAAGGTTGGTATCGCTTCAAAAATCCGTTTTGCGATGAATTTAATCATAAACTCCACCGTTCTTTAATCTGTGACAGTTAATACCAATTTAAATAAGTATGCAGACACGCGACTTATCTAAATTAGCCAATAATGTGCAGGCCAAAATAGCCATAGAGGGCACTGCTCCCATCCTGAAAGCAGTGCTAATAAAGGAGTGTCTCTAATTATTATTTAGCAATGATATAAAGATCTTTACTAAAGATATTATCTTCCGGGTTATTAACCGGATAGCCACCAAGTAGTGGATTCACCAAACGTGCATTAACGTAATGGTAAATTGGCATTATCGGCATATCTTTCGCAAGCATAGCTTCATTGGTTTTGTAAGCCTGTGCACGATCAGCGTCAGAAGCGGCGGTTAGTGCTTTATCTAACTGACTATCGTAATCTTTATTGGCATATTTTGGATAGTTCTGAGAATGACCATCTCGCATAATGGCGAGGAAGGTTGAGGCTTCGTTATAATCACCACACCATCCGGCCCGTGAAACATCGAAGTTCCCCTGACGTTTACTGTCAAGGTAACTCTTCCACTCTTGGTTCTCCAACACGGCGGTCACACCCAGTGATTTTTTCCACATTGACGCAATGGCAACTGCGATTTTCTTATGGTTTTCACTGGTGTTATACAGCAAGTCGAACTGTAGTGGATTATCTTTGCCATAGCCGGCCTCTTCTAGCAATGCCTGCGCCTTCGCCACACGCTCTTTTTGCGTCAGCTTTGAATAATCAGGCATTTCAACATCCAGGCCATTGGTTGCCAACGGCGTGAAATTATAAGCAGGGGTTTCACCTTTACCCACGATAAACTTCGCGATCACATCACGGTCGATAGCGTAAGAGAGTGCTTTACGGACTTTCTCGTCGTTAAACGGCGCCTTAGCGGTGTTGAATTCATAATAATATGAACATAAATACGGTGTCACTTTCACATCATCTGGCTGCTGCTTCACCAAACGCTTGAAATGTTCATTTGGCATTTCGTAAGTAACGTCCACTTCCCCCGCTAGGAAGCGGTTCATCTCTGCCACTTGGTTTTCAATCGGCAGATAAGTCACTTTGGTCAGAACCGTTTTGCTATTGTCCCAATAATACTTATTCGGGACCAGAACAATGCGCTCGTTAACCACCCACTTATCTAGCTGGAATGCACCATTCCCTACGTATGTCTCAGCACTCGTCCACTTATCACCATACTTTTCAACCACTTTCTGGTTAACGGGTTTCATTGAGGTATGGACAGTCATCGCCACAAAATATGGAACGGGTTTTTCAAGCGTCACTTTCAGGGTATGGGCATCGATCGCTTCCGCACCCAATGTATCAGGTGACTTTTTACCGAGAATAATGTCTCCAGCATTGGCCATCGTGGTCATGTCAAGGTAAGAGGCATAAGGTGAACCGGTTTTAGGATCCGCTAAACGCTGCCAGGTATACACAAAATCACTGGCAAGTACGGGATCACCGTTCGACCATTTTGCATCTTCACGTAAGTGGAAAATCCAGGTTTTGTTATCTTTGGTTTCCCAAGATTTAGCCACACCTCCGACCAAATTACCGTCGCCGTCTTGGTTTACCAAGCCTTCCAGTAAGTCACGAATAATATTTGACTCAGGTACGCCTGATACTCTTTGCGGGTCTAACGATTCAACTTCAGTGCCATTACCACGGACTAATTCTTGTGTCGCTGAAAGCGTTACGCCCTCAGGAACTGTTGCTGCAATAGTGGAAAAAGATGTGGCAGCAACGGTGAGGCCAGCTCCAAAAAGTATGGCCTGGGTGATTTTATTCTTATACATGCATTAACTCCAATACATCATCTAATACGTCCTTGAGGTTCTCCAGCTGTGCACGCAGCAACCGATATTCGTCTCGTTAATCCTAAACAATACAAATAAAACCGAAGAATTGGTCAAAACACTATCAGGAATTGAAGCTTCTTGCCACATTTTCATTACAAAAACAGACATAATCCTTAATAATAACGGATTGGTTGGCACATGTAACTAGATAGAAGTTTGCTACTAGCGAGATCTATCACAAAAATCATAACTAAGAGAAAAATCCGCCAATAACGCTGAAAGAATTAACGAATAAAATAAATAATTGTAAGAAATAGTATACAACCAGCATATTCAACTAAGCCCATTTAGGGTGGGCGAAATCAATAACATCAAGACAACAAAACCATGACTTCTATCAAAGAAAAGCGCCTTTCGGCGCCTCGATATATTCCACCGCGACCCTAATTGGCCGGAAAGAATGGATTACTTACTTTCGCTATCAAGGTTCAGGTTAGGTGGAACTTCCTGCGCAGACTGATCTTTACGTTCAACGACAGGCGCATTATGATCGTTATTTACTACCTCATCGAACAAGCCATCATGATTAATATCGTCCATCATTTGCTTAATACGACGATTTGTCACTCTTTTATGCTTCATAATTCCCTCCGCTGCACATTGCAGCACATAGCCTTTATTGACAAAGCAGCTTCTTATTATCCTTCGCAGCCATTGCCCCTTGCCAGCAGTCCACCAACGGTTTAGCGGCTTATCGATAATCACTACCAGCACCTATAAAATATGGCACAGGAATAACGATCCCGCTCACGCCCCCTTCCGCGACGGCTAATAACTAAAAAACATATAAAAAAGTGCGTATAGATTATGTTCTCACATAGTAAGATTTTGTTACCCAGCTCATTTTTCTAGTCAATCAATCACGCTATTATTTATTGCAGCTAAACACCTCTTTATTCAAGGTGTTGCCACAATCCGTTCCCGTTCCGTGTTGAGAGTTAAATTACATGAGACCAGCAGGATGCATTTCACGCCCAAGCCCATCCCGTGTTCGCCACGGTTATGTGCCTATTCCACATAAAACCAAAGATGGCACCAACGGTACAAAGTAATCCGTTAGCAACATTACCCTTAGCCCCTCAGATGAGGGGCTAATTTTTTATACCCAGTCACTTTGTAACGTTGTCTTGTACCCACAAAAAAAGATCCTCATAGTGAGGATCTTTTTATTTTATCTTATTAACCAGATATTACTTTTAGTTATATGCTGACATTACTGACCGACTTTTAGTGAGTCAACAGTAAATTCACTGTATATCAAATGGAATAATTTATAGCGCGTATTACTGTCTTCATACAAGATAGCGATATTACCGCCTTCTAACTCAGCCAAGTTCGAATAGGCAAATTCATCCGGCATGATAATACGGGCATATTTCCAAGTAATACGGTAGATGGGTTCACCATTATCATAAAAACCATTTTCGCTAATTAAGCCAACACGAATAGTACCGTTAGCTCTTTTGGTGGCCGCCGGATTACTGAATATCACTGCTGGCTGACCATCAACATAACCGGAATAATTAATAATCGATAATTGGCACCCAGTTGTATTACTCATCACCAGTGTATTGTCATATTCTACCGTGTCGAGCCACGTTAGCCCCCCGTCTAGACTTGTTGCAATTGCCGCACGGCCAACACTTCTCGCAAACATTTTTATCTGACCATTTGGCATCTCAACAAACTGTGCTTCATGTAACTTCTCTGCACCGCCAATCCGCCCATCGTTTGGTGACTCCCCCAACTGCCATGTTACGCCATTGTCATCACTGTACATGGCATTGGCATACTCAACGTTGTGATCTGTTGCACTGTAGTAGATAGGAACGAGAATTCTACCGCGATGCTCGCCATTTTTAATCGTGATTGCACCACCTGGTGAGACACCTAAGAACGTCATATTCGGTGTTTTTATCTGATCATTAATGATTTTCGGGCTGCTCCAGGTCGCGCCTTCATCATCAGAATATATCATCACAATAAATGAGGTCGAATCGACCACCAACGGTGAGTTTTTATAAAAAATATTACTGATTTCAATGCCATTCTCAAATAACGCGAAACCATCACCAACGGTATAGTTCGTCGCACTCCCATCCATGGTATAGACGGTATTGTCATTACCCAGATAATATTGAGTCCGAGCACTGGTAGAGCCGGTTAATGATAGATATTTGGTACCACCCACCTCCACAAACCCGGTAGAAGCGATAGAATTCGCCTGACCAATTCCCCCTTTGAAGGCATCTGCAAATAAGAAAATACGATTGTTATGCCCTTCAACGATCACAGAATCGATATAAGAAGCACTGTTTCTGATCTGGCTTGTTGGCACTCGCGGGTAATCATCAAAGGCTAAGATAACTTCAGGATCGGTCCAAGTTAATCCATTATCCGAGCTGCGTCGGATACCAACATCAATGTTATTAGGCGAATCATTACTGTCACCATAGCGAATATCAGCCGCTGAAATAATGGTATTGCTGGTTGTTCTTATCAGTGCAGGGATCCTAAATGCGGCAGTATTCCACGCCTCTTTGTCATATAATTTAAAACTCTGCACAGGTGCGCGATCGGAAATATCCATGATTGTTTTCTGGATCAGAGTATTATCATCGAGCGCATAGTTATAAAGTTCAACATCATCAATACGGCCTAAATATTCATAGCTATTTGCAGAGTGCCGCGTTGTTTTACCAATAAAGGCATTATTAATGCCTGAAATATCTTTAATGAACTTATAATTAGTCGGCGCAGGGATGTCTAATATCTTCTCACCATTTAAAAAAAGTCGATAACCTGTTGACTCAGAAGCTGAAAACGCAAGGGCATTATCCGTCCCACTGACAAGATTGATATCAACCTTGCTGCTTTTATAGATATCACCGCCCCATTGCCGCCTTATTTCAAAACCAAGTTTCAAATCAGAAACATAAACATGAAAATAAGAATTTGGTGTTCCCGAGCTGCTATTACTGGCACCAAAAATAGAATGATAACCATCAATCTGAGGGTTTATTTTGGCAAACACAGTCATTGCATTCAGCGTTTTAATTTGATCAACGGTACTTTGCGGCAATGCGATCGCATCATTCGCCGTATTAAATACCAAATGGGTATTTTCATATATAGGTGAAGAAATAGTAGAGAGAGTAGCTTGCTTATTTACCTTCTCAATACTCATTGGTATGAGTTGTTGTTCTTTTAATTCATCGGCAATTACAGCTTGTGTCGAGATAGAAAACACAAGCATTGCACCCAATATTGCTTTCATATCGGCCTCTGTTCATGTGTATGGATTTTATTACATAATTAAAACGGTTATGTAAATAACCGTTTTTAATCGTTTTAATATTTATTTCTAAATGATTATTTATTTAATCTCAGCCACTTTTACCTTTCGGTCTTCAAAGCGCGAGCGGGTCGCGGCATCAGCGGTAGCAATCACCGAGGTCGCCGCTTCACCCGTTAGCAGAGCGACAAACTCTTCACTTGGCTTCATACCATTTAAAATATCATGTAAATACTGCATTTCTTTCTTCATCACGGAAGAAAGCCATAACGGTGTCTTCTTACCCGGTTTACCGTAGGCTATCGCCCCGTCCATTTCTGAATTGGTATTACCGGCTCTGCGATCATCGTCCTCTTCTTGGGTTTCATGCACTAAGAAATGGGTATTATTACCGTTCAAGCGCAATGTGCCGGCGGTTTCCTGCATATCAATTTTAATCGCACCTTTAGAGCCTTGGATCATCACATAATGCTCTGGGTAATGGAAAGCAGAACCCCACTCAAGGGTCGCAAAACGACCATCTTCAAATTCCAAGTTCATGAATAACATGTCATCTTCATCACCGAAGTTTTTGCCTTTGTGGGCCAAATTCCCCGCGGTCATCGTGACAGTTTCAGGGGCTGATCCCATCAAAAATTGCACACAATCTAGCTCATGAATATGGTGATATAAATGACCACCCGATTTTGCTCTTTGCTTTTTCCATGAGATGGTCGGTTGCTCATCTTCCCAGCCATTACGTTTGGTATGGCACGACAGAATATCGCCAATCACCCCTTCTTTAATTAACTGTTTCGCATGACGAACACCATTAAAGAAGTTCATGACATGCCCTGCCATAAAGGTCACACCTGCGGATTTACACGCTTCCACCATCTCTTTGCAATCTTGATAGTTTAAAGCAATCGGCTTTTCACAAAATACATGCTTACCCTGTTTTGCCGCGGCCAATACAGGCTCTTTATGCAGGTTATTTGGCGTTGCGACAATCACACAATCAACGTCATTACGCGAAACCAATGCTTCCATGCTTTCTGCTGCAACACAGTTTAATTCTTCAGCGACTGCGGCTGCATTTTCAGGATCATAAATCGCTGTAATTTTTGCACCTTCAACCTTGCTCATGAAGCGAGCCAGCTCAGCACCAAAATAGCCCGTTCCTACTACACCGTATCTAATCATGTTCGTCATTCCTTATTACGCAGTCTTTGAATTAAGTATTTGTGTTTCCAATTGCAATGCTTTTTTACGATCCGCTCTTGCTTTTAACCAGTCAGGAATGCCCAAGCCAATCAGAGTCATCAATGTGAATGTCCAAAATGAGACGACGAATGTTAATGCCGTACCCAGTCCATAAGTCATACCGATATACGTTGCACCAATCGAGTTAAAAGTGCCTGATGTGGCAGCTAGGTTATAAATTAAGCCCGTGCCTAAGCCACGAATTTCTACTGGGAAGTAATCATAAATAAACTTCGGAATCAGCCCGCCAACACCGATATTTGTAAACATCAATCCAAATAGGCACAAACCAAGTAAGACATAGTTACCTTCTGGGATCAGGAATAGCGGTATAATGAAGAAGAAGGACGCAAAGAGGCCAAAAACAAAGGTCTTTTTAAGACCGAAATGATCAGCCAGTAACCCCCAACAAATATTGCCACAAACCGTACCAAAAGCAGCAGCCGTCATCAGGTTAGAAATGATCTGTGTTTCAAATCCAACACCGGCTAGATAGGTTGGCAGTAAGCCAAAGATCGGCCAGTTCGCGCCAAAGATTGAGAATAAAACCAGTAATACGATAAGCGTAACAGGCAGCTGAGTTGGGTTAAATAACCCTTTCAGGGCATGCCATAACACGGTCATTAAGCCGATTTGATTACGTGACCCGTCTTCTGCTTTGTCTTCTCGTGAAGCTTCCCACTCTTTTGATTCCGGTGCTTGAGAGCGAATATAAAGCACGAGAAGTACAGGTAGCAGGCCGACAAAGAAAGCATTTCGCCATCCAAAGGCCTCAGCGAAAGATGGCATAAAGTAAGCGGCAATTATGTTACCGATACCAAACCCACTCACAAGGAATGCACCCGCTTTCGATTTTAAGTGCTTAGGCCAACTTTCTACGGCATAAGTAGACGCACAAGCGTATTCACCCGCCATCCCCATACCGACAATGAAACGGGCAATGGCCAGCGTAAAGCCGCCAGTGGCTAGTCCACTCAATCCCGTCCCGACGGAATAGACAACAATAGCCCACATCATCAGTGGCTTACGGCCATATCTATCGGCAAGTAAACCAAAGATCGCGCCACCTAATGGTCGGCCAATGAACGCTGCGGTTGCCAGGAATGCCCCTTCTACATCGGTTAGACCCAGATCGGCTTTGATCAGGAACATAATGTAAAAGATCAACATGAAATCAAAGCCATCAAACACGTATCCTAACCATGCAGAGAACAAGGCTTTCTTCTGCGGAGAGGTGACTTCGCGATACCAGGGGAATAAATTACCTAACATAACGACTCCTAAACTTATCCATGTAAAAGTTGATTATGAATTTTAATTACGGCTTTTCTTATGGTTTTAGCTTCATTAATAAAGCAGGTTGGCTTATGTGGCTCTCCTGGAAAATAAACAGCAAACATATTGGGTTTTAATATACAGGTTGATATTGAATCAATGGGGTCAACCAATTGAAAATCATTTATCTCGTCATAATCTGTAACGGGTTTGCATGCAATGGAATCTGTCGTAAATTCCATTAACTCCTCACCTTCTAGCAGGATTTGCACATCCGTATAATAGTTATGAACCTCACAAGATTTAGATTCTTTAGAGACACTATCAACCGTCATCACATTGATATAAAGCAAGTCATCACGAAATTTCGTTATTCCATTTTCTAATTTATCAAATCCATGTTCACGTACAATTTCGATTGCATCCCATATTTTGGATGGCAGATTATATTTCAAATTCTTATCATTAATATGGCCTAATATCATTTTAACCTCTAACTCATGTGATTATTTGCCCAATAATATGCACCAAGTAATTCAGATGATTCAGCGCATGCTGCACGCTCAACCTGAATCATAAAGTTACTTGGCATGGAATTTATATGTTTAACAACCAAATCAATATATCCATCTGCAAGGCCTACGCTTCCACCTATAACCATGCGATTTAAATCTAATGTAGCTTTCATGTCAGCAATAACATTAGCAATCGCCAAAGCAGAGCGATTAATAATCTGTGCTGCAATCTCATCCCCGGAATAATACTGTTTAAAAATATCTTTCGCTGTGAACGTTTCTCCTAATATTTTCGCTGCTGATGCCGCAATCGCCGTACCAGAAGCAATGGACTCAACACACCCGTATCGTCCACAGTTACACGGCTCATCATCCGCGATAATATTCGAACTCACATGGCCAATATGTCCCGCCAGTCCCGTTGATCCAGTGAGAAGCTTGCCATTGATAACCAAACCGCCGCCGACACCCGTTGATACCGTGATATACCCCATATCGCCACTATTTTGGCTGGTCACATACTCACAGTAGGCTGCTGCTTGGGCATCATTAATAATGTATGCCGGTTTGTCGAGCAGACCTTCAATAAGGCCTTTTAAATTAAATTCAGTATGCCCCCAAAGCCGTGATGGGCTCATTGCCCGCACCCTACCATCTGAAACGATACCAGCCGTTGCGACAGAACAGGCATCCACCATCCCTTTATAAGGGTAAATTAAATCACGCAGTGCCTGTTCAATAATGCGATGATCTCCTGATGTATTGGGTGATTGTATTTTCACAATGTCTGATATCACACCATCATTAATCATGGCGGCTGAAATCTTAGTACCACCAATATCAATAGACAGATAGGTTTTCATTTTTTTCCTCTCGGCAATCATGTGCTTCTTTGACTGTTTCAGAGAACCAACGGCAAATATATTCAATTCGTGTGATAGCAGAACCGACTGTCACACAATCTGCGCCTGATGAAATTGCCTTTGCGGCTAATTCCGGTGAATTGAATCGCCCCTCAGCCATAATAAAACTGCCGCACGATGTCAGTGCTTCGATAAATTCAAAATCAGGATCAACCGGAACCACATCCCCACAATAACCGGACAAGGTCGTACCTAATATATCGGCCCCTAACTGCTTGCAGGCCAAAGCTTCTTCTACTGTTGAACAATCGGCCATGGCTAGACAACCAGATTGATGAATCGCCGTAATTAATGCCGCTATACTTTCAGGTCGAACCCGGTCTGTACCATCGACAGCAATAATATCGGCACCCGCTTCAGCCAAAGCGTTAACATCAGTCACATACGGCGTAATCCTGACAGGCGAAGAATCAAGGTCTCGCTTGATAATCCCAATGATAGGGACATTAACGAGCGATCTTACAGCCTGTAAATTCGCGATCCCCTCTATACGCAAACCTCGAGCGCCACCACTCACACTAGACAATGCCATTGCAGCAACAATGCTCGGTTTGTTCATTGGGCTCTCATCAAGAGGCTGACATGAAGAGACAAAGCCACCTCTCAATTGGGTAAGAACATGCTCCGACATAAAATAAAACTCCATTTTCAGATGGTGTTGCTAAGTTTTAATTCATATTATGATTATGAAATAAAACTTCAACTTTAAATGGTGAAATAATTGACATCGATCTCAGTTAACAGCGCAGAAAAAATGGGAGAGGTATATTGAATGGCATGTAGGTATCACTAGCACGTAGATTTTGTACGCACTAGTGATCGGTATGGAGAGGGGGAGATATTACTTCACAACGGCTTTAATTGTTCTCGATTTTTTACTCATCATGTCAGGCATATCCGCCTGAACCAGCACACTATATATCAGGTCAATCACAAAGAGTTGAGCTATCTTAGTACCAATTGAATCACCTTGTAATTGGCTCTGCTTATTACCATTTACCAATAAATAGTCTGCAAATTTCACCACTTTCGAGCGTGGATTATGGGTAATGGCTACCGTTGTCGCTCCATTTTCTTTCGCAATTTTAAGCGATTCAACGACTTCTTCTGTGGTACCTGAGTGGGTAATACCAATGACGACATCGCCCTTTTTCAGCAGCGACGTCTTCATATACATCGTGTGGCGATCGGTGCACGAGTCGATATTCATCCCGATACGCATGAACTTATGCTTTGCCTGCAACGAGGTAATACCTGATGAGCCTACACCAAGGGTCACAACCGTCCCGGCATGCTTAATAAGCTTGGCCACTTCATCAAGATCGGAAAAGTCCAATAAACTGATAGTCTCTGTAATCACATTGTCGAGACGCGATTTCAGCTTCATGGCCACAACATTTGAGGGATCATCATGCTCGATACAGGTATCTAGGATCGATTCATCCATATCGAGCTTAGCAATCTCGATCCCCAGATTCAGTTTGAAATCTTTCAAGCCATCGAAACCAATGTATCGACAAAAACGAATGATCGATGCATCACTCGAGTCCGTCGCCTTGGATAAATCTGAGACCGACATTTCCGCCGTTTCGCCCGGTGAGGCCAGTACAAAATCGGCTATCTTCTTCTGTGCCGGTGACAAGCTGTCATAGACACTATTGATCGTTGGAATGATAGCCCCTGCGCTCGTTTTCACTCGCTTTTCACTCATGTATTTCCCCCATGACCATCCTAATTAATTAGGTTGAGCACCAACCTAAAGTGAAGTAAAACTTCAAATAAAAAATAAAACTTTCGAACAGATTGACAACTGAACGGAAAATTTCACTTAGATACCTCTATCACATTTTTATCATTCGCGTATTGAAAGGGTAACTAAACATTATAATATCTAGTTTAACTTCATCCATCAAACACAATTCGAAGCATTACTTCAAGGAGCTGACCAATGAAACGATTAGAAGGGCTAATTGCCGCACCACATACACCATTCAATAAAGATACGTCAGTCAATTACGCTGAAATTGATAAAATAGCTGCGCACTTGATCGCAACTGGGGTTAAAGGGGTATACGTTTGTGGTACCACGGGCGAAGGTATCCAGTGTAGTGTTGAAGAACGTAAAGCGATTGCAGAAAGATGGGTGGCCGCCTTAGCCGGTAAAATGGATATTATTGTTCATACTGGTGCCCTATCTATCGTCGACACGCTGGCACTCACCCGCCATGCTGACACACTCGATATCCTTGCAACATCCGTGATTGCACCATGTTTCTTCAAACCGGGCTCCGTTGCCGATTTAGTTGACTACTGCGCCGTCGTTGCAGCAGCGGCACCATCCAAAGAGTTTTATTACTACCACTCAGGCATGTCCGGTGTCATGGTCGACATGGAACAATTCTTAATTGAAGGCGATAAGAAAATACCGAACTTAGCCGGTGTGAAGTTCAACCACGTTGATCTTTATGAATACCAGCGCTGCCTTCGCGTACTTGATGGGAAATTCAATATTCCATGGGGTGTGGATGAATTCTTGCCCGGCGCTCTTGCCGTCGGTGCGGTCAGTGCCGTAGGCAGTACTTATAACTATGCTGCAAACCACTTTAACGCCATCATTGATGCATTCAATGCTGGGAAAATGACGGAAGTAAACCAAAAAATGGATGCGGTTATTGCGTTGATTCGTGTCTTGGTTGAATTTGGTGGCGTCGCAGCAGGTAAAGTCGCAATGAGACTCCATGACATTGATGCGGGCGATCCAAGGCTTCCGCTCAAGACTCTGACACCAGAGCAGAAAGAAATCGTTTGTAACAAAATGCAGGCCGCAGGCTTTCTTTGATTGCCTTAAGCCCGTATCGTAACCGCCTTACCTATAAAATAACGTAGAGGTCATCATGCCTGTCATCCTTTGCTTCGGTGATTCCAACACCTGGGGTACTGTTCCTGAATCTACCCGTCGATACGGTGTGGAGGAGCGCTGGCCTACCCGGTTAAGGCACTGCTTACCCGATAGTTTCGAATTAATCGAAGAGGGGCTGTCAGGCCGCACGACGGTTCACGACGATCCTTTTGTCGATGGCAGAAATGGCCTGCAGTATTTAAAGCCTTGCTTAGCCTCACACACCCCCGACTTGGTGATCATCATGCTAGGGACAAATGAGTTAAAACATCACTTTGCTCTTTCAGCTTATGATATATCACTCGGTGTCTCACGCCTCGTGACTGAGACGCTCGCGTTCAAAAGCCCGGCCAAGGACACAACACCTCAGGTGTTATTAATCAGCCCGCCTCCTATCTATGAAGTGGGCTATACCGCCGCCATGTTTGCTGGGGGGGAAGCAAAATCACAAGAATTAGCCAAATACTATAAAAGATGTGCTGACGATTTAGGCTGTGCCTATTTTGATGCAGGCTCTGTGGTGGTTTCATGTGAGCGCGAAGGCATTCACTGGCAAGCAGAGCAACATCAGCGCTTCGCGGATGCATTAGCGGTAGAAGTTCAGGCATTGTTTGCACATGAACAGTTAACAAATCGCTAAGCTTTTGATGGACGTTCGATATATTGATGGCATCGCCTGACGGGATGCCATCATTTTTATTATTTCTGTGACCAACGATCGGCCGCAGAGGTATCGGTATCGCGAGCATCAACCCAACGGGTTTCACTCTCGGTCTGTTCTTTTTTCCAGAACGGCGCCTGCGTTTTAAGGTAATCCATGATGAATTCACACGCTTGGAATGCCGCACCGCGGTGAGCACTCGTCACCCCGACAAAAACAATCTGATCGCCTAAATCCAGATCACCAACACGGTGGATCACTTTAACCTTCAGCAAAGGCCAGCGGGCTTTCGCTTGCTCGACAATCTCAGCCAGCGATTTCTCAGTCATTCCCGGATAATGCTCAAGCGAAAGGCCTGTAACGCTATCACCTTGATTGAAATCGCGCACTTTACCGATGAAAGTCACGACCGCGCCAGCGTCTGTACCTTCAGCAAGCAGCCCATATTCGTCTGCTACCGAAAAGTCTTCAAACTGTACAGAAATCATCATTAACCCCCGGTCACTGGTGGGAAAAAGGCAACTTCATCTCCGGCTTTAATTGCACTATCGAGTGGGCAGATAGTCTGATTAACGGCCACCAGCAATTTACCTGACTCTAATGCCAATGGCCATTTGCCACCCTGCGCAACCAGATGCTGACGTAGTGCTTCCGCCGTTGTAAACTCGGCAGCCACTTCAAGGCGGTCAACGCCCACCAACTCTTTTACCTGAGCAAAGAAAAGTACGTTAATCATGCTTCCACCTTAAAATGACCTGATTTTCCACCTGTTTTTTCTAACAAGCGCACCTGGCTGATCACCATGTCTTTTTGTACCGCTTTACACATATCATAAATCGTTAACGCGGCAACAGAAGCAGCCGTTAGTGCTTCCATCTCAACACCTGTTTTACCCGCAAGCTTACAGCATGATTCGATGCGAACCATATTGTCAGCGTCGATAGCTTCCAGCTGTACTTCCACTTTAGACAGTAGCAATGGATGACATAACGGGATCAAATCCCAGGTTTTCTTCGCTGCTTGAATACCGGCAATACGGGCAGTCGCAAAAACATCACCTTTGTGATGCTGACCAGAGACGATAAGTTGTAGTGTTTCTGGTGCCATATGAACAAAGGCTTCTGCTCGCGCCTCTCTCACTGTTTCAGCTTTAGCAGACACGTCGACCATGTTCGCTTCACCAGAAGCATTTATATGTGTAAATTGATTCATCCGTTTATTCCAAGCGAAATGTAAAATGGGGAGTAAGGCGGGCTCAGCCGCCAATCGAAGCCAGATTAGGGGTCATGCCTGTCACGCCCTGATCAAGGAAGTGACTCACCGCCTTGTGGTCTAGCCCAGCCTGAATACGTGCAATCAGCTCATCGCGCTGATCATCACGTTGCAGCAAATCACGCAAATCAAGACCTTGCTCGCCAAATAGGCACAAGTGCAACTTACCCAGAGCAGAAACCCGAAGTCGATTACAGCTTTGGCAAAAGTTTTTCTCGTACGGCATGATCAAGCCGATCTCGCCCTGATAATCAGGGTGGCAAAATACTTGAGCGGGACCGTCGTTATTGCTCTTTATCTTCAATAGCCAACCATTAGCAATTAAATAATTGCGGATACTGGTACCCGACACATGGTGGTTATTAAACAGCTCATCCATCTCTCCGGTTTGCATCAGCTCAATAAAACGTAGTTGAATAGGCCGTGTTTTTATCCAGCCTAAAAATTGGGGTAATTGCTGTGCATTCAGATCTTTAAGCAGTACCGTATTCACCTTCACTTGCTCAAAGCCAGCATCAAAGGCGGCATCAATCCCTTCCATCACCTGATGGAACATATTCTCACCGGTAATTTGGTAGAACATCTTAGGATCAAGGCTATCAACACTGACATTGATATTGGTCAGCCCAGCGTCACGCCATTCACCCACATGCTTAGCCATTCGATAGCCATTGGTGGTGGTCGCAACCTTGCTGATCCCCGGTTGTTCGGCAACCGTACGGATAATATCCGTAAAATCCCGACGCAAGCTTGGCTCACCACCGGTGATACGGACCTTAGAGGTACCGCATTGAGCAAATGCACCGGTGACGCGCTGGATCTCTTCCAGAGAAAGAAAAGAGGGCTTCTTTTTCTTTTCGCCAGGATGGTAGCCATCCGGAAGGCAATAGGTGCATTTAAAGTTACAGACATCTGTAACAGACAGGCGCAAGTAATAGAACTTGCGATGGAAATTATCTTCAAATTGTTTCGCCACGGAACACCTTTCCAAGTACGGGAGGCCGATGCATTTCTTTATCGACCCTGGTGACAGTCTGTCACTGGCTTGACCTGCGTATTCCTCAACAAAGGAACTTAGCAAACCAAGCTCGGAGCTATGGCAATTGTACTTATGATTTATAAATCAAACAGGCGATCTAAAAAGTCAAACGAGTGATTGACTAAAAAATCAACCTGAGCACAACAGCGTAATAGTTATAAAAATATCAGAAAATCGGCCAGAGAGGCAAATTACAACAAAAATTTCGTGCTGCATTCTACCGTTCACGGGATTTCACGACAATACTACTAAAGGGAATACATAAAGATTTTCTGATGATCAGTGAGGATATTATGTCCAACATTATCGAATCTGCATCAATTGGTGATATTGCGCTCTATCTGCAGCGTGAAGAAGGCCTTGATGCTAAACATGCCCATCAACAAGCCAAAAGTGTTGTTGATGGATTTATCGACATGCAAAAAAAAGGATTAATTAAAGGCTGGTATTTTGATGAACAGAGCCACCTTGAACTGCTGCCAAGTGACACCGCACTTCGGCTAATCGCAAATCAAAAATGATTCGCAAAATACAAAATACGATGCATATTCTCATTGCAAAATGAGACAGACAGGACGGTAAACGTTTCACCCCCCAGCTATCACGCGGTATGTTTTTTCCGGCATTACTATTGCTATGTCTATTTCATCAGGCAAACAAAAAACCGGAGCAGACTATGAAACACGACATACCGCTACTCTTTCAAAAACGTCATATTCTCCCAGGTGGCCGAATCCCGTTACGTATTGCTCCCGGGACGCAGATGGAAGCTTTTAAGGCCGCGCTAGTCGGTGGGGATAGCGATAGCTTCGGCGTTTGCATGTTTGACCAACATGAGCATGGTCACCAGTTTTACCACATTGGTACCCGCGTTACCGTTGAAGACTTCGATACCTCCCCGATTGATGGCGCGCTGATTGTGACCGTTGTCGGCCATGAAACGTTTAGAATTGATCACCTTGAAGAAAACGATGACGGGTATTTTTCAGCTCAATGCGAAACCATTCCATTGTGGCCAGAAACTAAAGTGCGTCAGGATCAGCAAGTGCTCGCGGATAAACTCAAGCTCATGTTCAAAAAACACCCAGAACTTAACGGGCTTCACCAAAATACACAATTTGATGATCTAAGCTGGCTCTGTCAGCGGTGGTTGGAGCTGCTGCCTGTCCCTACCAGTGAGAAGCAAGCTTTACTCAGTGCACCTAATTGTCAAAATACCTATGATTACCTGATCAGTATCATGCAAAAAAGCCACTAAGTTTGCCATTGCCGTCGTGATGATATGCCCGTCTCGGATTAAGCGGGCACTTTTCATTCAATATGCACATACTAAACGTGATTAATAAGACATCTCAGGGGCCAATGACTGTATTCTAAGCGATCAAACCGATACACTGCCCACAGAATTATTCAGATCACATATTGATTTAGACAATGTCAAATACAACAGTGAAAGATCCAACACAGGCAAAAATCGTCGCCATTGGCGGTGGTCATGGACTTGGCCGTATATTATCAGCCCTTTCCGAGTACGGAGAAAATATCACCGGTATCGTGACTACAACCGATAATGGTGGGTCGACAGGCCGTATCCGTGCCTGCCAAGGCGGTATCGCCTGGGGAGATACACGCAATTGTATCAATCAGCTGATCACCGAGCCGTCAATTGGCTCCATGATTTTTGAATACCGCTTCCGCGGTAATGGCGAACTGAATGGGCATAACCTTGGCAACCTGATGTTGAAGGCCTTAGATAATCTGTCTATTCGCCCACTGGAGGCTATCAACCTCATCCGTGATATGCTAAAGGTCAAAACCCATATTTTACCCATGTCAGAGCACCCGGCCGACTTATCTGCTCTCACTCCGACAGGGGATATTATTTGTGGCGAAACCAGTATTGATGAATTAAATGACGTTCCACAGCGGCTCTATGTCGAACCTGCCGTTCCCGCAACAAAAGAAGCGGTCATCGCCATTCAAGAAGCCGATCTTATCTTACTTGGCCCCGGCAGCTTTCTTACCAGTGTCATGCCACCGCTGCTACTGAAAGAAACAGAGAGTGCACTTCGAGGATGTAAGGCCAAAATTATCTTTGTCACCAATCTCGACAAAGAAAAAGGGCCAGCAGGTATGATGAGCCTGCAGCAAATGCTGTATTGGTGTGAACGTGCAATGGGCGGACGTCAAGTCAATAGCATTCTAAGCGATAACTATCATGAAGAGCTTGATACGAAATACCACCAGCACGTTGAAGAGCTTGCATCCAATAACCATGAATGGCGTCATGATCGGGAAAAGCTAAAGCAAGCAATTGATCGGATTATCATGGCTGGCTAAGCGCTTATACTCATTGGCCATGTTTTCGACCATCTGCCTGAACTCGGGCAGGTGGTCCCGCATCCACTTTTCTTGTCCCTGTCTTACCCGAAATTCACATTCCTGCGCCATCGACGCAAGATCATCTGCGCCGAAACTGGCTGCACTGCTCTTAATCGAATGGCTAATCTCTCCCATCTGACTCATCGTCGGTTGAGCTGAGAGTTGATGCTGATACTGTTCAAGTTCATCACTAAATACATTCAAAAGTAGCAATAACGTTTCATGGCCAACTTCATCAGCCATGCGTTTGATTGTTTCAGCATTAATTATTGTTGCCATGCAATACTCTCCCTACAATTAACCTTGGGCTTCCTGCCAGGTTTGTAATTTCCGATAAATCGTTGACGGGCTAACTTCCAACAAACCCGCAGCCCGTGGAATATTTCCATCGCAAGCATCAATCGCTGTCTGAATGGCACGCTTTTCTACCGCCCATAACGGTTCTACTTGCGATTTATTTACCATGTGACCGGCCAAACTATCACGGGGGATCTCGGTGTCTAACGGATGCTCCGCCCCTGTGCTGTGAGAAGATGCAATTTTGACACCACTATTGTTAATCGGTGGCGGAACCATCTGCAATGTCACTTCTTCACCGGCATTGAGTACCACAATATTACGAATGACGTTTTGCAGCTCACGCACGTTGCCTTGCCAATGATGCTGCTTAAATAAGTGCAGGACTTCGGCAGAAAAACGGCTGAAGTTCTTACCTTCTTCCAGTGACATAAGTGCCAGCAACGCATGGGCAATCTCTAAGACATCATCACCACGATCTCGCAACGGCGGCAGCGCCACCGGGATCACATGCAAGCGATAGTACAAATCTTCCCGGAATCGACCTTCTTGCACCTCAAGCCAAGGATTACGGTTTGTGGCACAAACAAAGCGAACGTCAACGGAATGTGTTTTAGATGAACCCACCTTCTGGTAAGTCCCTGTTTGAATAAATCGCAGTAACTTGCTTTGCAAATCCAAATCCATTTCGCAAAGCTCATCGAGAAAGAGTGTCCCTTGATTGGCTAACTCAACAGCCCCCTGACGTTCGGTAGAAGCCCCGGTGAACGCTCCTTTTACATGACCAAAAAGCTCGCTTTCAATTAATTCTTTAGGGATAGCCGCACAATTTAACGCAATAAACGGCTGATCATTTCGCGGACTCGCAGCATGCACCGCTTCGGCACACACTTCCTTGCCCGTGCCACTTTCTCCGGTAATAAAGACCGTTGCTTTACTGCCTGCGGCTGATTCGATAACACGATATACCGCTTGCATCGGCAAGCTATTACCAATAAAACCTTGGTACTGCGCCCCGCCCTGCTTCGATGACGTGCTGCCCTGTGTTTTTCGGTCTTCTTCTTTCAGGGCATTATTCACCGTCACCCGTAATCGGTCGGCCTCACACGGCTTAATCAGAAAATCTTTTGCTCCGTAACGCATCGCTTCTACCGCAACATCAATCGAGCCATGGGCCGTCATGATCACGACAGGAATATCACCATAATCCCGCTTCACCGCTTCGAGCACTTCCATGCCCGTCATATCCGGTAATCGAAGATCCAGTAAAATCAAATCCGGTGTTGCGTTTTTCACACTCTCTAACGCTTCGCTCCCAGAGCTGACCAGCGTAACTGAAACTCCCAGAGGATTCAGGTATGACTTATACAGCGCAGCAACTGACGCAGTATCTTCAACCATTAAGACGTGGCGTTGTTTTGATTTGCTTTCCATTGCTCCTCCAAATCCAACTTCATTTATTAATTGTAATCAAAAGACAAAAAAGGGTAGCACTTTTTTGTGGCATAATTATTACGCTTTTTCATAATGATTCGCATAATGATTTGCATAATGCAAATAACATGTCCATTACTGTTACTTTTACATCACAAATTTTGCGCAATACCACCAAAAAAGTGCAATTAAAGATGAATATAAAAGTTGGCATGCCACCTGCATTATCTAATATGACTCTTCCTGAGAGTCAACCTAGCCAACTGACGTTGTTTGTGGAATTTTTTTCACTAAAACAATGAAGCCAACCGAACAACTTATCGGTTGGCTTTTTTTTCTCGTAATATCGCAGCCCGCTAACCCTTTCTAACTATTCGCGATAAACTGCTCACGCATTGCATGGATCTTATCCCGAATCTCAGCAGCGGCCTCAAATTCCAAATTCTGAGCGGCGTCATACATGGCTTTTTCCAACTGCTGAATTTCAGTTTCCAACTGTTGGGGAGACAAGGTGCTATAAGACGCTTTTTGCTCGGCCACTTTATGTAACTGAGCTGCTCTATTCACTTTTTTGCCTTTTCCTAAACCACCCAGTTCCATAATGTCTGACACTTTTTTATCCAGTGCTTTAGGGGTAATGCCGTGCTGCTCATTGTAGGCAATCTGGATATCACGTCGACGATTGGTCTCACTCATCGCGCGCTCCATCGAGCCCGTTATTCTATCGGCGTAAAGTATTGCACGCCCTTCAAGGTTTCGAGCCGCGCGACCAATGGTCTGGATCAGCGAGCGTTCAGATCGTAAGAAGCCTTCTTTATCGGCATCCAGAATGGCCACTAACGACACCTCTGGCATATCAAGGCCCTCACGCAACAAGTTGATCCCGACCAACACATCAAACTCACCGAGGCGTAAATCACGAATGATCTCTACCCGCTCGACAGTGTCGATATCGGAATGCAGATAACGCACTTTCACCCCATGCTCGGCGAGATACTCCGTCAGATCTTCAGCCATGCGTTTTGTCAGCGTTGTCACCAATACCCGCTCACCTTTCGCTGCACGAATACGGATCTCAGAAAGTAGATCATCGACTTGAGTCGCCACAGGGCGCACCTCAATTTGCGGATCCAGCAACCCTGTCGGACGAATAACCTGTTCTGCGATCTCCCCACCTGACTGTTCAATCTCATATTTCCCCGGTGTCGCGGATATATAGAGTGTTTGCGGTGCCAACGACTCAAACTCTTCAAACTTGAGTGGCCGGTTATCCAGCGCAGAAGGCAGCCGGAAACCGTAATCAACCAGGTTTTCCTTGCGGGAGCGATCGCCCCTGAACATCGCACCTATCTGAGAAACAGTGACGTGAGATTCATCAATGATCAGCAGGCCATCTGCCGGTAAGTAATCGAACAACGTCGGTGGCGGCTCACCCTCTGCACGGCCACTCAAGTAACGGGAATAGTTTTCAATGCCAGAGCAGAAACCCAGCTCGGTCATCATTTCAATATCAAATTGCGTACGCTGAGCAATCCGCTGCTCTTCCACCAGCTTGTTACTATCAAGCAGCTGCTTTTTGCGCTGCTCCAATTCAACCTTTATGCCTTCAATGGCATCAAGTATCTTTTCTCTCGGCGTCACATAGTGGGTTTTAGGGTAAATCGTACAGCGCGGCAAATCCCGTTGCAGTATCGCCCCGGTCAGTGGATCAAAGGCGCTAATACACTCCACTTCATCATCAAACAGCTCAATCCGCACCGCATCCTTTTCAGACTCGGCAGGGAATATATCAATCACTTCCCCACGAACCCGGAACATGCCGCGCTCAAACGCCACATCGTTACGGGTATACTGCAGCTCGGCCAGACGTCGTAAAATATCGCGCTGATCGAGAAAGTCACCACGGCGCACATGCAACATCATTTTTAGGTAAGAATCCGGATCACCCAAACCATAAATCGCGGATACAGAAGCGATAATAATGACATCGCGACGTTCCATAAGGGCTTTGGTCGCAGACAGGCGCATCTGTTCAATGTGGGCATTCACCGAGGCATCTTTTTCAATAAAAGTATCGGTGCTTGGCACATAAGCTTCTGGCTGATAATAATCGTAATATGAGACAAAATACTCAACGGCGTTATCAGGAAAGTATTCCCGCATCTCACCGTATAGCTGCGCAGCCAGTGTTTTATTCGGCGCCATGATCAAGGTTGGCCGGTCAGCTTGCGCAATGACATTGGCAATTGTGAATGTCTTGCCTGTGCCCGTCGCCCCCAGCAGGGTTTGATGCGCTAAGCCGGCATCTAAGCCTTCAAGCAACTGTGCGATGGCTGTTGGCTGATCACCCGAAGGGGAATAGCGCGAAGAAAGTTTAAACGTTTTGTTGCTAGACTTTTCCATATCGATACCGGACTGGCCAAATGATCAGTAGTCACCCATTTTGCTACGCCACAGAGCCATGTCAACACTATCATCAAATTTGTCGATTATGGCTGAGAAATAGCATCGACAATCACTATACTCAAGCCACCATGTGAGACCGCATTTTGTGCTAACTTGGGTATAGCGCAATACAGCCAACTTCACTGTGTGATTTTTCGCCACAAAACACACGATTATGACTTGATCCTGAAACAAGCTAAGCGTATTATCACCGCCCTAGCCTTTTACAGTGCTCTCAAAATGCTGTGAATGCTTTTAATTATCCCCCCTCCGAAATAGATATATTCGTTTTTTGCTCACAGCTTATTCAAGATTTGATTTAAATCAATTCACATTATTCCTGCGCTTTTTTTAACCTTATTAATCATACTCTGACGTATTCTCATATTCTGACTATACCCAGTAATAGCGCCCCGATTACAGCATGTTACTCCCAATACAATAACGATTACTTTTCATACAAGACGCTAGTCAGGTAAGCATTAATCACCGTTTTCAAGCATCCATTAACACAGTTATCCACAGTTTCCGTGGATAAGTATGCTAAGCCCTTGTCTTATCAAGGCTGTTCAAATGCAAGACTTATTTTTCGATAAAAATTACGCAACGATACGAAATAATTTACTTATCAAAGTGTATGTGTAGCAACTGTAGCAACGCGGAAGGTTTGAAAAACGAAACCGGGCAGTTTGAAAAGTTTTTCATTTTATCCGCTTGGTTTAAACGACTCCCTGACCCTGTTTGTTCGCACTGCTGTTTACGCACCATTATTATCAACACGTTTAAATACCCGTTAAACACGCTGTAAACACTAAACCTGTACTGCCACTGCTCTCCTGTTTCCCCCTCTTCCTAAAGGCCGACTCAAACCTAGCCGTATTACTGAAACATCTCCTAATATGCAAAAGCTAATTGTTATGAGTATTGTCTGCATTTCTCTCTTTTCCCGAAGTGCATCCAATTATCTCATTGACGATGAAGGGATAAGTTTTGGTCTGAACCATATTGGGAGAAATTATGAATACTCAAGAACAACAAATTAACGAGCGCCAGATTTGGCCGTCATCTCTGGCTACTATCTATGATGTATTACTCTCTGAATTCAAGCGAAAGCACCCCAAGCTGACTGAAGAAATGCGTCATGAGCTGGTGAAAGCAGTGGTGCTGGGAATTTCAGAGCATTGCGGAGGCGCTGATTTTTACCTGCCTAAAGGCCAATCCATTCATCTTGCTATTCGCAATAGTGAAATTTTCAGCCTTCGAAACGAATTAACCACCCGCGAACTAGCCTAAAAATACGAACTTTCAAATCGCCAAATTTCAACCATACAGTGTGAACAAGCTTCACTCAGAGAAACAGGCAAAAGTAATACAGACACATTCTGGCCTTTGACCCTCGTCAAGCTCTATGACAGCATCTTAAAAGCCATTGTATCGGTGGACCTTGGCACTGATACCCATCAACAAGTGCTGGCGAAAACAGCCGTACTTGCGCTTTCATTCTACTGTGGTGGTCGTGCGATTTACTTACCGAAAGGAAGGCGCATTAAGTGCGCACTGCGTAATAACGAGATATTCAGCCAAATCGGTAAATACCCCAGCTGTGTACTGGCAGCCAAATACAACCTCAGCGATAGACAAATCAATCACATTTCCGAACAAATGCATGCGGCACGACGCCGTAACCTCCGTATTACCCCGCATATGGAGTATCACTAATGTCACTTAAACGTCGTCATCGCGCACGCCTAGTAGCCAAAAGAGCCAACCGCACGCAACAAAAAATAAAGGCACAAATTCACTGGGAGCACCCAAAACGTAACCTGCCTTATTTCAACCCAGATTGAGGCCAGCAACACGGTTACATTGCCAACTCTCGCACACGATAAGGAACATCAAATGCCATTTGCAAACTTACAGACCCAACTTGCTGCCGCAAAACAAACACTTGCTAACCTTGAAGCCGACATTGCCGCGAAGAGTGAGCAATATGAACAGCTAAAAGCCTCACTGCCTCTATTAGAGTCTCAGCGCGACCAGGCACAAAGGGATCTTTGTTTAGTCATTACCCCCGAAGACATCACAACCGCGAAGCAGTTGCTTGATGAGGCCAATACGGCACTGGATGATACCTCGACGTTAGTCTCGAACCTTAACAGTTATATCCATAGTGCCAATAAAGAGCCAATCCTACGCCAAATCAAGGAATTGACTGACCAGCTTCTGAACTTAAAGTACGACACCATTATTCAAGAGTTAGGACAGCTATCCGCTGAACACATCGAGCTATTGAAAGACTTTGTAGTGGTAAGCCAGCACTTACGTGCAAGCCGTAACTGGTGGGGCTACAGCATGGGCGCTGCCATGACGGAGCAATACGGTGAACTACGCGGTGATGCGTTCGTCGCGCACTGGGATAAAGTTGTAGCGGAATTGCAACTATAACCGCATAACACGATGATACTCGACGAGGGGCGCTGAATAGCGCCCCTCGTCGTTTATGACAAGAGCAAGATACATGATCTGGCTTGCTTCTGGACATAAATGAGCTAGAGGCTTTGCTCTAGCTCGGAAAAGCTGGATTAGGGAAAGTTGCATTTGGAAAAACGCAAGACTTGACCCCATGATTAGAAATTTATCTAAGCCAGCCGCTCTCGTTTCCAGGTTGGCACCAAATCCAAGTCAGACTACAAAGATTATTCGCCCTTGCGCGATTTCCTCGGTCTATGCAATTAAGTCTTTAAGGCGATCCGCATCCGGATGATTTTCCTGAATAAGAACCCGACTTAACGCTTCAACGAATTCCTGCTTCATGACATCTGTCGACGTTTGAACAGGTTGTGTCATTATTAATACTGTGAACGGATCAGGTGCTAGATGAATGTCTTTCCAGATACTCCTACAAATCTCCGCGTGAAGAAGTTGAGGTAGTTGCCCTGACTGTAAAAACTCACTCATAATCCTGTCATCATTCACAGACCATAAATGTCGGTACGCATATTCAAATAGTTGTAACGCATTGATTTGTCCAATGAATCCTTTAAGTTCACGTCGGTACAATACAGTCAATACATCTACGCTCCATTGTTGCCAAATATCCTCTGGCAAATGAAATTTCAGATTAGCATACTGGCTGACAATCCATAGTGAACTGACATAGATAGAGTCTTTACGAACTAAATCACTCAGGGTCATAAACCAGGCTTTTATATCTGATTTATTATTTTCGTTATACCCTTCAACTTCTAACGTGCCTTTTAGTACTCCCAAGTAGAAAGGCACATGATCAATATGACGTGAATAGACTTTCCGTTTCACTGCCAGTATTTCAGTCAACAGCTTGGTACGAGATGCCATAGGAAGCCGACAACTTAATCGACTCAACTGGAAAAATAACCGCCATACATACTGAGGGAAGACTTTAGCAACTTCACTCAATAATGAAGCCAACAATTCTGGAGTTATTTGCTCAGGATAGTCATGCAGATAACCGAGAATCGTCTTTAGAGGTTCCACTGCATAATCACCATCGCCTGGCTTACTTTTCCCTTTGTTCACTGAAGGTAACAGTGCGACAGCATGATCAATTTTACCAGCGACAACAAACAGTTGAATCAAATCACAGCGATCGTCATAGGTTTTTTGATATTTCTTCAACTGAGCGGCTTTTAATGCAGCATTAACAAACGCTTTATCCTGCCAGTGCTTCTTGACTGCTTCTGCTAAAGTGGCTGCGGTTTTACATGTTTTAATTACCGAAGGAATATCTGCAACATCTCCTAAAAAAGGCAATTCATTCTTACTACTTTCGATTTCAGCAATAGTGATGAACGGTTTGTCGGAACTTAACCCTCTACGATAATACGGCGTCCAATCTTCGACGGACGTCGCCTCACCAAGTTTACCAATAATTCTTGTCGCTTTTTGCAAATCTCCATTTGTAAACCAATAAGCAGCGAGTAATGTTAAAGGTTCGCTTCTTTCATTCTCTATATAGAATTTTTCCGCCTTATCCAACAACTCGTTGGTTAAGTAGGGGAGAAGATGCTTTGTGTAGATACCAAATTCATCACCTTCCGGATACCCCCTAATTAGATAGGGTAAGACACGTTCTGGTTGTCCATTAAAGCCGCGCGCGACGCCTTTTATTAGAGATTCCTTTTGCCAGGATGGATAAATTGCCGAGTAGAGTTTTTCTAATTCATCATCTGGCAGACAAAGTTTGCACCCTAGTTCAAACCGATTGCCTTCTTTTGTGTAATATGGGTTATTTCTGTCCTCATCAGCCATTCTTTGTTCAACTAGCGCAGAAACATCTTTACCAGCTTTGACAGCATTTGCCAGCTCAGTATCGGCATCCTGCTTCTGCTGGCTTTTGCTATCTACATATTGATTGAGAATGAAAACAGGGTCATCAATAGTCGACCAAGCATACCCAATCAATTCAACATGTTCCTTTAAGTTCTCAATTGAACACTTTTCCATTTGACAGGATGCCAGCTCTAGGGCCACACGAGCTCTGTGGTTTAGATCATCACTCCAGATATACTTAGTTAGATTTTCAGCAATTTCATACCAGCCCTCGTGATTTTGCTTTCCAGCCAGCCTCGCCGCAGCTACTGCTGCGCAGAACGTACCGCCAGAACGTGCATCTCTAGGCGCATAATGTCGAGCAAGGCGCAATAATCCTTTATAGCAACGCTGCACTTCAGGATGGTTGCAGTCTAAGCGGATAGCTGCGAATGTTTCAATGGCTGTACCATATGCAGCCGCTTCATGCCCGCCATCTTGAATCATTGGCCTAAGTGCTCCAAGAGAAGCCAAGGAACAAATTGCTCGATCTTTAAACTCTCCGTCGGCTAAGCCCTGGATAATTTTAGCCCATGACTCTGCCAGATACTCTCGATTGTGGGTATTAGATGCCTTGGCATAAGGTATCGCTTTTTCGTGCATACCTTGCTCGCAAAGAGCGTAAATCACTCCCTGTAACGTGCCATCACTATTGGAGTATTGGTTACGATACATGACCTCATCATAAGGTAATAAAACACCAACTTTCTCTTCCCAAATCCTGATCAGATCATGATAAATCCCCCAGGTGTCCACCGACCCAACAGGCACATTTTCACGTAAGCCCTGTGTGAATAACGGTAATTGCGTGACATCCCCATCCAATTCCACTAACTGAATTTCAAGCATGATGGTGCTCAAGTAGTATTGCAGTTCATTTAATTCGTCTAGTGCCGATACAGCACCACAAATATCACCGAGCTTGAGCTTGTCGTAAGCATCCAAGAAAGGTTTACACCCTTCATCAGATTGTGAAGACAACAGTTTTTCAGCAATGCCGTACCAGTTCATTACTTGTGACATTAAGCCAGCCTCCTGCTTATTGAAAGGCTGGAGCCGAAACGCAGAAACACATGCTACACCAACCATTTAGAGAAAATGTTGGTTGATTCTAAAACATGATGTATTGAAATGTAATTATCTTTTTTCTTCTCCACTAGAAGCTAAAATGAAGAAGTTAAAAGGACAGACACTTTACGGTCAATTGTTTGGGAGATTGAAACAGCTGCGTAAACATATCACGCCGCTAAGCGCATCAAATGTGCAGAAAGCAGCAGATGGGGTCAGGTCTTTCCTTTTGCCCGCGCATTAGCTTGTGTAAGGTAAATCCAGATGAACAGAATGTGTATGAGCAATAGCCCTAACAAAAAAAGGGGCAGAACTGAGCTAGCCACGGTAGCTAGCTCAATGCTGGATGAAAACAACTTAGGATTGAAACTCTAAACCATTAACTTCGAGTAAGTTGAATTTTGGAAAAGCCTGACGATGGAGATCGTACTAAACAGTACATTTTCACATTATGCTACATGGCCTTTATGCTGCTTCACTTAATCTCAAGCTTTCATAGTAATCCTCAGCCAAAGCAGTCATTTTAAATTCGGCTCCTATTCCAGCCATCTTTTCTACGGCTTCTTGGATAGATGCTAGGTCGACATTAAAGAACTCTTTGCGAAGGTTTACAGCGTTTACACGTTTAGAATTGAATTCGCGGTGTAGCGCTGTTTCAAGAGCTGGAGCATCATCGGTGTAAATCATGGCATGTACGTCAAATGGGAATGGTACACTTGCATCGCCTAGTTCTTTAACCCTGTCCATAGGCTCTAGACGGCGAGTAAGACCGATCTTGTAAACATCCTCACCAAACGAACCAATATTACTGATGATGTAAACATGCCCCTTACGAGTTTGTTCCGCCATACTCTTAGCTCGTTCTTCTTTGGCTTCTGCTTCAGCGAGTTGTTGCTCAAGGATTGCTATGCGTTGCTCCATTTCAGAGCGATCCTGCTCAGTAGCCTTAGCAAGTTCTCGCTGTGCTTTATCAAGAAGATTGCGGTACATTTTTTCTTCTTTTTCGGCATCGGCAATCGCTTTCTCAAACTCTTTAATAGCTCGCTGTTCTTCACGGATCTGCTCTTTGATAAGCTTCTGCTCAGCGACCTCTTCTTGCTTTTTAAGTGTGTATTGGTATTGAAGCTTACACTCTTCGAACTTAAGTTCGATGTAATCTATATCAAATCCGCACTCTAAAGTCGCTGCTGACTTCTCTAGTGTATTGGCAAGTTTTTCTATACGTTCTAAAGTACGCCCAAACGAACTCGGCGACACCTTGCCGATAAGAAGGTCACATTCAATATTAAAAGCAGTAAGCATGAGCTTAACCTGACCATTTAGAATTTTATTATTGAATGACTTGTCGTTAGATATTACCGTCGACTCTGGGAAAGAGATCGCTGTTTTATCTTTGATCATGTCTTTTTGCTGCTGCCTAACGTCTTTGATCTCTTCAGCGAATCGAATAGATGTTTCATAAAGGTACTGCGGCATTTCAAAATGACCATGAGCAGTGTATTCATCAAGCCTTGAATATAAGTCGAGATCACCCATTAACTCTTCTAGATCAAGCTCGCCTTTTTCAATGCTTGAGTTAAGTTCATCTAATGTTGATTTAGTCGATTCTAAGGTCGCTTGCTGCTCTTGAATGCTCCGTTTTAGAGCATCATCTTGTCCTTTCAAAGCTTGAAGCTCAGCAGTTTCCTCATTGATTTTATCTAGCTCTCGCTTTGCGGTTTCATTGGCAGCAATTATTATTTCTCGGCTTATACACGCTGAATCATATTCCTCTTTTGTTTTTGCTAGTGCTTCATCTAGCGACTTATATTGCTCGATTTTCTTGTCTGCTGAGCGTTTTGTTAGAATATAAGTTAATACGACAGCTACTAATGATAAGCCTGCCAACATCAGTAAATTATTATCCATTGATTACTTTAGAACCTCTTGTATGAATTGCTTCCTAAGAGCGGCTCGCTCTTCACATCGCTCCTGGTATTCTTCTGCGGCGTTAGCTACAGCGTCTTTAAAAGCTTGCTTTGCTGCTGACTTATTTAGTCTTACTTGCCTCTGTAATTCGCGCTGAGCTTCTCGCTCTTCTCTCTCGTGTTCTCTTATTGCCTGAGCATGCGCTCGCTCACGAGCTTTTTGCCTACGCTGGGATTCACGAGCAGCTTGCTTGTTGGCTCTATCTATTGCCTTAACAACCTTTATAGCCGTTCGTAAACCACTACCTCGTCTAGCCAATAGTTTCTCCTTTAAAGTGGTGTAATGCTGACTTTTTGGATGCTAGCACAATCAAATATGTGCAACTGGTAGTTTTATCAAACAGATGGAATATTTTTAGGATTTATGGCGTATAAAAGGGATTACTTTTAGTAGGGTAAACACATGCGACATCAGCCATATAACACACTGAATCCAATCGATTTTTCCGCATAAATGAGTCAGCGACGATCTCACTAACTCACCTTTATCCATTTTCAACTTACTGAACATTGAATACTGTTTCTCAAGCTATGCGGCTAACTTCCTTCATACACCAATAAAAAGCCCTGCACATGCAGGGCGATAAACGTATTGCAAGGCTGTCATTCACCGCTTACGCGTTAGCGTTTTGATAAACATCGGCAATGGCTTGCGGGGTAAAGGGCCGTTGCATGATCCTTGATGTTCTCGAATGATGCAGTACCGACGGATAAGCGCGCTGAACGATATGGAGCCTGTTTCTTGGCTGGCAGCACTTCCCCCGCCCTTTTCGGTCTTTCGCCCAGGTTAAAATGGGCTGCATGCATCGGGCGCAAGGCTCCATTAATGGCTCGGTATTCGTTAAGTAATAGTGCTTACCACTGCGATAGATGAAGCCATGTTTCACCATAGTTTGTAAATAATACTGCAACGTTTTCGCATGACGACAGCCAAGCAAGTAATTGAGTTCATGGCGGCTTAAGGGTGCTTGCTCAAGCTGCTCTGCGATTGCTGCATACACGTTTAAGCCCTCCATGTGATTAAGCATCCTTTCAGCGTAGAAACATGCATCTGATGCCGTAAATTACGTTCTGTAAGGGTGATAGCGACACCCTGACACATCATCATTGGCCGCTCTATTTCAATGACTGGTCGAAGGCGGCCAACCTTAGTTGATTTCACCTCGAAGCCACACTTTTCAAGCTGGCTCACTACTCGATTAATTCGCTGTTGGCGTTGCTGTAATTGCCCTTGTGTCATGACTTCCTCCTTGAATACGTTCTTTTCCATAACAGCTGGTTGTAACGTGACGCTAACCGGATCAGCTCTTTCTCTAGCAATTCATTGAGCTTGGCGATATCCCCGTTCGCGGCGCGTTTGAGGTAGGCCAGCTGGTTTTCCAGGTTGTACACTTCATCTTCACTGCTGGCGCGTATATCAATACGCTGCGACTTGGCGGTGGCTTCCAGCCGAGAGTGTGGTCAGCCCGAACGACAGGCCCGATAAAGCTTCACACGCTCTCGGTTTGAGGATGAAAACGGTTTATTTTGATGCCCTGCGCACTCGTTAACGGGGATACTGCCCTTGATGGGACACATCACCTCACGATGCATCAGGATCCCCTCAACGCTAATCTGAAGCATTTCTGTTGATCCTGGATATGTTCCCCGCAACATCTGACTCAATAGCGAGGGGCTGACCCCCAGCTCTGCGGCTAATTGATTTTGAGATCGCCCCGATACTTCTAGTTCCTGACGCAATACGTCAAGCCATTCAGGCTGATTCATGAGTCCTCCTTAAAGGGATAGAACACCCCTCTGTTGGGGCAGTGCATCCCATCGTCTGTGACTACGGGGTGGACAGGTCCAGTATTAACATTCAGGCGATACACCTCGTCATCGTCAATGTTGACCCTGCGCACTAGCCGAGCACGCTCTAAGGCGCGGATATAACGGCGTGTCGTGACCTCTCCGGCACAAGCCGTTGAACGTAGGTCAAAAATGGAAAACACCTTCATAATCCGGCAGGTATTCCACACCCGTTGCAGTACCTTGGGCCGCCTGCTGCGACGGCGTGAATGACGATTCGGAATTGGAGAGCTATCCACCAGCACATAGCGATTACTTAAAATACAGCCGCCCTTGTCATAGAGAGCGATCCGCTTTTCATCTAGCAAAAATTGCAGGAAAGTGCGCACTTGCGCGTTATTCATTTCGACGGCTTGCATAAGCTGTTTCCCTCTGAATGGCGCGTTGTCGAAGTGACATATGTACTTCCATGCCAAACGGCGTTTCGACATACAGCCTCCAATCAAGCCATTGGCGCTCTAAGCCCATGAAACGGTTGATCGCCCCAATCGGCCAACGTAACCACCTCAAGCTCATTAGCGAGTGCCAGGTGCTCAATTTTGGTTAGGCCGATGGTGATACGTCGCATTTCACCACAGGCACAATGCCGAAGATGGTCGAGCAAAGCTTCATCAGCGGTTACGCCGTCTTCAAGCAGGTTATCCGCCATGATTTGCACGTCTTCCAGATCAGCGGGTTTAAACTCGACCCATTCAGAAATGCGGTTATAGAACTGCTTACGTGTAGAGATACGACGGGCAATCTGATCCATGCCAATCAGAATCACAGGTACTTCGGTGCCATCGTAAAGATCACGGACAGTTTCAAGCATCCGCACGTCACCCATCATGTAATCGGCCTCATCAATGAACAACGGGCGTTCATACATGCTCATTTGCTCGATGATAAAATCGATGTTTTTATTAATGTTGCGGCAAGGTTCGGATCCCAACTCTTCAACGATTCGGCTGGTAATACTCTGGGTGGTGTCATGGGCGCGCGCACTGACGTAAATACCGTTCACCTGGTTGTAAAGGTATGTGGTGGTCGTCGTTTTGCCATAGCCGGACGGGCCATGAATTAAACCGATCCCTGGTACACCGTAGGCACGTTGAAACAGGGTGCTAAACGCGATTTGCGTCGCGGAAACATTTTTAACTGGTGCGACAACGGGTTTCATTGCTAGACTCCTTCTGAGCATGATAAGTGTTCAATGGCACGTTATGCTTGGCGGCTTCGTGCCATTATTTCTTCGATAATGCGTTTTCCTATCTGGTTCTTACTTTTGTAATCCTCAATAAATTCCTTTTCCTTTTGGGTTAACTCACGTTGTAGTGACTGTCCGGCGATATAACTCGCCTTCTCATGTAAATTACGAAACAGAACGTTTTTCTGCTCTGCGAGGCTGGCCTCTCGACGCGCCATCGCTTCACGCTGCTGCGCAAGTTGTTCTAATTCTTTCTCGCTGTATCCTTTCGCCTCTGTGGGTAAGGCGTTGGCTAATCCTTTTAGCGCTTCATTGGTTGTGGGTAACGCTGGAAGCGACAATGTTGATAGGTTGTTTTTGGCCTTATCAGCGGCCAATGCTTCGGCGTATTGGCTGTCTATCCCAAATTCCTGCTGAAACTTCTTTGCGCTTTTACGCAACTGGCCCAGTGATTTTTTGTATTGCTTACGTTGCTCACGGTAGGCCGTTGGTGCGACGGTTCGCCCTATCCACTCATCATTAATTGCTTCGACGTAACTCCCCCAGCTCTCGGTGGGATATAAGGTAGAGCGGCCGACATCGGTAGGGTCAAGAAAGACTCTCACCCGTTTGCGATCTCATTCAGGGTTCATCAGCTCCGGTGCGGTGTAACGTATTCCACCTGTACTGACACCACCTCGGATCACAGTCGCCTCTCCGGCAAAATTAAGAAGATAATCAAGGCTGTGTACCTCCTTCACTTTGCGGGGGCGATACCCCGACTCAACGTATTGCTGATAAGGTGAATTCCCCTTTAGCTTTGAGTGCTTCAACTGGTGATAACGATGCTCTAACCAATCATTCATGATCTCTTCGAGTTCGGCTGGCTCTAGAGCAAGTTCAATCGCTTCTTGCTCGGCTTTTTTCTTTCCTTCACCAATACGTTTAGCGAATGTTTTTACCGCTTTAATTTGCTGCCGTTCCGTGACGGAGTGACCGATATAACCAGGCAGTAACTCAAATAAGCCTTGGCTGAGGGTACGAAAGAAACGCTCAATAAAGGGTTTCTCCCATCCAGAAAAAGCATTTGCACGGGACTGCTCAATATTGAGCATGTCAAAAATCGCGGTGACTCGTTTTGAAACATAGTCTGAACCGTTATCGGTTCGCGCTACGCCGCCATCATTCAACATGCCCCACTCCATCAAGCAATTACGAAGCAGCAAGCAGATCCCCTCAGAGTTAGAGGTGGGCGATAACAACAATTTGACCCGTCGGGTATACACATCGATAACGGCAATGATGCTATGGCGCACCAACTTGCCATTAACCCGTAATTGCACATCAGTTGGGGTGCTATCAAACTCCCAGCAATCATTCGGGGCTTGTACCCAGGGATACATTTTCCCAAACAATGGGCGGTGCTTATTGTTGTAGTCGTCGGGATTCGTCATGTAGGCAAACGCGGCCCCGTTATCGGCTTTCCAGCGTGTTATCCAACGGCTGATCGAACTCGGACTTGGTATCTGCCAATGAGGATATTGAGCCAATTTTTCGTTAATCATTCGCTCTAGCACATAGGGCCGAGCAGCTAAATACGGTTTACCTGTAATCACTGCAAAAAGGTAATTTTGTAGATCGGGCTGTTGCTCTATCAGGCTGGCGCGTCTGTTGTGATGGTAGTTACCCGCAAGTCGTGCCAACCCCTTTTCATCAAGCTGCTTTAGCCAGCGGCGGCAACTCTGCCAACTGACTTTCTCAACCTGTTGATATACCCATAGTTCAAAATCAAACTGCTGAGCGTTATAGGCTTCATCAAAGAGCTTTTCGCCAAGCGTCAGCTTATTGATATCCTTATACGGAGCGAGGTACGTTTCTCGTGATTTTAAGATCAATAATCGGGCATTGGCTCGGGTTTGCTGCTCGGGTGACAATGTTTGAAACACCATCAACGATTCGGCTTTAGCCTGCTGTTTATCTGCCGTATCCACCACCTCTTTGCGGGTTATCGCTTTGGCTTCGATACGTCCGTCATGAGCGGCCTTATCCGTTACGCTCAACGCTTCAATCCGCTTTTTGGTTAAATACGCCTTGGTTTCATTCGGTAAACTGTTAATGTGAAATTCGTTTCCTTTTCCTCTCTTTCGAGGACGTGAAACCCAACCTTCCTTTTTAGCTTTAATGCGTATATTGCGATCTGATTTAGGCAATCCAGGCAAATCCGCCAATTGAGAAGAGGTGAACCACTCGTTATTCATGTTCATCCCCGACTAAATCAACACCTAACGTATGCGATAGTTTGTGAAGTATCTCTAAATACACCGCACCACGTACTTTATGCTGCTTTTTTGGCGCATGATTACGGATACACTTTTGAACGGTTCTCGGGTTAAATCCATTAGCTCTAGCCCAACTACGGCAGCTAAAGCCTTGTTGTAGAAGCGCTACGCGAATATCGATGGCGGTGACTATCTTCATAGGATCAGTTACACTCCTTTAAAAGTTCGCACTACGAACAACCAGAATTTATACGTTCGCACTGCGAACATATGCAATCAATCTAGATCGTAAATGTTCGCACATCAACACATTTGAAGTGATATGCATCTAAAAATGCGCATCAAAACATATAATAAATGGTAAGCTGTTGATATGGATAATAAAAAAAATGAAAACGGATCGTCATCTGGTAATCGGATCGCGGATCCGATTCAGAACAACGAAATCGGATCACTACCGGATCGACTAAAAGAGCTTATTGGTGTGCAATCGGTGCGAAGTTTCGCACTAGAGATGGGCGTATCAGAGACAGCTATCAGGAAATATCTGAAGGCGGAAACAGCCCCTAGCTTAGATATCTCACTGCGTATCTGTAAAACATGTGATGTGAAACTTGAATGGTTCGTAACGGGATACGGCCCCAAAGCCCCTTATCGTAGTGATAACGAACAGCCGGATTTCATCACGGCTTGTCCATCAGACAAACCTGATTTCGAAGAAGAGTTTGTAATGGTGCCTGGCTATCATATTCAGGTGTCAATGGGTAATGGCTGCAATGCTTTTGACGAAGAACCCAAGCGCTATCTGGCTTTTCGGCGTAAGTACCTTAAATACCGAAGATTGAACCCTAAACAACTCGCTGTTGTTTTTGCTAGAGGGGATTCGATGGTAGATACAATAAAGGATAACGATTCTTTACTGGTTAATCTGGATTCGACTACACCGATAGATGGCCTGATCTTCGTCGTGCGTATGGGTGATGAACTGTATGCCAAGCGTATTCAAAAAAGCTTCGACGGCTCGATTCGCCTGATCAGTGACAACAAAGAATACAGCCCTATCGAAGTACCAGTTGAACAACTCGATCAGCTCTGCATTATTGGGCAAGTAGTTCAGCGCTCCACTGACCTTTAAAAATAAATTAGTCTGAATGCAATCTGTCAGTTTCGTTTCCTCGATGTGACAGGTTGCCATAAATTGGTTCTGTTCAGCTACGTGTTACAGCGGAATGGCGTAACACGCCATTGCCCGAATCCATTGCGCAGTGACCCGTACGATTCAATGATTTAACTCATTAAAAATAAGCTTTTTTTGTGAGTATAGTGTCATTAAAGAACCAATACAGCAACTGCGTAAAAGCGAGCATGTTGTTTAATACACTGTTATGTACTTGAGGGAATATGAAAGTTTTTGAATTACAGGAAGTATTTCTGACGGAACTGGGCTCTCTTCTTCCTGAGTGGAAGTATGTTAAATCACAACGCACTTTTAAGCTAAAGTCTGGTAATTGCAATTGGTATTTACATATTAGTTGTATTAATCATCCGTCAGATTTTGATGCAACAGCTGATGTTGCTGTTGAATTTTTAGATAAAAGGAAGAAGTTGAAAATTGTTGGTGCTGAGCTTGGAAACATAGAGGGTTTTGGGCAACGACGCTTTCCAGTGGAATCGTATGACGATGCTGTAGGTTCTGCACGTAGATTGAAGCTCTACTTCGAAAGCGTCGGTCTTCCTTTCCTTAATTTGTATAGCGATCCAAAAGTAGTGCTATTGTCACTTAAAAAAGGTGGTAAAGAGGCTATGTTAATCAGCCCTTTACTAAATTTACACGCCCAGCAAATTGAAATACTAAACCAGTACATTGAAGCTCGTACATAATCGGGTAGCCGGAGGTATTTCCCCTCCAGCCCCCACACCACCCTGCATGCGGATCCGAACAGGGCGGTTCATTCAGAACGCCTAACTTAGATCTTCTGGTTAGGATATTGAACAGCGATCCATCCGTCTTTTAGTGAAAATAATCCCGCTTTCCTAAGGTAATCATTACTCAGCGCTTGCTGTATTCCCGGTGTTTTCGAACTTCGCCACGGCCCTTTGCTTGTTATTCCACAACCAACGGCAGTTTGGATCCAGACACCACGTTTAAGTAAATTTTGCACCTTTGTCCGAGGTTTACGCCACTGACGCCAGTAGCACATACGTACTCGCCGACGGATCCACTGGTCTAAATCGACACACACTTGATAAGCGTTAGTGATACCAAAATAGTTAATCCAGCCTTGCTGGTATTGTCGTAGTTTGAACAGTTAATAACTCATACTGACACCCCAGTTTCGGTTTGTTAGCCGCCTTATCTTTTGTTTCAAAATCGTCCGAATCCATTGCACAGTTACCTGTACGCTTTTATGCTTTAATTTATTGAAAATAAACTATTTTTGTGAGTATAGTGTGATGAAAGAACCAGTATAGCAGCTGCGTGAAAGCGAGCATGCTGTTTAATACACTGTTACAAGGCTTAATATGGCTCAGTCCCGATATATAGAGATAAAAGATGGTGACACCTGGGCAAGTTTGGCCAAGGAATTTGGTGCTTGGCTCAAGGAAAGAAATCTCACTGAAGGCTTTGGATGGAGCGAAGGTGATGCTCTGACAATCAACGAATCCATTTCTTTCTTCTGCTTTAGTTTTCCAGATCGGTACGGAGAAAGAATTAATACTTTCGATGATTGGGCAAAAGAAACGGGAAGACTATACGGCATTAAGTCAGGTCGAATTATTGAATTTCCAGCTGACACCAATCTAAATGTTGTATTGCCACCAGAAAACGAAATTGAGGTTCCGTCATGGCTAAAATGAGTTGTCTGCGAGGTCAGTCTTGTAACAAGTCAAAGCACCCGGAATTGGCAAAGTTGTCACCTTTTTTGTTCCAAAAAATCCACCAACTTCACCAAGCCGGTATTTGAGGCGTTATAAGCTAAAGAGGAATTATGACCAAAATCTATTTCGTATGTGGCTTTATTGGTTCGGGTAAAACAACTTATTCCAAAGCCCTTGCCGATGAACATGGAGCATTTCGTTTCTCTATTGATGAATGGATGATCCCTCTATATGGCGAACATATGGATCGTGAGGTTTTTGATAGCCGCTTAGCTACTCTTCAAGGGCTGTTCAAAGAGTCCGCACTACAGCTTTTTTCTTTGGATGTTCCCGTTATTTTTGACTTTGGTTTCTGGAGTAAAGCTGACCGAGATGCTGTTACTGAATGGGCATCGAATGTGGGGGTTGATAGTGAAGTTCATTATCTGGATGTTCCTTTTGACATCTGTAAGCAGAGGGCATTTGTTCGCAACTCAGATTTAAGCGGTAAATCTTATGAAATGACGCAGGAAATGCTTGAGCTATTCTGGTCGTGGTTTGAGGTTCCTGCTCCAAATGAAAATGTTGTTAGGGTTTAGTACTTATAACGTTGCTCACCACTTAATGCGGCATTATCCCTAATTTAACTCATGCTATCCAGCCACAATAGTTCAACGACTGTTAACGCAAAAACCGCGCATTTTTCAAAATGCACGGTTTTTCAAAATCATCCCAAATAGGATCGACTTCAAGATGATTTTTCCATTTTAGCCGATTTCCGATGATGAATCAGATCCCCCCATAAACAGCGGCTAAATCACGTTAGAACACCCAGTGGATAAATTCTCTCACCACCCGTCATTACTGGCCTCACGAGCATCTAATTATCGAATCGTTCTCACGAGTTCCCGAGCCTTCCCACCTAATCCCACCATTGAGTATCTTTTTCATACCTAGTGACTGATTACAGCCTGAATAACTTTCTTTCTAGGCTCTGCACCTAAAATTCGTCACCAGCCTTATAATCGCCAACTTTGAAAAAGTTAACTCCCTTAACCTTCATTTTTTTCAATATGTTAACTAACTTTTCATGAATGAAGATCTCATTTGTAGTCGCACCTCCCATTTGGAAGATTAAACGTTCATTTTCTGCTATTTCATTCATTAACTTACTATTAAATCGATAGCTGTATACATCAGGAAGAACTCTAATTCCTCCGATATGAGTTGAACCATCTTCTGGTAAGTAAACCTCACTTCTGTCGATATCAAGACAATCTAGTGTGTCGAAAGTGTTCAAAGCCCAAAGATCATCCTTGATGATTTTGTTATTTATCTTGTCTCTTATCACGGCTGGATAGAATTGAGAACCATAAAGTCCAGATTCCATTAATTTTTTTAAATTTTCATCAACAATGAAATTTGGAGAATCAAATAAAATGAGGCATTCACTATTTAAAAAGTCAAAATTGTCATTTTTGCTATAAAAAGACAATGCCTCGGCACCGAAATCTAACTTTTCATACTCCCAATCTCGATTAGATGTACTTTCACTTGCATTAATACTGTTATTGTAATCAGAAAACTTATAGTCTTTAAAAACTATATAGTAACATTCTTCCATCAATGGCATTTTCATTTCCCCAACTCTAGCTCATAAGGAATAAGACTACTACTGAAAGACTCAAACTCTGGATGCTCTCTATTATTACACAAACATTTGGCTCTATTTTTTTCTGAGTCGTTTCATGTTCTGGTATACTTTTAGCACCTAGGCAGCCTGAATTTCCTTCTTTAAGAAAGTCATGAATAGTGGTTAGCCTTAAACTAAAGTTCTTAATTCTAAGAAGCACTAAAAGGCTTTGATAGTTTATAAATGCTTGAACTGCCTCACGGTCGTTCTTTTTACACTCTTTTTTTATACTCTGATAGGCATTTTTAGTTATCTTTTTTACGTGTTCGTGGTAGTCATCACTGTGCTCTAAATCTGCGTCATTTGTATCAACAGGTAGCTGTTTTGGGTGATTTCCCCTATGTAACTGCACTTTCAAATGACAGGCGCCTTCTAGTGTTGAAGGTAAAGCAACTAAGTTACCAGCGAGGTTTATGTCGTACCCCATAGCTTTTAATTTTAAGCCTTTACCCGAATCATTCACTCCTTGCTTTGATAACAAGTGATGGACCTGCATCTTAAACCCATGATAAATCGGATGTTTAGGGTCGTTCTGCGCGGGTCCTAACACATTCTCTCGGTATCCCATTATATCACCTAAATATATTCAATCTCTCCCCGCTGAGAGCGAGGTGTTTTATGATCTTCAGAGCCGCAACGGCGACATTCACCTGTGCGCTGTATACTGGCTTTTCTGACTGTTAGTGTCTGCGCAGGGGAGTGTTGATATTGACCCAGTGGACGTTTGGAGAGTTTTTCTGCCAAACGATCATAGTCACTCAGAACATCAACCAAGCCTTCGAGTGTTTTTGTAAACGAATCCAATGCTTTTGCCGCATGTGCTAATCCATGAATGCGTTTTGTTCCGACCGCTAACTTTGCTGTGATAACTGTCATACGAGCTGCGACACCAGTACCCATGGTTAACAGGCCCAAAACGAGGGTGAGAATAACTTCGAGGAACAGGAATGCGCCCGCTTTCCCCCCGTAGTAGCTATAAAAGTTGGGAGGAACTGCCTCTACCATCAACGAGATGTATGCGAGGTAAGTTAATGCGCTTGTGTGATCTTCAATGATGGCAAGTGCTTTCGGGTAGTTTTCATATTGCTTAATTTCTAGTGCCCATTCAGCATCAAATTCCATCAGCACGGTGTCTACGAACGTTTCCACCGCATCAATATCACCTTCAGCCAACCGCTTAGGCAACAGCCGGATGGCCTCACTATGTGTTGCACCCCACTAACGAGCGTCAGATTTGGCCATCATCACTGGCCACTATCTATGATGTATTACTCTCTGAATTTAAGCGAAAACACCCCAAGCTGACTGAAGAAGTGCGTCATGAGCTGGTGAAAGCCGTGGTGCTGGGAATATCAGAGCATTGCGGAGGCGCTGATTTTTACCTGCCTAAAGGCCAGTCCATTCATCTTGCCATTCGTAATAGTGAAATTTTCAGCCTTCGAGACGTATTCACCACCCGCGAACTGGCCCCAAAATACGAACTTTCAAATCGCCAAATTTCAACCATACAGTGTGAACAAGCCTCACTCAGAGAAACAGGCAAAAGCAATACAGATACATTCTGGCCTTTGACCCTCGTCAAGCTCTATGACAGCATTTTAAAAGCCATTGTATCTGTGGACCTTGGCACTGATACCCATCAATAAGCGCTGGCGAAAACAGCCGTACTTGCGCTTTCATTCTACTGTGGTGGCCGTGCGATTTACTTACCAAAAGGAAGGCGCAACAGCGAGCCATCGAACAATTACGGGGCATCAATCCGGTACTCGTTCATCCATAGCAGTTCAAAGCCAGTAGTAAAAAGACTGGACTTCCCTACTCTACAGCCAGTATCGAGGCCGGATGAACTACCTTGAAAGAAGACAGTTTAATCTGGGAAAGAAGCAAGACACGTTAAATTGGGATAAACAAACATCTGTAGCCGCAAAGTTGAAAAGTCTCTTTTATTGGTGGCGAAATACCTGTTTTTCTAGTGATTGTGTGCCTTTTTCGATGAGCGTATTTCGGTAAGATAAAACTTTGGTATTCTGTCGTTTTTCCCCGCAGAGTGATCGAGATGCGATACCAATCCGCCCCTTTATTGTCTCTAGAGAAGCAAGAAACGACCAAAGAACGCGCCGCACGGCACCGACGAGAGCGACAAGAAGAATTAAGTTCTATGCCTTCGAATGAGGCGCAATGCACAGCGCTGCATGAAAAAGTGTTGGCAGGCCGAGTGGAACGAGGGGAAGAGCGCGCCACGAAGGCCGAGGTCGATCGCTCCGTCACAAACTGGCTTTTTAAGCGACCAGCTACTGCAATCGCACAACAAAATATTATTATGGATGGGGTTTATATTTGGGTTGAGACAACAAAAACAGGCCATGCGTTTATATCTACATTTGAAAACGGGAATCATACTCTCTATTCGTACGGTCGATACGATAATATTGACGGTTTTTTAACTGGTGAAGGTGTGCTGGTTCGCTATATAGGTAACAATGCCATTGAGTATATGAAGGTTAACCTGTACAAATACCAGGCACAAGTTTACTTAATTACCGATGTCACCATTGCTAAGGTCAAAGATGTATTTGATGGAATACTTAGTGCCAGTGATGAGTTGCCAGATAGCCCGAAAACACCTGATAGGGTAAAACAAAACGGGAAAGTTGTTGATAGATACGATTTAACTGGTAACAACTGTACGACTTATACTGTTGATTCGTTAAAAAAAGCTGATTCACGAGTTTTTAATACTGATTGGCTAGGCGTAGTTAAATACTCAGAAGACTTTATGATCCCCTCCTCGTTAATGGATTTCTTAAACCAGAAGAGCGATAGTTTTTCTATGAATGTGATCAATATGACTCATAGGTTTAAAGATAAGCTTGATAATTCAAATGGTGAAGCTCCAGAAGATAAGGGATTAAACCCTCCTCAATCCTTAGGTACGTCTGGTAGAGGTGTGGGTTATATTGGTCAAAGTTCGGGATATTCAGGTGGTACATCTGGTGGGTCTTTTTAAAAAAATATTAATTACCACATTAATGCTTTGTAATTTTGTGGTGTTTATTGCAGTAGGTGCAGGGGTTGCAATTGATGAAAAGAATGCATCCTCGTTTGGAGGTGTATGTGTTAATGCCATCGCCGAAAGAAACAACTTGATGGTGGATAGCGTATTAATAACAAATTTAATTTACATTATTATATTGGCTATAATTGCGTGGTCGTCATTCTCGAAAAGAAAAACATCAAAACCTGAGACCTCACACAACACAACGAATAAATAACTTTTCTGTTAAATACCGTCCATTGAGACGGTATTTTTGTATCTGAAAGTGACAGCGTATCGGGTCGTTTTAGGATAAAGATGGTTTTCATTGCTAAATGTCACTGAAACAAACCCTCTTTGTATCCATTGTGCACTTACCCGTACGATTTAATGGTTCAACTAATTGAAAAAAACAACTTTTGTGAGTATGGTGTGATGGAAGAATCAGTGTAGCAGCTACGTGAAAGCGAGCATGCTGTTTAATACACTATTAGGCATCAACTAGTTAGGAGCTGCGTTGATAAAAATCGAGTTTAGTATTTGGATGGCAACCAAAGACAAGTGGGTTCACTTGCTAAAGAGTATCCATCTACCTTGTGTACCAAGGGTCGGGGAGTTCATGAAGTTCCACTCTGACTCTTTAGGTGATTATTTTGCATGGCAGGTTTCTGAAGTGACGTATCGAGAATCTGGCAAAGTAGAAGTGTGGACTGAACTTCTGGATAACGTGGATGATCGCATGTACTCATTCGAAGATGACGCGGAGTTTGAAGAATGTTTGGCAGCTTACTTGTCAGAAGGCTGGTCAGCTCCTCGTGGTGTTACTTCAAATAAGCGATACGTGGCCAAAATACATAACAAGGCCAATCATCAGGGATAGCGCGAAAAGGAATTCAAGTATGAGCTTCGACATGATAGTTCTCAAACCTACACAAGATCTAGCCGAAATAGCAGACCTTAGTGATGTTGAAGCGGTTGATGATTTAGGAAGTTCTGAGGAGGTTTATGCACACCTTTCAGAGTTTTTTCCTGTCCTTTTCGGTCTTTCAACCAGGTTAAAATGGGCTGCATGCATCAGATGCAAGGCTCCATTAATGGCGTGGTATTCGTTAAATAATAGTACTTACCATCTCGATAGATGAAGCCATGTTTCACCATGGTTTGTAAATAATACTGCAACGTTTTCGCATGACGACAGCCAAGCAAGTAGTTGAGTTCATAGCGGCTTAATGGTGCTTCTTCAAGCTGCTCCACGATTGCAGCATATACGTTTAATCCCTCCATGTGATTAAGCATCCTTTCAGCGTAGAAACATGCATCTGATGCCGTAAGTTACGCTGTGTGAGGGTAATGAACGGTATGCCAACCATTTAACCCATGACGACTTCTCCTAGTGTGCTGTAGGTATATACAGTTATAATCAAAAACTAGCTATTCTCCAATCACTACTAGGTATTAACGAGACAGAAATTGCTTGTTCTGCATAGCATTTTTGTGGTTATAGTATAATAAAAGAACCAGTATGACAGCTATGTGAAAGCGATCGTGCTGTTTATGTAGCTAAGCAGGATGAGTTGTGATAGGTGCAAACAAATTAAATTGAAAATCAGTAACCCAGATGACCTGGTTGAAGCAATTATCCTTGTCAGAATAAACATCGAAGCTAAAACTCTTAAATACCTAGGGTACGGTGCTTTTGGTGAGCCTTTTCCTAGATTTTCTAATGGTAAGTATTGGGGCGAGATCGTAAATAATTATTTAGCTTGTAGAGCATGTGGTCAACTAATCCATCTCAAAGCAGAAACTTATCACAGAAGCGGTGGTCAGTTGATTCATAGAGCTGCGTTGACTGAGAAAGTTTGCATAGATAGCTTCACATAACAGCTGGTTGTAACACGCCCCTAACCGAATCAGCTCTTTCTCTAACAATTCATTGAGCTGGCTATATCCCCGTTCACGGCATATTTAAGGATGAAAACGGTTTATTTAGACGCAGTAAAAATTGCAGGAAACTGCGCACTTGCGCGTTATTCATTTCGACGGCTTACATAAGCTGTTTCCCTCTGAATGGCGCGTTGTCAAAGTAACATATGTACTTCAAGTGCAGAACAAGCCATAACATTTGGAAGTAATCAATTTTCAGTGATAAAAGCATCTAATGACTACAATGGAGTAGTAGACTATCTATTAGATACTGGTCGCCGTCATTATAGATTTACTAAATTAGCTTTGAGTGATAGACCTATATTTTTCACTAATGCTGATAAATGAAATAAACCATTCATAGTAAGTGATTTTATATTTCATAGTTTTTCCCTGTAGTTTCACAAAAAATCGCAGAAAAACTAATGTCACTTAACATCAATGTAGATTTACGATGACAAGATAGTTTCTTGAACCAGTGGTTTTGTAGCGCTGTTTTTAAGGGCATATTGAGATCTTGAATCTGCTATTTGGTATAAAAATATTTATATGCCTTGGCATTGTAGCTTAAATTAGTGAACTTTTTTGAAATGCTAAGGCCATGAGATCTGATCTATTGTGGTAGATAAATTGATGATGACATCATAAAATATAAAAATAAGATAATTAATAATCTATCAAAGCATTATAACTCATATTTTGTTACTATATATTTCTCTCATCAAGTTAACCAATTATCAGTGGTAAAAATGAACAGTTCTAAAAATTCGTTTCGCCTATGCTATACCGGGCTTTGGCTGCTATTACTTTTCCCAAAACTAAGCTCAGCAAGCGAACAATCAAGCTTTCAGCAACAATTTTCACGTGAAAGTGAAAGCTTTCAAAACCAACTCGATGAACTCGTCCGAGATGGAGCCTTTCCAAAAAAGAAAGGAGAAACGCTAAAAGAACGGCTGAATAAATACGATACTATTTGGTATATTGATGTAGATATGTCAGCAGAACATCCTATTGAAAAATGGGATACTATTCATACACTGCCTCAATTGATGTTTTACTATGCCCCTAAAGATTCACTCTATACGATGGATTTTAATGGCACGAATGTGAGGCGTTTCCCTGTTCCAACCAATGATGAGTCTTACCTCTTCATCATTCGTTCGCCTAACGGTCGCTTTCTTTATGCAGGTGATACACTCTATGATTTAAAGACGAATAAAATTTTAACGATGAAAGAGAATAGCCATTTAAGCAGCTTCTCCTCTGATGACAAACTCGCCTATATCATGCGTGAAGGCACACTTTACCAACTAAACCTATACAACTTAGAAGAGAAAGCTATTCATATTGAAGGGCTTGATACAAATTTAAAGCTTTATTTTAAATTAGATGAAAAAAACGATCGCATTTTTTGGTCTCAGGATGACTCAGTCCATACGATAAGTCTTTCCTCTCCTAACAAGATTCCCCAAAGCGATAATAGCGAGTGTAAATATAAAGGACGGTTATTGTCAAACTCCTATTCTAAGTTCCTTTTTTGTGGTGAAGGTAAAAATATAGCAATTCGAAATGAATATGACCTGACAAATCACTATGGGAATCGTGTTGACAATTACACTATCCAAAAAGACATATGGTATATGAGCGCGTATTCTTGGGATTGGGTTATCGCCCGTCATCGTACTTCAGATGAGAATGGATTATTTGACACATTACACTATAACTACGTTTTGCATAATAAAAACGATACAACAACACTTGATAGTATTGACCCTCAGGGTTATGTTTCAGAGTCTCTACAGGGAAAGCTTGATGAAAGTAAATTTGGCCCCTACTTTCCACCAATTCCTACCATAGATGATTACTGGGCTTCTTATAATCGACAATTTAAACATTATATTGACCTACTTAAATCACCAAGCTTTTCAGCAGCTGAATGATAAAGTAGCGAGAAATTTAAAATGAAAAAATACTTTATTATTATAATAATAGCTTTAATTTCAATGATGATAACAACAATATGGATTGTACCTAATATAATAAAATACTCTGGTATACATAGAAACACAGATATTGATTTTATGGTTACAAACAGCGAGTTTTCAAAAAATAGCCATTATTCCTACACTCCTTTTTTAGAGATTTACATTATTATACCAGAAAAACCAGATTTGGAAATTTGGCATGCACAACATAGTCAACCACAACAGATGTTTGGATTTAGAGGTAATTATTATATTGCAAATATGGATGGTAGTAATGCCCGTATTTTAATATTTAACTTTGAATTACCAGAGTTAAATTCCCATGACTCATATAGTGCTCGAATTTCACGTTCAAACGATGGACGTTATATCTATTTAAATGTTTATGGGAAATGTATAACTTTTGACCTACTTACCCGACAAACTATAGATATTGATAGATGTGGTGTATTTTCAGCCTCTGATAATAAAGTCTACAGTTATAACCATGATAATATTTACCATATTGTAAAGACTGATTTAGGCACTGGTGAACAAATAAAGATAGGAGGGAAACAAATTTTTGATGATATTAAGGTTCCTGATGGTAAAGCTATCGAACCAACAGGTAAATTTTACGTTGATGTTCTCAATAACTACCTATACTGGGATCTTATGATTCGAGAGTTAGGTTCCGTAGGGTACTCCTATAATGATGAAGAATACAAGCATATAATTGCGAAATTTAATTTATCAAATATGGAATATTTGAGCCACAGCAATAAAGACGATCTATCAATAAATGCATCTTGCTTAAATAACTATATTTCCAATAGTCACCCTCAATGCTACAAAGCAAAATTAGAACAACCAATAGAGTTTAATTTAAAAAATAATGATTTATACATTAATATAAATAGCAGTAAAAATAGCCACAATGCTATCTACAGCAAGAAAAGTGGATATAGGTATGGATATAGTGTGGTATCACCTCGAAGAGCTAATGGTAATTATGACTACTCTTCAGTATCGACCAACCTATACTTTTCTAGCAATATAAATCATGACCTAGACTCTATTGATTACGCTTTATTTTTACCGAAAAGTATTACTGATCAAGAGTATATTGATTCTTTTCATAGAGTTAGAGAAAAACTACGGATAAAATGTAGTAAAAATCGGTATTCATATAAATCCTGTGTGCGTGAATATAATATGGATAAGATATTTACCAACGATGATCAGGTTAATGAATACAACCAAAAGTATAAAAACATTAGATAGATTGAATAAAATACAAACCAAGTAAAGTAAGCTAACCGGGTAGCCGGAGGTATTTACCCTCCAGCTACCCCTGCATGCGGATCCACACAGAGTACATGCCTAAAATAGGAACAATTGGGTACAGGGCGCTTCTCTTTATAACGCTTTTGCCAACAATGGTGATTTTGTTAAAGGGAATGAATTATGAGCTCTACTCGTGGATTTCCCGGCTAGCATGCACTTAACTTACTCGTTTTAAGTGTTAGCTTCTTTGTTTCGAGAATAAACAGCGCCCTATCCGTCTTTCAGTGAGAATCATCTCGCTTGCCTAATGTAGTAATAGTTACTCACTGCTTACTGCTTACTGCTTACTGCTTAATACACAGTAAAGCGACTAGAAAATGATCATCGTATCGTTTTTACAAACGTACGATCTTTCCCGATCAATCCCACCATAGGGCAACTTTTTTATACCTAGTCACTGATTTCACACCGTCCCAACCAATGAGACTATCACTTTAAAATCAACACCTTACCATAATGCATCAGAAATAGAAGCTTTCATGTTTAGTTTCTTCTTAAATATTTTGCACACATAAATAGTTTGATTATCAAAATATTTGTACCTATATTTAGTTTGAGTATCAAACTAAAAGAGCGCCACAATGAAACATCAACTTAAACATAACCATGATTTTTCTTCACACAATACAACAGGGAAAAGACGCACTTATTATGTCCTCTTGCTCACTCTCGTGACGATGGTCGTCGAGATTACAGCAGGTACCGTCTACGGCTCAATGGCATTATTGGCCGATGGTTGGCATATGGGAACTCATGCTGCGGCATTTTGTATCACTATATTTGCTTACCATTACGCACAAAAGCATCAAAACAGTGAACAGTTCTCTTTTGGAACAGGCAAAGTCAGTGTATTAGGGGGTTACACGAGTGCAATCGTATTGGGTATCGTTGCATTATTGATGTTCGTTGAATCTCTGGGGCGACTATTTAATCCACATTCGATTCAGTTTAATGAGGCCATACTCGTTGCTTTTATTGGGCTAGCCGTTAACGTTGCGAGTATGTTTTTGTTAGATGATCATCACCACGATCACAATCATGCTCATTCACACAACCATGACCATAATCTCAGAGCGGCATACCTCCATGTGTTGGCTGACGCCTTAACGTCAGTGTTAGCGATTGCCGCGCTTTTCCTCGGTAAGTTCTTAGGATGGCATTGGCTAGACGCAATCATGGGAATGGTTGGCGCATTGGTTATCGCGAAATGGACGTTTAACCTCCTTCGACAAACTAGCCCAATATTGTTGGATGAAAATATTGAAGACTCTTACCGTGAGCAAATCACTAGCGCGCTTTCCGATGAAGCGGAAGTGACGGACTTACACGTATGGAAGGTGAGTGGGCATCATTACAGTGCAGCGATAACACTGATGTCAAATTCTGAGTTGACGGTCGAGCAGTTTAAAGAGAAGCTAAGTAAGTTCCATAAGATCAGCCATCTAACGTTAGAAGTACATTATGTATGAATAATCTCGAAACATTGAATCAATTGCTCACTGAATTTTATGACAAAATGTCCTCTTGGGAGCAGTCTGTCGTAAAAGAAACGGGTTACTCGCTCGCACAAGTACATACTATAGAAGTGCTTGGCGTTAGTGGTCAGCTCCGAATGAAGGAACTAGCCAATAAACTGAGTATTACAACGGGTACATTGACCATTCAGGTGGATAAGTTAGTTAAAGCGGGTTTGATCGAACGTCTTCCTCATCCCGATGATCGTAGAGCGATTGTCGTGGCGCTAACGCGAGAGGGACAGGCTATTCATAAGCATCATAACCAGCTTCACCTTGAATTAATCGCTGATATTACCGCTAACATTGAAGAAGGTGAGCAAACTCTGTTGATTCAATCTCTAACAAAAATGAATCAAGAGTTTTAAAGCCTATTTCTTGGCTGACAGCATTCCCTGCCCTTTTTGACCTTTCATCGGGTTAAAATGGGTAGCATGCATCAAGCGCAAGTCGCTATTAATGGCGTGTTATTCGTTAGGTAATTGTGCTCACCATTTCGATAGCTGAAGCCATATTTCACTTCAAATAAAGTTATCTGCGGTTATATACCATGCTGTGAGCTCCGACTATTATGCTAAAATACCCGTCTCAGCGATATGAATGTGCAATACATCTCATTTGTTTGACTGAGCGTAGGGAATGCCTACCATGATTAACTGATGAGGAGAGAGATATGAGCAAGTTAAATGCTGAGCAGCGTAAAGCACGTGATGATGAACGTTTTTCACAGCGTGTGAATGAGCGTCGGGAAAAAGGTGAAGACGTCGTCGCCTATGCGCTTGGTAATAAGAAAGCGGTTAAATTTCTGACTAAATCTGAGCGACGTGCTCTCAAAGAAAGACGAGCGGCACTTCAAGAAGAAATCAAACGTAAAGAAGAGCAAGAGCTAGAAAGAATTGAAGCGGCGTTTAGCGATGAGGAAGACGCGCAGTAATTTATAATCCCTGCCTAATATAGGTAGGGATTTTATCATTAAAATTCATGATGTAATCTCTCAGCTCACTATTTATTTCTCATTCTTTATAACTTCGCTGATATCCAGATAATTCTCTGTATTCAATCAACAATATAATGAGATTATAAACATGTAATAACGCTTGCCTCTAATAATAATTAGATAGCATGTCATTAAGAAATGAGACGATTAAATAATGCGAGCAGTTAAAGGCGGATTAGAAAGAAACTAAGAAATTTCCGATAAGGGTATCATCGCTATTAGTGATCTTACCTTCTCCTGACTCTTCACAATAGGAAAAGTTAATATCGAGATTATCAACGTTGCCTTTCATTAAAACATGTCGCAATAATATATCACCATTTAGCTGATGAATAATTGCATTCCAAGACACTGCATTTTTAAAAATATTAAAGTTTACTACCATTTATTACCTCTTTTTTTGTTGTATTATTTTCTTCACGAGACTGTTGGAACCAAAAGCGTTTACGACCGACTGAACGAGACATGTTTATCCTTATTTACACCCAATCTAAACCATAATAAATTTCTATTTATCTATAATTTATAGGTGCTGAAATGTAATGTTGTGATTTAATTTATAGTGATATAACGAAGGGAATTAAAAATGTTACGACAAATACAAAAGCAGATGTGTGAAATGTTAATTTTTTTCGAAGATACGGTATAAATGAATGACAAATGTGATTAAAGATTGACGTAAATGGTAATCATACCATTTACGTCAACTTTCGAAATTAAAGCGCTACAACGTTAGCTGCTTGAGGGCCTTTTTGGCCTTGCTCTACTTCGAAAGATACTTTCTGGCCTTCAGCAAGAGTTTTGAAGCCTTCTGAAGCGATTGCACGGAAGTGAACGAATACGTCAGCACCGCCGTTGTCTTGAGTGATGAAACCGAAACCTTTCTCTTCGTTGAACCACTTAACGATACCAGTTGTTTTGTTAGACATGTGATGTCCCTTAATTAGTTAAATTCATAAAATTTTCGCAATATTGCGATGCGCTCAAAGCTTGAATTATTGAATGTGACGATAAAGCTAAGGGAAACACTGAGGATAACGACAATAACGAAGAAATTCTAAGGCTTACTTTTACTTGATGTTTCATTAATAACTCTGAACAACAGAGCGAGATGAATAATACCTTAGTTTCGATTGTTGTAAAGTTTTTTTTGAAAATAAATTTCACCATATGAACATAAGGGGTTTGTTCAACAGTCAGAATATTCATCTCATCAAAGCGCTATTCGGCGAAGAAATGGCCTTTTACCACAAAAACCCTGCTCGTTGGGAGTTGTTATAGCCTCAACAAAGGATGATAATACAAAGATCTTTTGCAAACAGTATTTCGGCAGCATGACTGAATACCTCCTCCTCCTTGTAGGTACAGTGTTGGTAAACAACTTTGTACTGGTGAAATTTTTGGGCCTGTGTCCCTTTATGGGTGTTTCCAAAAAGTTGGAAACCGCTATCGGTATGGGCTTAGCAACTACATTCGTGCTAACACTGGCTTCAGTGTGCGCGTATCTTGTTGAAACATATATTCTTGTTCCGCTTGGCATTCAATATCTTCGCACTCTGAGCTTCATTTTGGTTATTGCCGTTGTGGTGCAGTTTACTGAGATGGTCGTGCACAAAACCAGCCCGACACTCTACCGCCTGCTGGGTATCTTCCTACCATTAATTACAACTAACTGCGCCGTACTGGGTGTGGCTCTGCTTAATATTAATGAACACCACAATTTTATTGAGTCGGTTATTTATGGCTTTGGGGCTGCGGTTGGCTTCTCGCTCGTGTTGGTATTGTTTGCGTCAATGCGTGAACGTATTGCGGCGGCTGACGTGCCTGCGCCATTTAAAGGGGCGTCAATTGCGATGATCACGGCTGGCTTGATGTCTCTGGCCTTCATGGGCTTTACTGGATTGGTGAAACTATAAGATGAGCGGATTAATCATAGCCGTGATTGCTATCGCTGCCCTTGCTGCCATCTTTGGCCTGATTTTGGGTTTTGCGTCTATTCGCTTTAAAGTGGACGCTGACCCTATCGTCGAGCAGATTGATGCCATTTTGCCACAGACGCAATGTGGCCAATGTGGCTACCCGGGCTGCCGACCTTACGCAGAAGCGATTGCCAATGGCGACAGTATTAATAAATGCCCGCCTGGCGGTCAACAGACCATTGAAAAACTGGCTGACTTAATGGGAGTTGACGTTCAAGAGTCGGCACACGATGCTGAAAAGAGCATTAAAAGAGTCGCATTTATCCATGAAGATATGTGCATTGGCTGTACAAAATGCATTCAGGCATGTCCGGTCGATGCCATTGTCGGCGGTACCAAAGCGCTGCATACCGTGATCAAAGATGAATGTACTGGGTGCGATCTCTGTGTTGCACCGTGCCCGACTGACTGTATTGAAATGGTACCGGTTGAAACGACACCAGAAAGCTGGAAATGGGACCTGAACCAGATCCCTGTCATCAATATTCCAGTGAACAATAACGAAAGCGCGGTGAAGTAACATGCTGTCAATAATCGAACAAATCAAGCAAGGCCAGCTATGGGACTTCCCCGGTGGCGTCCATCCACCCGAAAACAAAAGCTTGTCAAACCAAAGCGAGATTACCGATGCAGGTGTCCCTGATGAGCTGGTATTGCCGCTAAAACAGCACATTGGTACCAAAGGTGATATTTTAGTTGCGGTTGGCGATAGCGTCCTCAAAGGCCAGCCATTAACCCAGAGCGATATGAGCATGTGTGTACCCATTCATGCTCCAACCTCTGGCACGGTTACGGCCATTGAACCGCGAACAACTGCCCATCCTTCTGGTTTGAGTGATCTCTGCATTGTTATCCAAAGCGATGGTGAAGACTTATGGGGATCGCAGCATAAAATCCCTGATTATGAATCGAAAGATCCCGCTGATCTCATTGACGCTATTCGCTTAAGCGGGATAGCAGGACTGGGTGGTGCCGGATTCCCGACAGGCCGAAAACTGCAAGGTAGCCTGGGTCTGACCGATATCATGATCATCAATGCTGCCGAGTGTGAACCCTATATCACGGCCGATGATCGCTTAATGCAAGACTGCGCAGAGGACGTGGTTGAAGGAATACGTATCCTTCGCCATATTGTGCAACCTAAACTGACATTGATTGGTATTGAAGACAACAAACCCGACGCGATCAAGGCACTGGAACAGTGTATTTCGACGGAAGATAACATCCTGATCCGGGTGATCCCGACCAAATACCCGTCCGGCAGTTCAAAGCAGCTAGTCAAGATCCTCACTGGCCGTGAAGTCCCGAGTCAAGCTCGCTCATCCGCCGTTGGTGTTGTGGTACAGAACGTGGGAACCGCCTTTGCGGTTAAACGCGCGATCATCGATGGCGAGCCACTGATTGAGCGTGTTGTTACCTTGACGGGTGAAGCATTCCAGCACCGCGGAAATGTCTTTGCGCGCCTTGGAACACCCATTGCCTATTTACTGGATAACTACGGCTACCAGCCAGATAAAAAATACCCTCGGGTGATTGTGGGTGGCTCATTAATGGGCTTTACCTTACCGCATGCCAATGTGCCCATCACCAAAATGACGAACTGTATTCTGGCCCCTAAGCGACGTGAACTCCCACTCTATAACCATGAGATGGCTTGTATCCGTTGTAGCGCCTGTGCCGATGCTTGTCCTAGTTCACTGCTACCGCAACAGTTGCAGTGGTACGCCAAAGATCAAGACTACGACAAGTGTGAAGAGTACAACCTGTTCGACTGTATCGAATGTGGTGCCTGTGCTTATGTTTGCCCAAGTGAAATCCCGCTGGTTAATTACTACCGCCAGGCAAAAGCTGAAATTTATGCGCGCCGCCAAGATGAAGCCAATGCCGAGCGCGCAAAACAGCGCTTTGAAGCCAAGCAAGCACGCTTTGAGCGTGACAAGGCGGCACGAGAAAACCGCTTCAAGCAAGCCGCCGAAGATCGCCGTCAAGAAATGGCGTCATCAGGTGGTAATGATGCAGTGGCAGCCGCCATCGCGCGAGTAAAAGCTAAACAAGCCGCGGCTGCAGGTCAGGATGTAGATAAAAAGCCAGCCGTTGCCGCTGCGATTGCTCGGGCAAAAGCCAAGCAAGCTGAAGCGGCACACGCTACCCCATCCACCTCGTCTGAACCCGATAACCGCGAAATGGCGGCATTACGTGAAGAACGTAAACGCCAAGCACGTGAACGTAAAGCGGCGAAGCTGGCAGAAGAAGGTATCATCACGGTTCCGACCAATAAGGTCGAATTCGCTACAGATGCGAAAAAGGATGCCGTTGCCGCTGCTATCGCGCGTGCCAAGGCCCGCAAAGCCGCCCAGCAGGCTGAGTCTGCGCCCACTGCTGATAAGGCAGTCGCTGAATCACAGCCGGAACCGGCCACTGACGCAGATCCGAAGAAAGCCGCGGTTGCCGCTGCTATCGCGCGTGCCAAGGCCCGCAAAGCCGTCCAGCAGGCTGAGTCTGCGCCCGCTGCTGATAAGGCAGTCGCTGAATCACAGCCGGAACCAGCATCTGAGGTTGACCCGAAGAAAGCCGCGGTTGCCGCTGCTATCGCGCGTGCCAAGGCCCGCAAAGCCGCCCAGCAGGCAGAATCTGCGCCCGCTGATGATGCCGATAAGGCACCCGCTGAATCACAACCGGAACCAGCTACTGAGGTTGACCCGAAGAAAGCCGCGGTTGCTGCTGCGGTAGCGCGTGCCAAGGCCCGCAAAGCCGTCCAGCAGGCTGAGTCTGCGCCCGCTGCTGATAAGGCAGTCGCTGAATCACAGCCGGAACCAGCTTCTGAGGTTGACCCGAAGAAAGCCGCGGTTGCCGCTGCCGTCGCACGAGCTAAGGCCCGCAAAGCCGCCCAACAGGCTGAGTCTGCGCCCGCTAATGATGCCGATGAAGCACCCGCTGAATCACAGCCGGAACCAGCTTCTGAGGTTGACCCGAAGAAAGCCGCGGTTGCCGCTGCCGTCGCACGAGCTAAGGCCCGTAAAGCGGCCCAGCAAGCCAATCATGCCCAAGAAAATAATGAGGAAAACTAACTGTGGCTTTTAATATCACCAGTTCACCCCATGCCCACAGTCGCCGTAACACCAGTAGCCTGATGCGAACGGTTATTCTCTGTACAGCCTTCGGTATTGCTGCCCAATGGTACTTTTTTGGCTGGGGCGTCTTGATCCAAGTCGCCTTGTCCGGACTTGTCGCAGTGATCGCCGAAGCGGCTATTTTGAGGTTGCGTCATCGTCCACTGATACCCTATCTGAAAGATAACAGCGCATTACTTACCGGGGTTTTGATCGGGGTCTCTATTCCACCGCTAGCACCATGGTGGATCAGTGTTATCGGGGTTCTTTTTGCCATTGTTATCGCCAAGCACCTTTATGGTGGACTGGGGCAGAATCTGTTTAATCCCGCTATGATCGCCTACGTGGTACTGCTGATCTCATTCCCGTTGCAGATGACAACTTGGCTACCGCCGTCATCGCTCAGCGCCGAACCTGTCAGCTTTATGGATAGTTTGTCGGCCATCATGACGGGGTTTACTCACGACGGTTTCAGTGTCTATCAACTCCGTATGTCAGTGGATGGCGTGACCATGGCGACACCACTTGATACGCTCAAAACCTCATTGACGACCGGCCATACCACCACGGAAATCCTGTCAGGCCCCGTGTTTGGCACACTTGCTGGGGTTGGCTGGGAATGGGTTAACATCGGCTTTCTGATCGGTGGCTTAATCATGCTTAAAATGCGGGTTATCCAGTGGCATATTCCCGCGGGAATGCTCGCCGCACTGTTCGTTTGCAGCTCAATCGCGTTTCTGATCAACCCGGATAACTCGGCCTCGCCGATCTTCCAGTTATTCTCTGGTGCAACCATGCTTGGTGCATTCTTTATTGCAACCGATCCGGTGTCTGCGGCAACCACGGTGAAAGGTCGGCTCGTATTCGGGGCGCTAATTGGTGTGCTGGTCTTTTTGATCCGCTCCTTTGGCGGCTTCCCTGATGGGGTGGCGTTTGGTGTGCTAATCGCCAATATGTGTGTGCCTTTAATTGACTACTACACCCGTCCACGCACTTTTGGCCACTAATTAGGAACGACCATGTTAAACGCAATGAAAAAAAATGGTGGCATACTTGCGCTCTTCGCACTGCTTGCGACGGGGTTAGTCTCCGTCACACATTTACTGACCGCCAACAAAATTGAACAACAGCAGCAGCAAGAATTGCTTAAAGTGCTCAATCAAGTAATCCCACCCGCTAGCCATGATAACGAGCTATATAAGAGCTGTACCCTTGTTACCAATGAGCAGTTTTTGGGAACAACCAGCCCGATGCCCGCGTATATCGCGGAGAAAGGGGGGAAGAAAACCGGTGTGGCGATTGAAGCCATTGCCCCTAATGGCTATAGCGGTGCGATAAAACTGATTGTTGGTCTGAATACAGACGGCGTCGTCACGGGTGTACGTATCCTAAGCCACAACGAAACACCGGGGTTAGGTGATAAAATCGAAAAGCGGATCAGTAACTGGATTGATAGTTTCACTGGGAAAAAAGTCAACGGCGAGAATGACAGCCGCTGGGCCGTGCGCAAAGATGGGGGGGAATTTGACCAGTTTACAGGGGCAACCATTACACCTCGTGCGGTAGTGGGATCCGTTAAAAATGTCTCGCTATACTTCCAGTCACACCAACAGCAACTTTTCGAGCAGCCACTGAATTGCCAGGGTGAGTGAGATGAATAAAGAATTAATGAAAAATGGCTTGTGGAACAACAACCCGGCCGTCGTCCAACTGTTGGGACTTTGTCCCTTACTGGCGGTATCTGCCACGGTCACCAATGCGTTAGGATTGGGTTTAGCAACCACAGCGGTACTGATTGGATCAAACCTGATTGTCTCTCTGGTTCGCCAGTGGGTACCGTCAGAAGTACGTATTCCTGTTTTCGTGATGATCATTGCGGCCTTGGTAACCTGCGTGCAATTGCTAATGAACGCATACACTTATGGCCTGTATCAATCTTTAGGGATCTTCATTCCTCTGATTGTAACTAACTGTATTATCATCGGCCGAGCCGAAGCCTTTGCCTCAAAAAATGCCCCTGTTCCCGCCGTTCTTGATGGGCTTTGGATGGGGCTGGGTATGACAGCCGCACTGGTTGTACTGGGGGCAATGCGCGAAGTTCTGGGGAATGGCACCTTATTTGATGGTGCAGATCGACTGCTCGGAAGCTGGGCTTCATCTCTGCGTATTGAAGTCTTCAGTTTTGACAGTAGCTTTCTGCTCGCCATCTTACCGCCAGGTGCATTTATTGGGGTAGGCTTTATGATTGCACTGAAAAATGTTATTGATAAGAAGCGCGAACAAAAAATCGCCAATAGCACGCCGGAGAAACCTGTTATTGAGCGAGCGCGAGTAACGACAACAAACTGATTTTTTGTGAGCGCTGACGGATCAGCGCTTACTGCCCCTTATAACAACAATAATCCCGGTTAGCTTTAAACAGGAAGTCACTATGAACAATGAAAAGCGTGTTCAGATCCTCGAACGTTTACGCGCTGAGAACCCTCATCCCAAAACAGAGCTGAACTGGAGCTCCCCTTTCGAGCTGTTAATTGCGGTATTGCTCTCGGCACAAGCCACTGATGTCAGTGTTAACAAGGCCACTGACAAGCTTTACCCAGTGGCTAACACCCCACAGGCCATACTTGATCTGGGTGTTGAAGGCGTTAAAGAGTATATCAAGACAATTGGTCTCTTTAACTCTAAAGCAGAAAATGTAATCAAGACCTGTAAGATCCTGCTTGAGCAGCACGGAGGTGAAATTCCAGAGAGCCGTGAAGCCCTGGAAGCACTACCCGGTGTGGGCCGAAAAACCGCAAACGTCGTTCTCAATACCGCGTTTGGCTGGCCGACGATTGCCGTAGATACCCATATATTCCGCGTCTCAAATCGTACCAAATTTGCGGTGGGTAAAGATGTCGACCAAGTCGAGCAAAAACTACTGAAAGTGGTACCCGCTGAATTCAAGGTTGATGTTCACCACTGGCTCATCCTCCACGGTCGCTATACCTGTGTCGCCCGTAAACCGCGCTGTGGTAGCTGTATTATTGAAGATTTATGTGAGTATAAAGACAAGGTTTACCCTGACGAGTAATGCAACTACCACGCACACTCCAGACACGGTAAATAATAAAAAACCCGCTAATGTAGCGGGTTTTTTAAAACATAAGACTAATCAACCTTACTGAAATACTCAGTGATCACGGCAGTGTAAGCCTCATCATTATTAATTGGATTGTTATACTGTATGGAGTAATACGGCATCTTGCTATCTTGCAGTTTTTTCTTAATCAGGATCTCAAGGTTATCAACACTCACCGTACTCGATACATTGTAACTTTCCGCACGATTCAACCCCATCTCCTTGGCTTGCTCCACAGTGATCATCTTAGCTTTAACGCCTTCAGCCAGTCCTTTCTCGATATTCGTCACATCACTGTTAACAACCACATCACTATTTGCGGCCACCGCCATCGTTGAGCCTAACAGGCACATGAGTAACCAAGCTGTTCTTTTCATATCCACTACCCTTCACATTAATTCTGGTTAATGTCTACACGTCCACATCCAAATGAGAAGCTAATACACTCTTGCTATATCAGCAACTGAGGTGGCTTGGGTATAAATGTAGCTCTCGCAGCTATTTCAGCCGCCGCAGAATTAAGACTGCCATCGCGGTAGCGCAATGGCAGATGCATTTCAGTACAGAACGGTCTGACTCTACAGCAGAATGTCATGACCTCTTGCGATATCCACCAACCCGTTGCTCAACATTAGAGCAAGGTTCGACCAAGAGAAATCACAACGCGGCGGTTTTTATTCCGCCCGATCGGGGTACTGTTATCCGCAACTGGACGACGCTTTCCGTAAGCTTCAACCTGAATCCGATCTTTTGGCAATCCCATCGCCATAAAATATGCTTCCAATTTTTTCGCTCGGCGTTCAGACAATGCTTGGTTAGTATTCTTTCCCCCGGTCGAATCGGTATAGGTTGCCACCAACACCAGATCGACATCATCACTATAGCGGACAAAATCCGAGATCTGGGCAAGACGTTGTTGCGAGGCTTTGTTCAGATCTTCACTGTCTTGTTCGTAATGCAAAACAGTAAAAGCAATGTCATCAAAACTGTAAGGCAATAAATTATCAATACACTGGCTGAACTGATTGTAAGGTGTTTGAAACGCGACGGCTGACAACGAAACCTCAACCCACTTATTCCGTTGCTGCCAATCTTGGTAACTGAATGTTGGGTAACGACCATCTTCTAGCTCTGACAACATCGCCCAAGCAATCTGACCGCCAACATAGCCATCAAACTGTTTGAAGAATGTCAGCTTGGTAATCCGCTCGGCAGCATCCCCTGGCATCCAGCGTGGTGGCATCGACACCAAATTAACATCCCGAGTTTCACCCATCGGACGGCGCATTTTCAATTCAAAATCAAGGTTGATTTTCTTACTGGCACGAGACGTAAATTGCGCTTCACCATAATTAGGAATAGCGTGTAGCATTCTACATTCTAAGGGCGTATCGACGGCCACCTTCCAGCTTGATTGAGCCGGTTCAGCGACATACAACTGCCGAGCGACAGCACTTGTGCTTAGTGTCATGCTCAATATCGCCATTACACCGTAAAATGTCATTGTTGTATTAGCCATATTTTATCAGCCCACTACAGCCCAAGGTCAGACCGCCGAACGTTGGCGGCAGCATTTATTGATTTGAGAGTATTGTATCTGCTTAACAGAAAAAATCTTTAATCATCGCGCTTTTTATTATGAGACGTTCATTGAAAGCTAAAGGTTTAGCTCAGTGGCTGAATCTGACATAATAGCCGACTATTTTTTTATTTTTTGCCGTGTTATGAGCCAAGATAACGAACTAAATACTCTAAAAAGTCGCTTTCGCGGCTACTTTCCTGTGGTAGTGGATGTTGAGACCGCAGGGTTCAACGCTAAAACCGATGCGCTTCTAGAGATCTGTGCGGTTACTTTGCAGATGGATGAAGATGGCTGGCTAAAACCCGCAACCACCTTACATTTTCACGTTTCTCCTTTTGAAGGTGCCGTTCTACATAAAGAAGCGTTGGAATTTAACGGTATCCGTGACCCTTTCAGCCCATTACGGGGGGCGGTCTCTGAAGAAACGGCGCTCAAAGAGATCTATAAGCAAATCCGCAAAGAACAGAAAGCAGAAAATTGCTCTCGTGCAATCATGGTCGCCCACAATGCGAACTTTGATCATAGCTTTGTGATGGCGGCCTCTGAGCGAGCCAAACTGAAACGCAATCCTTTCCACCCTTTTGCTACATTTGATACTGCCGCTCTCAGCGGATTAGCGTTTGGACAGACCGTTTTAGCTAAAGCATGCGCCACTGCTGGCATACCCTTTGATAACAAAGAGGCACATTCAGCACTTTACGATACGGAACGTACGGCTGAATTATTTTGTGAAATTGTTAACAAATGGAAGAGGCTGGGCGGCTGGCCACTGTTTGACGCCCAAGCGGAAGAGCCGACTGACAACCAATAATTAACACAAAAACAACTCATTAGACCTCTGACCAAGCCTCGTAAACATTGGCTTGGTCACACTTCTATCAAAAAAACACCCCCAATTTCGATAATTTAGTCAAACACCACACAATCAAACACTGAACAATTATACATCCTTTACAAAACAATACTTTACACTAGATTAACATTTCTAAATTCCCTTTTTATACTGGCCAAACTGTTTCAGAGTGTTTCCTGTCATGGCATGGTATTAAAGATAAACCCTGGCAATTTATCACCCTGACGATCACTGTCGTCAATACACCATATCATAGCCACAGCCCTCAATGGCTAGTCTCGAATCCCCCTATTCAGTACTTCCAACTTGCGTTTTTCATTCATGGATCGAAGAGGCAAACATAATAATGAAAAAGAGAATCTCCTACACTGCAATAGCCGTCTCTGCCGCGCTATTGAGCATCAACGCCCAAGCGGCTGGCTTCCAAGTTAATGAACATTCTGCATCAGGACTTGGACGGGCTTTTTCCGGTGAAGTGGCTGTTGCGGATAACGCCTCGGTGCTGGCGCGAAATCCGGCAGCAATGGCGATGTTTGATCGCATTGAGATATCAGGCAGTCTATCGCTGATTGACCCTGCTATTAATGTGTCAACCAACGATATCAGTCCGAGTCAAACCTACAAAAATGTCGCACCGTTTGCCGAAGTGCCCGCGGGCTATTTTATTCAACCCATTAATGACCAATTTGCATGGGGCGTGGGGCTATTTTCTAACTACGGCTTTGCAACCGACTACCCCGCAGATGGTAATTTTGGCGCGTTAGGTGGCATGACCGATCTCCTATCACTGAATATTAACCCTAATATTTCCTGGCGAATCAATGAGCAGTTCAGCGTCGGTCTCGGTTTCTCACTCGTGTATGCCGATGCCGAACTGACTCGACACTTTGGCAGCCTCGCCCCAGTATACGGCACTGACCCAAGCCAAACATTGCTTAACCTTGAAGGAGACACTTGGGAGTGGGGCTGGAACATGGGGGCGTTATGGGAGATCAATGACAATAACCGATTAGGCCTAAGCTATCGCTCCCAAGTCGATTTATCGTTTGATGGCGTATTCACCGACTATCAAGGCAGTGGTATTCCAGGGGCAACACCAACGAATCCCCAAAAGGCTGACGGTAATCTTTCCGTGCCTTTGCCAGCCATCGCTGAATTTGGTGGCTTTCATCAGTTAAATAAAGAGTGGGCCATTCACTACGGCGTACAGTGGACACAATGGAGTAAGTTCACGGAGCTAAAAGCCACCAGTGCTGACTGCATCAACAATACTTGCCTACTCAAAGAAGAGCAATACGACGACAACTTGCGCTATTCCGTCGGGGCAACCTATACCCTCAACCCTGAGTGGATCATTCGCGCCGGTTTTGCCTTCGACGAGCAAGGCGGTGAAGCAACGCTCAGCATCCCAGACGGGGATCGCTACTGGTATTCTGCAGGCTTTACCTATATCTATAACCGCGACTTATCCTTTGACGTCGGTGTGACTTACCTTTACGGCAAGAAAAGTACCTTCACGGAAGAATATGTGGATGGGCGAGATTACGAATTTAGTACGGAAAATGATGCCTGGCTTGGTGCTGCGCAAATTAACTACAAATTCTAACGCTGTCATCCTATTAAGTTGAAAGGAAATATAACATGAACAAACACTTACTTGCGTTGATCATTGCGTCAACACTGGGCCTGACAGCCTGCGGCGATGATGCGACTGTTTCAGGCGATCCCACCTTAGATCCAAACATCGGTGAAAGCCTTAAAGCTGAAACCAAAATTAAATTCGATCTGATCAGTGATCCGTCAAACCCGGTGATAATTACCCCGACCTACCTTGCGATGGATACGGTCGATGGCACCATTAAAACCGATGGTGATGTGGGATCCCAAAATTACCTGACCGATATTTCAGACCCGTCTGTCGCCCTCGGTAAAACGGATGGCTGGAGTACCAATCAGCCTATCCTGATTGAATTTACAGGTCACGATCTTGACCCAACAACGGCACAAGCAGGCTTCTACTTACTTGAAACTGCCGATCCAACATCACCAGACTACGTCAACACCTCACCCACCCCACTGACGGCAGCCAATGGCGACTTTATGGTGACCGCGTCAGGCACCACACTAACGGTTATCCCGCTGAAACCATTCAAACCGGCGAGTCAGTATCAATTTGCCATCACGGCGGATTTGAAAGATGCCAAAGGCAATCCGGTCGGGATGAGCAACACCTACGCGGTACTAAAATCAACGACCCCTACGCCAGATATGGCCCTTGAGCCCGCTCAGCAAATTGCTCATCTCAGTGAAGCAACGTTTGCCGCCACTGGCGTCGATAAAGATAAGATCATCTTTACCAATTGGTTTACGACCGCTTCTGTCGGTGATGTGATGTACGCAGCAAAAGCGGCCTCAGCGCTGGCACTGTCCGAAGGCGCTGAAAACGTCTGGACCGGAACCGCGATCGATAAGAATGTGTCCGCGGGTGATCTCGCTAAAATTTTCAATATGACGCCCCCGGCGCGCTCTACTGAAAAACCAACGACAGCAGCGGATAATCAGGTTTACACCGGCACCGTCAGCTTGCCTTATTACCTTGAAACCAACCCAGCAACATTTGCGGCGACTCCATGGCAAAGTGGTATGCCAAGTCTAGCTAAAATTAAACATGTGATGGCCAACGCCAGTGACGCCGATAAAGCCACTGTGATGCAGCAACTCACAGAGCTCGGCATTAGTGCCGACGATCTTGAAAACGTTGCAACGGATCCGGCCGTACAACTCAAAGTATTACCCTTGCTCACGGGGCAGATCATCACCTTATCTGACGGTAGCCAACTGGACGAAGAACGCCTGATCACCCGTTATAGTCCCGTCCCCAAGCTAAAATCGGTGCAAGATGTCGAGTACACCGTTATTTTCCCTAGTGATAAAAAGTGTCACAATATAGGGGCAAATAGCGTCACTATTTTTCAGCATGGCATCACCTCCAGCAAAAAGGTCTTAGCGAGCAGTAACCTCCCCGATCAGATCATTGGGAGCGGTTGCCATGCTATTTTTGCTATCGACTTGCCGCTACACGGTACTCGAGGGATCAAAACACCTACCGGAACGATCAATGCGTCATCGGATCCAAGCATCTACCTCAATTTGAGTTACCTACCAGTAGGACGAGATAACTTACGCCAAAGCATTACCGATCAAGTTAACTTGCGGGTGGCTATCGGTCGGCTATTGGCCAATATTGCCACAGGTAATGGCACAGCAATGGGGGAGCTAGGTTGGTTAAATCCGGCGGAGAAGGTCGATTTTGTTGGCCACTCATTAGGGGCAATGACCGGAATTGATTTAGGCTACGTGGCAAATAGAACTGTGGGGGATCCGCAAGCAGATGCTGTGTTCTTCAACATCAACAAACTGGCACTGGCAAACCCCGGAGCGGGTATTCCGTATTTATTACTTGGTTCAGGCGCATTTGGTGATTTTGTCAAAGGTAACTTATTAGCAGCCAGCAACGACGAGTTTAAACAGTCTTGTGAGAACCCTATGGCCTACCCCCTTTGCTATGCACGCTATGAGAAAGACTTAATTAATGCAGGAACGGAAGAGTCACTAACAAAATTGGCGATGACCTACAGCTTGTTCTCACAGTTTGCCTACGCGGCGCAAACTATCTTGGACACGGTAGATCCACTCAACCATGCACCGTTAGTCAGTGAGTCAACGCCGGTTTACTTATCGATGACACAAGGTGATAGCACCATACCCAACGCCCTTCCCGTACCTGGCACACCCGGTTCGGTCGTTGAAGGCACTACCATCTTGCAACCTTATTCGCCATTTGCAGGGACGGTTAACCTTGTTTCAGAGGATCAGCTCGGCTTAACACCAACAACCACCAGTATCTCTGGCGATAGTCCTCTTAAAGCAGCGGCTTTCTTTACCGTAGGCGGGCACAGCAGCTTTATGACTGAAACCATCCTCGCCCCTGGTAAGCCTGCGACACCAGAAATGCAGGGACAATCGGCAAGCCTGATCAACGGTGACGGCACCAGTCTCACCGTCACAAATAGCGCGATTCTCTCCCTAACACCAGCCCCGTAACACGGTATTATCGCTAAGCGAATCCACGATAATCCCAATAAAAAGCCAGCTCATCAGCTGGCTTTCTTGTGAATGCCATCACAACAAAACTGAAAGTTTTATTCAAAATTGCATACTAGAGCACCATTTTAGCGTCTAATTTTCACCACAATGCCATCGCACTACGTCCATATTAATAAAATACAGGTTAAGTCTTAATTTTTCCTCGACATGTTGTAAATTTTCAGCAAACTGGATGTTCTAAAGCAACACAACATAACCAAACAAGAACAGACCTCACACACGAAATGTGAGCGTCATGCAAATTTACGACATAACCCAACCGATGGATCTTAATATATGAACCCTGTTGTTATATCGGTATGCGTCATGCTTTTACTCGCCTTAATGCGAGTAAATGTCGTGGTCGCGCTTACCTTCAGTGCCATCATAGGTGGACTTATTGGTGGCCTGCCGTTGGCAGAAACCATTTCTGCCTTTGAAGGCGGCTTAGGCGGTGGTGCAACCACAGCGCTAAGCTATGCCATGCTCGGTACTTTTGCCGTTGCAATTTCACGATCTGGTATTACGGATGTTCTGGCACAGAGTGTCATCAAACGTATCAGCGGTCACGAAAATGCGGCGGCGGCAACCGGGGTAAAATATTCCGTACTGTCCATTCTGGTGCTTCTTGCCATTTCTTCACAGAACGTCATTCCGGTCCACATTGCTTTTATCCCGATTGTGATCCCGCCACTGCTGCATGTATTTGCTAAATTAAAAATTGACCGCCGCATGATCGCGTGTGTACTGACCTTCGGTTTAGTCACCCCTTATATGGTGTTACCGGTTGGTTTTGGTGGTATTTTCCTCAATAATATTCTGCTTAAAAACCTCCATGATAACGGGCTGGATGTCTCCGCAGCACAAGTTCCGTATGCGATGTTACTGCCTGCGATGGGGATGGTATTCGGCCTTCTGCTTGCTGTTTTCTTCAGCTACCGCAAACCACGCGAATATTCTGTAGAGAAGATCCTTGCCAACGAGCCAGAGCACCGAGAAATCAATATGCGCCACGTCTACATTGCGGTGATTGCGATCATGGCTGCTCTGGGCGCACAAATTTACAGTGGCTCGATGATTGTCGGCGGTCTGATGGGCTTTATGGTGTTTACCTTCGGTGGGGTGATCAAGTGGAAAGAGACCCACGATGTGTTCACCAAAGGGGTTCATATGATGGCAATGATCGGCTTTATTATGATTGCTGCTGCCGGTTTTGCTTCGGTAATGAAAGCCACAGGAGGGGTCGAAACGCTGGTCAGTTCTCTGGCTGATGTTATCGGTAATAACAAACCGCTGGCAGCTCTGTTAATGCTCGTTGTTGGCCTGCTCGTTACCATGGGGATCGGATCGTCATTCTCAACCATTCCTATCTTGGCAACTATTTATGTTCCGCTGTGCATTACCTTTGGCTTTTCACCAATGGCGACCGTGGCATTAGTGGGTACAGCCGCTGCGCTGGGTGATGCGGGATCTCCAGCCTCTGATTCTACCTTAGGCCCAACATCAGGCCTGAATGCAGATGGCCAGCATGAACACATCTGGGACAGTGTGGTTCCAACCTTCATTCACTACAACCTGCCATTAATTGCATCAGGTTGGTTAGCGTCAATGGTTCTGTAAGTATCCAAATGCTCGGTAAACCCAGAGTACCCAGTCAACCCAAAGACCACTGAATAAAAAGCCCCCAATAGCTGGAAAATCCATTATTGGGGGCTTTTTTTGCGAGTAACATCGCTAACCATGTGTCATTCATCACTCTTTTTACCGTAATCTGTCGCAACGCGAATTCCTGTAAATCCTTGTTCTATAGTTATTAGAACTACCATTATCAGGGATGACTATATGGATATACTCACCCAGTCAACCTTCCTTATTATTGACGATAGCAATATTATCCAAAGTGCCACTCGCGCGCTGCTGATGAAAATTGGCGTGCCGATGAACAACATCATCAGTACCTCCAATGCTAGGGGGGCGATTACAGCCTGTGGCAAGCGTCATTTTGATATTTTACTGATTGATCATAACTTAGGCAGTGGCAGCACCGGTCTGCAGCTGCTCGAGTATCTTCATGATCAGCAACTACTCCAGCAGCGAACATTAGTCTTTATCGTCACCGCAAACGATAGCCAAGATGTCTTTTTCGGTTATTCTCAATTGGAACCCGATGGCTATCTGATCAAACCCATTCGTTCCGAAGATATCATCAAGCGAGTATCATCCGGGCTACTAAAACGTGCCTTCTGTGAACAACTGGAAACGGCATTTAATACGGGTGGCCTGGCGAAAGTAAAACCCTTATTCGGCAAAGCGCCAGACACAATGGCACTCAAATACGGCATTTTATTTGTCGCTGATTTACTCCGAGCTCAGCAACAATTTGATGATGCTCAAGCAATGCTGACGGGCTTATTGCAAGTGCATGACTTCCTGCCCGCTAAAATCAAAAGAGTGGAGATCCAGAACGACCAAGGTCAGTGCGCTACTGCGCTGACACAGATAAGCGAGCTGATCGAACAAAACCCTTACAATGTCAGATTACTTACCCTCAAAGCCACTATCTGCATTGAGTCTGAGTGCTGGGAAGAGGCCGAGCAAACATTCCTCCAGATTCTTCAGCTCCACCCCAGCAATATTGAGCAAACCCTCAACCTTGCTTGGCTGTATATCCTGAAGAATGATGTTGTGCAGGCAACACCACTGCTATTCAAAAGTGCACTTATGTTACCTCACTCCGTGTGGGACGGCGCAGGTCGTCGCGGTATGGTGCTATTTGCCGATCTCGTGACCCTTAAACATCAAGACGAAGAGCAAGCTCTGAAAAACTGGAAACCAGATGGAGCCTGGGCGCGGATTTGCAAGAATCCCCAAAGCCGAATTAACTCAAAAGGTATTCTGAAAACTCTGCTTGGTTGGCGGGCTCTATTGATCGGCAATCATCAGCAAGCACTGGCATTATTCAACCAGGTCAATGAAACAGAGATCATCGATTATGAAGCTGGTTACCTTTTATTTAGAGGCTACCTCCAGTTAGAACATACCGATGGGACACAAGCCACACGCCAGATAATCGATACGATCCAGCGTTCTACTGCTCCCACCCTGTCACGGCTGCAGGCCGCCGCAGTGACAACACTCAAACCGCAACCGCTGCTCACCCAGCCGGTATCAAGCTAGCGGTTCATCCGCAAACCTGACGATGCCTCAAACGCAAGGATTCGATGATGCAACGCGCTTTATTCCCACTCACTAGCGCTAACCTAACGGGTTATTTATTGACCCTGTTTATCGTGACGATTTTCCTACCAGCTGCCCATGCCGAGCAGAGCGTTTCTACTCAATATGTCAACACTAAGCCGGTTATTCGGGTGGGATTACCCGGCTTTGATATGCCGCCCTACAGCTTTATCAGCCCATCGGTCACGACGAATATAAAAACCAAGGGAACGAATGTGACATCAAATGAAATCAGTGGGCTGCTGATTGATATTATCAAACAGGTTGCCGACCACGCTGAATTCACCGTACAAATCAGGATCTATCCCTCTTATGACGAAGTGCTCGCAGCATTCCAAAAGGGCGATTTAGATTTACTGCCAGGGGTCACCTCAACCTTTAACCGCCAGCAATATATGACATTCAGTGAACCCATCTTCTCCATTCGTCGGGGCATCATCACTCGCAATAATCCCATTAATCGCTATCAGGAGCTGAGAGGGAAAACCATTGCTACCGAACAAGGGTTTGCACTTCAGGAACTGCTTCCTGGCTTCTTGCCAACGGCGAAATTACTCACCGTATCGGGGAGCGAAGATGTGCTGAAAGCAGTTAAGACAGGCGCTGCTGACGGCTATATCGGCGATACCGTAGTGTTATCTGACCTACTGCAACAGACCACCACTTCTGGTCTTGAGCTCTCTATTCTGCCAGATCTCCCCACTAATCACCTGCATTTTGCCACCCCCAAAGGAAAACATAAGCTCATCACCCGGATTAACTTTGCACTAGAAGACCTCAGAGAGAATCGCCTCAATGCGATCTACAACCAATGGCTAAGCCCAGAGCAGATCAACATGTTTACCAATTACGGCCATCTCAAGCTCAGCCAAGAAGAACGAAACTGGCTAGATCGCCATCCTTATATTTCTATCGGCGTTCATGCCGACTGGTCCCCCTTTGATTTTCTCGATAGCCAACAGCGCCATTCCGGCCTGAGTGCCGATTTGCTGAAAATCCTGAGTAATGAACTAGGCATTAAATTCAATATTATCTCTGAGCGCAGCTATCCTAAGCTGAGAGAATCGTTTATTAACGGCAACATCATGATGCTCTCATCGGTATCAGAAACGCCGACAGATAGCTTGCAGATGTATTTTTCAACCCCTTATACTAATGAGCCTTGGGTGCTATTTGGTCTGGCAGACAGCTCTCTCAGCAGCCTGTTAAGTCACCAAGCCACCCGGGTGGGTATCATCACAGGATCGGATGGCATCGACAAACTGCCTGAGCTATGCACAAACTGTAAAGCCGTCTCTTTCATCAATCAGGCCCGTGCATTTCAAGCATTGCAAAAAGAGGATATAGACCAAGTTCTGACATCACTACATCATGCCTCGCCGTTACTGCAAAGCGACTATATTGGTCAATTCAGAATGATGGGGCAAATCGAAGAAAAAAACCTGCTACCGCTGCGTTTTGCGGTCAATTACCGCCACCCCATTCTACTCAATATCATCAATAAAGCGCTGGCCAGTATCCCGCCCGAAGAGATCAACCGACTTGAGCATAAATGGCTGACCTTCGACTATCAGGAAGGACTCGCGCCAATGGAGGTGGCAAAGTGGGCCGCGCTGCTTATTACCTTTGGCATGATTATTCTTATTGCAATCATTAGCTGGAACCGAAAAATGGCACAAGAGATCCAACAACGAAAAGCCGCTGAAAAACGTGCCAAACGAGCTGAAAAAAGACTACAACACCTTGCTGATAATCTGGATGGGATCGTATTACAACATGTTCAGTCTGATCCTGACTCGCCACTCGAATTTCACTATACATTTATCAGTGCCAGAGTCCGTGAATTGCTCAATATATCAGCAGAGACACTCTTTCATGTACCCGATACTCTGTTGCGTCAACTACAAATCAACGATCTGACACAACTTGAATGCACTATGAAAACCGCTTGCACGTTAGGGCACTGGGAAAGAGAGGTGGCGATTAGCAGTACGCAAGACAGTACCCCAAAATGGATACAATTGAAATCTCGCATCACCCCCCGTGAAGAAGGCGGATATTACTGGAATACCGTCATTACCGATATTTCACTATTAAAACAACAGCAACTAGCACTAGAGTCAGCCCGCCATAAAGCAGAAGAGGCGACCGCTGCCAAATCTCAGTTTTTAGCCACCATCAGCCATGAAGTTCGCACGCCGATCAGCGGTATTCTCGGGTTACTGGAATTGATGGCCGCTCAGCCACTCAATGACGAACTGCTCAACTTACACGGTGGTCTGACCCAGTCAGCCCGTAACATGCTGCACATTGTTAACGACGTTTTAGACTTCTCAAAAATTGAAGCAGGAAAACTAGAACTGGATCCAACCGAAGTTAATCTCAGTCAGGCTCTGGCCAAAATCATCCAGCCTCAGTCAATACATGCCCAGCAAAAAAGCCTGGCCTTTAGCTATTGGCAAGATCCGGCTCTGGCGAAGACTCATTTGGTTGACGATATCCGGCTGCATCAAATTCTGAATAATTTCCTCAATAATGCCATCAAATTTACTCAACAAGGCACCGTTTCGCTGAACGTTGACGTCATTGAAGATGAACATAATCAGGAAATAGAATCGATTCAACGGGTCCGTTTCAGTGTCAAAGACACAGGTATCGGCATCTCTGAGCAACAACAGCAAACGCTCTTTCAACCGTTTGAACAAGCCGATCAAAGCACAAGTCGTCGCTTTGGCGGTACCGGTTTAGGGCTTGCCATTGCGCAGAAATTAGTGGAACAAATGCATGGCGAAATAGGTCTCAGTAGTGAAGTAGGCAAAGGCAGTACATTCAGTATTGTGGTTCCCTTACCTGTCGTAGCAGAAACCATTACGACGCCCACCGATCCCACTATTCACAAAAAACGTAACGCGTTAGTGGTTGGCTACTTTATTCAACGAGAAGATTTATATCACTACCTCCAATATCAAGGTATTACGGTTAAGCTCATTACCCAAATGCCAACCGAAGCCATTATTGATATCATTGCATCGCAGCAACCCGATTATGTATTTATCGCCCTATCGATATGGCAACAGCTTGCTTCATCACTCAATAAGCCTGCTCGCAATACCGCATCATCAACGCTCATTATCATCAATCAAAACCCCATGCTATCACCAGAGCCAAGAGATAATCACTGGTGTTTGTCAGTCAATCCATTACTTCCTGATAATTTATACCATGTCATGAGATACCCCATCAGCAATGTATCGTCAGTATCAATGGCTCCCATACTGACCACCGCGATGACCGAAAGCCGAGAGGCAGCTGAAGCCAATAATCGACTGGTACTGGTGGCTGAAGACCATCCGATAAACCAGCAGGTAATTGCCAAGCAATTAACCAAACTCGGTATTCATGCCGATATTGTCAATAATGGACAGCTCGCCATTGAGGCGCTGGCAACCCACAAATATGGCTTACTGCTCAGTGATTGCCACATGCCGGAAATGGATGGTTACACCCTCGCGACGACAATACGCCAGCAAGAAATTGATATTCGTCACCAAGCCCAGTCAACCAACACTCAGGACTTGGCGAAGTCGCTGAATCAACAATTTGGCCCAACCCTCTCACAAAGCTATCTCTGGCAACATGATGTTGATTCACCTCTCGATGAACCGGTCAATGGCCTGCCCATTATTGCATTAACTGCCAACGCCATGCAGGACGAAGATAACCGCTGCTTTAAAGCCGGAATGAGTGACTTCCTGATCAAGCCCGTTTCACTGAGTCATCTGGGTCAAATGATCAGCAAATGGCAAACCTCGGTAATGAAGCAGACTCATGATCAAGTGAAAGCCAATACCTCCAATGAGTTTGGCCTGTTATTTGGTGATATCACCCATGACCTGAGCAACAACACCGATATTCAGCCCGATGAGCTATCCGCTATCTCTCCGAGTATTAGCACTCATATACCCACATTATCAATCAATAAAACAACGTCAAATCACCAATTAGATCGCGACAAAATTATCGCCATCTTTGATGACCCTTTAGTAGCAGATCACTTAATGGAAGAGTTTAGAGATAACCACCAGCACGATTTAGCACGCCTCGAACAAGCATTTCGAAAAAATGACGTCACCGCTGTCAGCGATATAGCCCATCGAATGAAAGGGGCTGCGCGCATGCTCGAATGCGAATGGCTGGCTCAACCTCTGGCGTTAATTGAACAAGATGCGATAAATCATCAACTTGACGCTGATAGCAATGCATTATCAACATTGCGTGAGCGTAGCCGTATCTTGCAACAACAAGATTTACTGGGTGAATAGGTTCGGGAATATATCAAAAAAAATACCCTTGATGCCCATTAGCAGGGATTTCCAAGGGTATTTCTAATGTCTAACCAGCCACGATATTATTTCATCAATAACAGGGTTGTTATGACTAATTATTCAGCAGCGGTACTATCACGACGCTCAGCCGCTTCTTTAACCAATGGCTGAAGCTCACCTTTCTGGAACATTTCGATAATAATGTCACAACCGCCAATGAGTTCACCGTCAACCCATAGCTGAGGAAATGTTGGCCATTGTGCATAAGCAGGTAGCTCGGCGCGAATATCTGAATTTTGTAAGATATCGACATAAGCAAATTTTTCACCACATGCCATCAGCGCTTGAGCAGCTTGAGATGAAAAACCACAGCTTGGCAGTTTTGGCGAACCTTTCATGTACAGCAAAATAGCATTTTCAGCGATCTGCTGTTTAATTTTGTCGATGGTTTCCATAGCTTCCTCTTACGACCTTTTACTTATAAATTGAATGTTACAACACTCATTCTACTTGGTCACGCGCCGGAAAAAAACGCCTATTAGTTGTAAGGCTATTTTTTATAGCAAGATAGCACGCCATCACTGTAAACGCTTTTTCCTCATCTTTTTTTCACTCAACTCTTTTAATAAAGTAAAAACTTGCTAAAATGATTTTCACAGTCACACATCCGCCATCTCCCTATTGGTATAATGAACGACGTGAGGCTAGTCAGTTTCAAATAATAAGTTGGCCTCAGCCAACTGGAAGCAATGTCGAGGGGTCCCCCTTCACTCAAATGGAGAATCGAGCAATGGCATTCGAACTACCCGCTCTACCTTACGCAATTAATGCTCTTGAGCCACACATCTCACAAGAAACTCTTGAGTACCACCACGGCAAACACCACAACACTTACGTGGTTAAACTGAATGGTCTTATCGAAGGCACTGAGCTTGCTGAGAAATCACTAGAAGAAATCATCAAGACATCAACGGGTGGCGTATTTAACAATGCGGCTCAAATCTGGAACCATACCTTCTACTGGCACTGCCTAAGCCCAAATGGCGGCGGTGAGCCAACAGGTGAAGTTGCAGATGCGATTGTTAAAGCATTCGGTTCTTTTGACGCATTTAAAGCAAAATTCACCGATTCAGCGATCAACAATTTCGGTTCTTCTTGGACTTGGCTAGTTAAAAAAGCGGACGGTTCACTCGATATCGTTAATACGTCTAACGCAGCGACACCGCTGACAGAAGACGGTGTAACACCGCTTCTAACTGTTGATTTGTGGGAACACGCATACTACATCGATTACCGTAACCTACGTCCAGACTACATGAATGGTTTCTGGGCACTGGTTAACTGGGAATTTGTAGCTCAAAACCTAGCTGCATAATTCCAGTCGATAAACGACATTCATAAAAAACGCCTGCAATTGCAGGCGTTTTTTATCTCAGTAAACCAAAATGGTTACTGCTGCTCAGCCAGAATAATACGCAGCGTACGGCGTAATGGTTCAGCAGCACCCCATAGCAACTGATCACCGACCGTAAAGGCATTCAGGTAATCATCACCCATGACCAGTTTACGCAGACGACCTACAGGTACAGATAGCGTGCCAGTCACTTTTGTTGGGCTCAGCTCTTGTACCGTGATGTCACGGTCATTCGGGATCACTTTTACCCAGTCATTATGAGACGCGATGATTTCTTCTATTTCATCAAGCGGTACATTCTTCTTCAGCTTCAGTGTCAACGCCTGACTATGACAACGCATCGCACCAATGCGTACACAGGTGCCATCAATTGGAATAGGCTGACCATCTAGACCAAGGATCTTGTTGGTCTCAACAGAGGCCTTCCACTCTTCCTTGCTCTGACCATTATCACGCTTCACATCAATCCATGGGATCAATGAGCCAGCAAGTGGTGCACCAAATTCTTGTGATGGGAAAGACGCTGAGCGCATAACATCAGCCACTTTACGATCGATATCAAGGATTGATGTCGATGGATCAGCAAGCTCACTCGATACCGCATCATTGATTACACCCATCTGGCTGATCAACTCGCGCATATTCTTAGCGCCAGCGCCTGAGGCTGCTTGGTAGGTTTGAGATGTCATCCACTCGACCAAACCCGCTTGATAAAGACCGCCAACCGCCATCAGCATCAAACTAACGGTGCAATTGCCCCCCGCAAACGTCTTCACGCCATTGTGCAGACCCTGTTGCATCTGATCGAAGTTCACCGGATCAAGTGCGATGATCGTGTCATCTTTCATTCGCAGCGTGGATGCGGCGTCAATCCAGTATCCTTTCCAGCCAGCTTGACGCAGTGCCGGATACACTTGCTCGGTATAGCTGCCACCTTGGCAGGTAATGATAGCGTCCAGCTTTTTCAGGCTTTCTACATCAAATGCGTCCTGAAGAACTCCGGCATCTTTACCAAAATTTGGCGCTGGAATCCCAATCTGAGACGTTGAGAAGAATACAGGCTCAATAACATTAAAATCACCTTCTTCCACCATACGCTGCATAAGGACAGAGCCCACCATGCCTCGCCAACCCACTAAACCTACTTTCATCATGTGCACAACACTCCCTGAACATTATCTATCGGTATAACTATTGGCAAAGACTGATAACAAACATACTAGCGATTACCGATAGTTATAACGACAAACAGCTCCCATCTATAATTATTTCAGGCTCGAAACACAAGCAGAATATGCAAAAAAACCGTAAAAATATTCACATTAATGTAAACCAAAACGGCAAAGCTCATCACATTTGATCTTTATTTCCATATAACCACCAGCAAACACTTGGTGAATTATCGGGCTAGAACGCAGCAAAATAAAGTAATAAAGCCAGTTTAGATCACGTTACCTACCACTTATGGCTATCAATTAGGCATTTTGCTATATAGTTGCCTTTTTTGAAATCAACACTATTTTTGATCATTTCCCATCACACTGATAACCTATAAAGCACATCTAATGTTAGATACAACACTAGGCATTCCGATGAATCTTGGTTTAATCGTCTAACAATTGGAGAGTTTTAATAAATTGAGTTTCTTTAAGAGACCAGCGGCAACACAACATTAACACGCGTAATTAACAATAAACCAAAGAATTAATATGAATTTTTATACACCTCACAGCAATATCTATACAAGATCACAGAAAGTGACATTATTTATCGCCCCGCTAAGTACAATCCGTTAGAGTGGCCGGGAATTACCCCTGTAACCCTACATTTGGTCATTTGGCCATAACACTGTTTAATAATTAGCCTCATCTATTACACAACATTACGAGGCTTCTCCATTACAGGCTCTAACTTACGAGGTTAAAAGCATGAACAAACAGACTGTAAAACTGCCATCGATAGCACAGGTTATACTTGCCCTTGGTATGTTTCTTGCGCTGGCATTCTCTTTCACCGCAAAACTCAATTTACCGATCCAGCTTGCTCTCTACATCGGCTGGTTTATCATCATGGCGCTGGGCATCAAGCTAGGACATAGCTATAAATCGCTCGAAAAAGCGGCGACGACGGGAATTTCAAATGGACTTGGTGCGGTATTGATTCTGCTCGCTGTTGGTTCACTCGTCGGCACTTGGATTGCAGGTGGTATCGTACCGACCATCATTTATTACGGTCTAAAAGCCATTGACCCGTCTATTTTCCTTCTCGCGACAATGCTCATCTGTTCGATGACAGCATTAGCAACCGGGACCTCTTGGGGCGCGGCGGGTACTGCTGGTATCGCCATGATGGGTATTGGTCAAGGCCTGGGGATCCCAGCGCCAATGACTGCCGGTGCGGTACTGTCTGGTTGTTACTTCGGTGATAAAATGTCACCACTGTCTGACTCAGTGATCCTCGCCTCTTCAATGTCAAACGTTGAAATTGTTGAGCATATTAAGGGGATGCTACCCATCGCACTGATCAGCTATGTCATCACCGGAATCCTGTTCACTGCGGTAGGTTTCCACTATGCAGGCAATGTCGACATGTCTCAGGTAGATATGGTTATTGCAGCAATGGATCAGCAATTTGTAATCTCTCCGTTTTCCTTTGTGCCTGTTATTATCGTCCTTGCGCTATTAGCGATGCGCCTTCCATCATTCCCAGTTATTTCGCTAGGTTCACTACTGGGCATTGTTTGGGCCGTCATGGTTCAAGGTATGGATCCGCTACTTGCCTTTAACACCGCATGGGCACCGTTCTCTATCGATTCAGGCGTGGACTTCATTGATTCAATCCTAAATCGTGGTGGTATGGCATCGATGCTAAGCTCTGTGGCTGTGATCGTATTTGGTCTGGGCTTCGGTGGACTGCTAGACAAAGTGGGTGTTCTACAAACTGTTGCCAAACTTTTCGAAAGCCGTGTAAATTCGGCAGGTAGCCTGTCTGTATCAACCATTGCTACTGCATTTTTAGGGAATGTTTTTGGCTCAGCGATGTACGTTTCTCTCATCCTGACACCAAAAATCTGTGCGAAAAACTACGATCGCCTAGGTTACCAGCGCAAGAACCTATCGCGTAATGCTGAATTCGGTGGCACGCTAACGTCTGGTATGGTGCCGTGGAGTGATAACGGTATTTATATGGCGAGTATCTTAGGTGTTGCAACCTTCTCCTACGCACCGTTCATGTGGCTCAGCTTCGTCTGTATCATTGTGACTATTGTGACATCTTACATGGGTTGGTTTGTTGACCGCTGCCCACCCGTCGAGGCGTCTCAAGAAGACGATAACGCACGTATTGTTGGTCAGCAGCAAACAGCATAACCGCTACCGTTGTTGATATAAAAAGAGCACTTCGGTGCTCTTTTTTTTTCGATAATACTGCACCATAAGCAACTGAATTTATATATTAGCGTTATATCAGCTGACTAAGATGAAGCCGTCATAATTAAATATTTCTAGCAGGCATAACGGTATAACAGCACCAATATACGATGATTTCACCTTATTTAACCAACTAATTAATAATGAAAAAACATTCATATAGCATTTTAAATGGCAACTTTAATTGTAAACTTATGTGAATGGGATATTAATGTAGATCAAGCTCACAAATCTTAGTCATTTCCCTGCCGACATACACTTTCAGTAGCACAGATTGACCCCAGTCAAATTATTCCCCGCATGATCAGCGAAAATAGCCGCGTTTAATGCTTTTCATCAACAGCATCTTCTTAACAGGATGTGAAATGTTGTTACTTGATTTAGTTTTGCCAATTTGGCTTTTTTTGATTCCCAAGAGGTATATATGAGCAATCCCGCAGAGCAGGGTCGCAAAGTTACAATCGGCAGTTACATTGCCCTCGCCTTTGCCGTGGTCTTTTTCTCAGGCGCACTGCAGTCTAACGAATGGTACGGTGTTTTCGATTTCACGACCCTAAACGGTTCGTTTGGTAGCCTAGTCCATACCGTCAATGAAACCGCCGATGGCATTCAAACTGCGACAACCAGCATGCGTGGTAAAGGTGGTAACGGTGCACGTGACGGCTTCATGTTTGCCCTGACACTGATCCCTACGGTTATGTTTGCCCTTGGTATGATCAACGTACTGGAGCACTACGGTGCACTAGACGCGGCGCGTAAACTTCTTACTCCACTTCTGCGCCCTCTAATGAACATTCCAGGCAGCACTGGTCTGGCTTTGATTGCATCACTACAAAGTACCGATGCAGGCGCAGCAATGACCCGTCAGCTAAAAGATGAAGGTCACCTGACTAAGCGTGAAGCTGATATCTTCACTATGTTCCAATTCTCTGCTGGCGCAACCATTGTTAATTTCTTCTCTTCTGGCGCCGTATTGTTCACCCTTGCTAACAGTGACGGTACCCCTGCGGTTACGGCCTCTATTGGTATGGCTGTTATCGTGATGTTCGCGTTCAAATTTGTCGGTGCAAACCTGTTCCGCGTTTACCTGAATATTACTGAAGGCAAATCTGACAAAAATGAAGAACTAAAAGGGGAGACCGCATAATGAGCGCAGCTAAAAAACCAATGGTGACTGATATTTTCGTTGAAGGCGCCAAGAAAGGCTGGAACATTGCGACTATGTCGACGGTTCCTAACGTACTTATGGCTTTCGTTATCATCAAAGCGCTTCAAATCACAGGTGCCCTTGACCTGATGGGTAGCGTCTTCTCTCCTGTTATGGCGGTATTTGGTCTTCCTGGCGAAGCTGCTGCCGTATTGATTGGTGCATGGATGTCAATGGGTGGCGCTGTTGGTGTGGTTATTTCACTGTTTGATGCCGGTATCCTAGACGGTAGCCACATTGCAATCTTAGCGCCTGCGATCTACTTGATGGGTTCTCAGGTTCAGTATCTTGGCCGTATCCTTGGCCCTATCGGTACAGAAGGCCGTTATATCCCTATCATGATCGCCATTTCTGTTGTGAATGCCTTCGGCGCCATGCTGGTCATGAACTTGTTCGTATAATTTGTCAAAAGAGGGGGCTTGCCTCCTCTTTTCTATCACTATTCATACCCTCCCACTAAAGGGAATATTTCTGGAGCTACTATGAGTTTCTCACTACCAGATTACTTGGAAGAACTACGCCCACTGATCGATGTGGACTGCGGTACCCTAACTAAAGAAGGTATCGAAGTGATTGCTAACCAAATGGAAGAGAAGTACCTCGACTTAGGTTGGAACGTTAAGCGTATTGACTGCGGTATTGCAGGCACCGGTCTTGAAGTCCGTAATAAGCCAGATGCTGAGACAATTGATGTGATGCTAATTGGCCACATGGATACCGTTTTCCCAATTGGTACTGTTGCTGCACGTCCGATGACCTTTGATGAAAAACGCGCGTATGGTCCAGGCGTTTCAGACATGAAATCTGGCCTGCTGAACGTCGTTTACGTACTGCGTGAAATGGACAAAGAAACCCTCGATAAACTGTCTATCTGCGTATGTATGAACCCAGACGAAGAGATCGGCTCTCTGCATTCTGAAACATGGCTTAAGAGCGTAGCGGTAAACGCGAAAAACGTACTGGTTGCAGAAGCGGCTCGTGCCGATGGCTCATTGGTTAAAGCCCGTAAAGGGATGGCTCGCTACCGTCTGACGTTTGCTGGTAAAGCGGCTCACGCGGGTAATGAACCGCAAAATGGCCGCAGTGCAATCACTGAAATGGCAAACTGGATTCTAGCCGTTAATGCCCTGACTAACTTCGAGACAGGCACCACTCTAAATGTAGGTGTTGTGAAAGGCGGTGCTGGCGCGAACATCGTTCCGGATCACGCAGAAGCCGTCATTGATGTCCGTTTCTGGGATAACGATGAGTACGCAGCGGCTGATGCCACTATCCGCGCACTGACTGAAACCCCATTCGTTGAAGGCGTTACGATCACCGTTGACCGTGAAGCGCATAAACCATCAATGGTACCATCAGAAAAAACCGAAGTACTGATGGCGATGGTTGAAGAAACGGGTAAAGAAGTGGGTATCGACATTACTTGGCAGTCTGTAGGTGGCGGTTCAGACGCTAACCTGACAGCCGTGCTGGGTATCCCGACACTGGATGGCCTTGGTCCTATAGGTGCAGGCTTCCACAGTGCTGACGAATACCTAGAGCTAGATAGCATCGAGCCGCGTATTCAGCTACTGAAGAAAATCCTGACTAAGATCGCTGGCTAAGCACGATTAGTTAACACCAACATTCCCCCGTTAAAGGACGCCTCGCGTCCTTTTTTAATAGCAAGCCCCCGACTTCATTTCCCCTGTTTTCGTCTCTCAACGATACCTCGCCTGCCCAACTGGTGATATACGTAATAATCATATGCTTTCAGGTGCATTTTAATATATTAACCGCGACGCCTATCAACGCATAGAAATCCACCAGCGGACTTAAAAATGACATTTAATATACATGTTATTTGTCGATAAATGATCTTGATCAATGACGGATACAGATCATCCTCGTATTCTCGCCCTATAAGTTGCAAAACAAATACACCTTTAAGGAATGCAATCATGTCGAACCTAGCAATGTTCTGCCACCAGTGCTCAATGGCACAAACGGGTGGTTGTGGCAGTACCGGTAAAACTCAAGGTACATGCGGTAAAGATGAAAACCTATCTCGCCTTCAGGATATTATGATTTTTGGCCTGAAAGGCCTGTCAGCATACCGTACTCACGCCAACGACCTTGGTGCCGATACCAAATCTGTTGATGATGTCATTGCTGAAACACTGTATTTCACTTTAACCAATGTGAACTTCAGCTTCGACCAACATATTGCCCAGCTAATGAAAATTGGTGGCGCGGGTAGTGAGATGATGTCACGCCTTGGTGAAGCCCACCATAACCGCCTCGGGATCCCTACTCCTGTCTGCGTACCGCAAAACCAAGCGGAAGGTAAGGGTATCCTCGTAACAGGTCACGATCTTGAGCTGCTTGAACGTTTGCTGATTGCCACTGAAGGCAAGGGCATCAATATCTATACCCACTCTGAAATGTTACCCGCTCACGGCTACCCAGAGCTACGTAAATATAGCCATCTAAAGGGTAATGTAGGTAAAGCTTGGTTCGACCAAAAACAACTATTCCAGAAATGGAACGGTACCATCATTGTGACGACTAACTGTATTGTGCCACCAACAGGCCGCGCTGATTACGCTGATCGTCTTTATAGCTACGGTATTGTCGGTATCGATAACTGTCGCCAGTTAGAAGATGATTTTGCGCCAATTATTGAGCACACGCTAAGTCTGCCGGATATCGAGGGCTTCGACAGTGAAGAGACCCTGATGACTGGCCACAACTACAAGACGATTCTTGGCTTAGCACCACAGATCCTAGACGCGGTAAATGCAGGAAAAATTAAGCAGTTCTTCGTGGTTGCTGGTTGTGACAAACCGGGTAAACCAAATGATTACTTCCGTGAACTAGCGCTATCTATCCCTGATGATTGCATCATTCTGACCTCATCATGTGGAAAGTTCCGTTTTAACGACCACGACTTCGGAACAGTACCTGGTACTGAAATCCCACGTTACCTCGACCTTGGTCAGTGTAACGACAGCTACGGTGCGGTAATGATCGCCTTGGCTTTGAGTGATGCGATGGGCGTACCGGTTAATGATTTACCTGTGAATATTGTTCTCTCTTGGATGGAGCAAAAAGCGGTGTTAATCCTGCTGGCGCTCTTTAATTTGGGCATTAAGAACATCTACTTGGGCCCTAACCCACCAGAATTCGTTAACGAGGCTATCTTTGCCTTCCTACAGCAGCAATTTAACCTGCAGCTAACAGGCGATGCGAAAGTAGATCTGGAAAACATGCTGAACCCGCAACCTCAGCTAACGGTGGTTGAGGTGTAACCTCCCCACCCCTTGAGTCGGTCCTGTGCTGATCGCCCGAGATCGACTCTCCCTTTCGAAAAAACAACTGCTTATCAGAGGAAAGTTTCCTCGTTGCCATTACAGTGCCCGTTCGCTGGAGTTCGCTATGCCTATCCATTCCCAATCAACGTTCCCATTAACACCGTTATCGCCCACTACCTATGCGACGATAGACGGTAACGAAGCCGCTGCCGCCATTGCGTATCGCTGTAATGAAGTCATTGGTATTTACCCTATCACCCCGTCATCTCCGATGTCTGAATCTTGTGAAGTCTGGGAATCGCAAGGGAAAACCAACCACTGGGGCCAAGTGCCTCGCGTGATTGAAATGCAATCAGAAGGCGGCGCGGCGGGTGCGGTACACGGTGCTCTGATGGCCGGAGCGATGGCAACCACCTTCACCTCCTCGCAAGGGTTGTTACTTAAAATCCCTAACATGTACAAGATTGCGGGTGAGCTGACCCCGTTTGTGATGCATGTTGCCGCCCGTACTATTGCTACCCATGCGCTGTCTATCTTTGGTGATCATTCAGACGTCATGGCCGTCCGCCAAACCGGTTTTGCCATGCTCGCAGCGGGCAGCGTACAACAAGCGCATGACTTTGCCCTGATCAGTCAGGCGGCAACACTAGAGAGCCGAATTCCCTTTGTCCATTTCTTTGATGGTTTTAGAACCTCACACGAAATCAACAAAATAGCCTTGATCAACGACGAAACGCTAACCGCAATGATCAACCAAGATCAGGTTGATGCATTCCACCAGCGAGGCTTAACACCGGATGCACCTAGCATTCGCGGTACGGCACAAAACCCAGATACATTTTTCCAGGCGCGAGAGGCAGCCAATCTCTATTATCAAGCCTGCCCGGGGATTGTGGCTGAGAAAATGGCCCAATTTTCCGCACTGACGGGTCGCGAATATAAGCCGTTTGACTACTATGGCCACCCTGAAGCCACTGATATTATTGTGGTCATGGGATCCGCCTCATCGACAGTTCAGCAGGCCGTTGATCACCAGCTCAAGCTGGGCCACAAAGTTGGCGTAATAACCGTTAATCTATACCGCCCATTCTCACTGGATCATTTAATCGCCGTAATGCCAACAAGCGTTACCACGATTGCGGTGTTAGATCGCACCAAAGAGCCAGGTTCAATTGGTGAGCCGCTGTATCTAGATATTATCGCTAGCCTGCAGCAAGCGCTCAGTGACCAACGCCTGACGCAGCTACCCGCCGTTTATGGCGGTCGCTACGGCTTATCATCCAAAGAGTTTACCCCCTCTGATGCTGTCGGCATCTTTCAGGCGATAGCATCGGGTTCACTCCAGCACTCATTCACCGTTGGCATCAATGACGACATTACCCATCTGTCACTGCCACAAGCGGCTCATATTGAGACAGAGCCACGCACTCGTCTGCGTGCCCTGTTCTATGGCCTAGGCGCCGACGGTACGGTCAGTGCCAACAAAAATACAATCAAAGTGCTGGGGGAAAATACTCCTCTACATGCACAAGGTTATTTTGTCTATGACTCGAAAAAGTCAGGCGGGATCACGACCTCCCACTTACGCATAGATCCTCAAGCGATTGAAGCCCCTTACCTGATCCAGCAGGCTGAATTTATTGCCTGTCATCAATTCCAGTTTATCAACAAGCTGGAAATGTTTGAGAAAGCGGCTCCACAGGCAACCTTACTGCTCAATAGCCCGCATGCCGCCAATGCCGTTTGGGATCACCTGCCTCAGGAAGTTCAGCAGGTTATCATCGACAAACAGTTAACATTATATGTGATTGATGCTGTCGCTCTTGCTCGTCAACTTGGCCTGAAAAACCGCATTAACACCATTATGCAAACGGGATTTTTTGCCCTTAGCGATCTGATGCCACTGGAAGAGGCCATCGGTAAACTCAAGCAGGCAATTGAGAAAAGCTATAGCAAACGTGGCCCTGCCATTGTGGAAGCAAACCATGCCGCCGTTGACGCCACAGTCGCTCACTTAGAGGCCGTCATCATCCCGGCCAAGACCACCAGTATTTTCCGCCGCCCTCCAGTGGTGAGTGGGAATGCACCTGAACTGGTAAAACGCGTCAGCGCGATGATGATGGCAGATAAAGGGGATCAACTGCCAGTCAGTGCTTTCCCTGTCGATGGCTGCTGGCCAACCGCTACCACCCAGTGGGAAAAGCGCAATATCGCTCAGGAAATCCCAGTATGGGAAGATGATCTGTGTACCCAATGTAATATCTGTACCTTAGTCTGCCCACACGCGGCGATTCGAGCGAAAGCCGTCGAGCCGACACAGCTAGAAAATGCACCTGACGGCTTTAAGCATACCGACTACAAGCAACGCGACTTCAAAGGTAAGGCTTATACCCTGCAAGTGTCACCCATGGACTGTACGGGTTGTAATCTCTGTACAACAGCCTGCCCAGCCAGTGATAAAAATGACCCTAGCCGTAAAGCAATCAACATGGCACCGAAGCAGCCGCAACTTGCGCAGCAACAGGAAAACTATGACTACTTCCTGGCGCTGCCGGAAGCTGAGCGTATTGATATCAAACGCATTGATGCCCGTACCAGCCAGTTGCTGCAACCCTTATTTGAGTACTCAGGCGCATGTTCTGGCTGTGGGGAGACATCATATGTCAAACTGCTTACTCAGCTGTTTGGTGATCGCCTGCTGATTGCTAATGCGACAGGCTGCTCATCCATCTATGGCGGTAACTTACCGACCACGCCATATACCGTTGATAAAAACGGCCGGGGGCCAGCATGGGCAAACTCACTGTTTGAAGATAATGCCGAATTTGGGCTGGGTATGCGTCTGGCGCTGGACAGCAAGCGCAATAATGCTCTGGCACAGTTAGAAACGGCCTCTGACTTTGTATCACATGAATTACTCGATCAGATCAAGCAAGACGCCTTCGACAGCAGCGAAACAGCGGTCGTGCGTCAACGAGGCAACATTGCGCGTCTGCGTGCAGAATTACCTTACTCGCACCGCCAGCTTGATCTTAAAGCCGACGATCTTGTCGCGAAAAGCAACTGGATTGTAGGCGGTGATGGCTGGGCCTATGACATCGGTTTTGGTGGCTTGGATCACGTTCTGGCTGGCGGTGATAACGTCAATGTTCTGGTAATGGACACCCAAGGCTATTCCAATACTGGCGGGCAGCAATCCAAAGCCACGCCAACTGGTGCCGTGGCGAAGTTTGCAACCCAAGGCAAGATCAGCAATGGCAAAGATCTCGCACTCAATATGATGATGCATGGCAATGTTTACGTCGCCAAAATCGCCTTAGGTGCCAACGTGAATCAGACCATTAAAGCACTTCAGGAAGCAGAAGCTTATCCGGGTCCATCACTGGTCATCGCCTATTCACCGTGTATCACCCATGGCTTTGATATGGCCCATGGTGTTGAGCATCAGCAACTGCTGGTCGATACAGGCCTCTGGCCGCTATTCCGCTTTGATCCACGCCGGACAGCTAAAAGCCGAGCGGCATTACAGATGGATTCAAAGTTACCAAAGAAAGATGTGGAAGAGTTTGTCAGCCAGGAAGCGCGCTTTACCCAAATCCAGCGCCGTGACCCACAACGCTATCAGCAGAACATTGAGAAACTGCGTCAGCAGGTAACTAACAAACACCGCTTACTCGAACAGCTTGCGCTTTGGACGCCTGCAGCTGATCAGCCGTAAGCAAAACAGACAATTCAAATCATTAGAATTTAATCATCAACCTAGCCACAGCGTACGGTGTGGCTGGATGACTCATTTTTATTGGAGCTCAACATGGCTAACATTGGTATTTTTTTCGGCAGTGATACAGGTAACACCGAACAGGTTGCTGAGAAAATCGCGACACGTCTTGGATTAGCCGCGCAGGATATAGCAGGCAACAGCCATGATATTTTTGACGAATATGATTTTCTGATCTTAGGCACACCAACCGCTAACTATGGTGAAATGCAACCGGACTGGGACTACTTCGTGCCCGAACTGGAAGAGGCGGATCTGAGCGGTAAGAAAGTGGCGCTGTTTGGCCTGGGCGATCAAATTGACTACCCTGATAGCTACCTTGATGCGATGGGCGATCTGGCAGAGCTTGTGGTGCAGGCCGGTGGCGAACTGATCGGTGAATGGTCAACAGAGAGTTATACCTTCAATGACTCACGGAGTTTACGCGGTGATAAGTTTGTTGGACTAGCACTGGATGAAGATCGTCAACCTGAACTGACTGATGAGCGTATAACTGCTTGGCTGGTATCTCTGGGGTTATAACCTACTCTATCGATTTTAAATAATTGGCAGATACAAACGGGCTGTACGATACAGCCCGAATATTAACGCAAAAATTGCTACCATTTTTATTTATAGCTGAGATGCCCTAGAAGTGTCGACGCTTTCACCTCGCCGCAAGCAATCCAATTTGAATTTCAGTACTTGCAATGGGCTACGCCAGCTAAACTTAGGCGCTGTCCAACGCATAATATGAGTAAGATGTAAGCGCTTTGCAGATTGATAACAGTGGCTTTGGCACTGTAAGCAATTTGGCTTCTCATTGCCCAATCGACAGGTTGTCATGCGCGATTCAACATAGTCACTCAAGCCTTCGCATTCCGGACATATCACTGAACCGCGATGCAGCGTTTTACAGTAAAGACGAATCATCGCTTTAGCAGTATCCAGTTCACGCTGCTGAGAAGCTGGACTATTTATTTGTTCGATCATAATGACGGTATTATCCACCGTCAGTGGTGTATTCCTCTGATCTAGATCAATTTAGCCTAACGAACATACAATGGTTTAAATTTAACACATAACAATCAATTGGTTAGATTAATGATAATTTTGTTATTACGCTTTCTCAACAACCTCTATTCTATGATTTTTGGCATACTTCACCGTCATATCCATGATATGGATGAGAGAATCACAGTCATTATTAGCAACCGATTCATGCCGCTTCAACCGTAATTCAATCTCACCCGATTTCGCGCATAATGGGTTTGCGTTGATACTTGCCGCCACACCTCTTAGCCCATGCAGCAACAATATAGCTTGAGTCTCTTGACCTGATTGATTGACTAATTTTACAAACGTTGTACCGTCATCTGCATTATCTTCAACGAACATATCTAACAGTATTTTGACTGCATCATGATCGCCGTTCTGAGAATGTACCAAGGCATCGATATCGATCCATTGTTCGTCCGTAATACTCTCCATCATCGGCCTGTTTTTCTCTCGCTGTATCCATACAGCAGGCTCGGCGGCATCATACTCCTCGATGACCACATCATTTACCGTTATATCGTATTCAACATGGTCATCAACAACCGTACTATCATTAACGACTTGATCTATTTCACTACGGTGTTGTTGCAAATACGCACTCACTGCGACCTTAAGTTTTTCTAAATTATCATCTAATTGTCGGCATAATGGTTGTAATTGCTCAACCCCATCTCGGATATCGTTCTCAAGCTGCTCAGCAATATCTTTTAATGATTCCACGCCTAAGCTAGCTGACACCCCTTTTAGGCTATGTACTATCATTTGAGCCTTATCACGATCTTCCTCGATCAACGCTTGTCTGAATTTTTTACCATCCTCGATATGTTCATCGAGAAAAACGTCCAGAATCATAATCACTGATTCATGATCGCCATCCATACTATCGAGCAAATACGCCGCATTAAATATACCTTGATCTGGCCCGTCAGATGTATTGATATCATCCAAAATATCAGCAGCCCCCTTCTGAGTATGAGCAGGTTGGCACTCATTACTTACTGTAAGTGAATTTTGACTCTCTGATAGGTCGCCATAACGTTGCTTAGCCGCAACGCCGAGCACACTGATTAGCGCAAACACAGAGGCGCAAATAATCACGTACCCTAACGGACTAGAGGTAGAAATGCCGAAATACAAACCAGATATCGCCATCATAACAATGAACAAGCTGAGTATCGAAAATCCAGCAAAGCGTGACGGGTAAGATGTTATTCTCAGATAAGATCGTTCCTTCATCGTAACTCCTCTCATCCATTGTGAGCGCAAACACGAAGCCCCACTTACGCACTCAATGAGTAACGGTAAAATCAGCTAAAATACTCATTTGAAAGCCATGAAACAAATGCATGGGAAACCATACATTTTACTGTAGACAATAATAAGAAAAAGCGGCAAATCGAAGGATGAATAGAGTGACGGGTGAAACAAAATGATGTATCACCCGTGCAAGGCAGGAGCGAACTTAGTTATCGCTGTTTAAACGGCGCAGCAACTGATCTTTTAAGTTTGGTGGGATCCCCTTCAGGGTCAGGGTATCTGTCTCTGCATCATAAAAAATGCGTTCACCCAGTAACGTACTGTCAAAATTAATGGTCACGCCACCGCCAGAACCAACAAACTTGGTTAACTTACGCATTGCGGTGCGATCAGCAGGGAAACTCTCTTCCAGCTCATAACCTTGCTGCGAGGTAAACTGGTAAAAATCTGTGCCATCATTCGACTCTGGCAACTCAGCTGCCAGCTCTTTGATCGTCACTTCATCGCCAGACTGCAGCTGACCATTGCAGTAATCATAAACCTGCTTACGATATTGCTGCTTTTCTTCTTTATCTAACCGTGAGTCAGCACAGAAATCTTCAACGGCCTGCATTAGCACCTGATTTTGCACTTTCACATCTAAGCCGACTTCTGCCTGAAGAAAATCCAGGAAGAAATCCGCAATTTTACGGCCAACACGCCCTTTGATATAGGTCAAGTAACGGTTTGACTCAGCATCGGTTTCCCATGATGACAAATCAATTCGAGCCACAATGTCCATTTTGGCCACATCAAGATAATCAGTCGCACTGATATCCAACTGCTCTGTGACTTTCATGCTATGACAGGTTGGCAGTAGGCCAATAAACAGATAATCCGTCGCTAACGACTGGTATTCTGCGATCACCAGTGTACCGACATCTGCAAATGGGTATTTTGCCAGTTCACTCTGTAGACGTTGGGCAGATTGGTTAGAAAATGTCAAAAAATCGAGTTCTTTGCGACGAACTTGCTTCAACCAGTGGCTAAATTCACTGTCCTCGGCAAAATGCCCAAAGCCTTTTGTGCCTTTACTGCTGTAAATTCGGTGCAATTCTGCAACAAAATCCTCCGCCGCAGCATTGTTTTCAAGTGTTTGTTTTCGAAGATGAACTTCAAGTTCATCGTTACCATTCTTGACCAATTGATGCAGAATGACGTTTGATAGGGTGAGACTCATAATGGAAAAATTTCAGTAAATCTAAAGTGTAGGTTATTATAAGTCGCTTTCTTTAACATTAAACAAGATTAAACAAGACTTCCTATGCCAATTACTTCAAAATACACCAATAAAAAAATTGAACAAATCATCGATGACGTGTTCGATGTACTAGAGAAGCATGATGCTTCCGCAGAACTAGCCCTGATGGTTGTCGGCAATATTGCCACTAATATTATCAATGCTGACATGCCTGCATCGCAAAGGAAAGCTATTGCAGAGAAATTCTCACAGGCCCTGCAATCCTCAATCAAAGAAGATTAATCTTGTTTGCTTGCGTCACAGCAATATAAGACTGGGAAACACTGACATTTATGGTCTCCAGCGGTAACAACTACAAAGAAAGAGTCTCCCAGCTAATTAGCTGGGGGCATTGGTTCAGCTTCTTTAATATCATCGCAGCCATGTTATTGGGTACGCGATATATTATCTTTTCTGAATGGCCGGATTCATTCCTAGGTCAGCTTTACCTCGCCTTGAGCTGGGTAGGACACTTTGGCTTTCTCGTCTTTGGCTTCTACATTCTGATCCTCTTTCCTGCAAGCTTCCTGATCCCATCTCAGCGTTTGATGCGATTGTTTGGGGTTTTGGTCGGCACTATCGGGTTAACAGCACTGCTGTTGGATACTCACGCCTATGAATCGCTTGATTTACACCTTAGTCCTCTAGTCTGGGACTTACTACTGAGTGGTGAAAGAACCGAGCTGAATGCCCGCTGGCAATACCTGTTTGTCACCGTCCCAGTCATTTTCCTACTGCAACTATTGTTGTCGGAGTGGCTATGGCGCAAACTCCGAAAACTGACCCGTAAACATGTCGGCGTTCCTATTGCCATGGTGTTTGGTGCCTGCTTTATCGGCAGCCACCTTATGTACATTTGGGCTGACGCCACCCTGTATCGTCCAATTACAGCTCAGCGCTCTAATTTCCCGTTGTCATACCCCATGACGGCGAAATCTTTCATGGAAAAACATGGCCTGCTTGACCGTCAAGAATATACCGAGCGTCTTAATGCTCAAGGTATTGATTCCAGTGAAGCGATCCATTATCCGTTAGAAAAAATGGTCTTCAATGATCCCGGCACAGGTCAGAATCTATTGATCATCATGGTCGATGGGCTGCGCAGTGATATGGTCGATCCTGAAACGATGCCATATTTGTCTGCTTTTGCCCGACAAAACGTCGACTTTAGCAATCATTACAGTAGCAGCAATGATAATACGGCTGGCGTATTTGGCCTATTTTATGGCTTACCCACAAGCTACATTAATAGTGTCCGCTCTGCAGGTACCCGGCCATTACTCATTAACACTTTAGAAAAGCGGGGCTACCAATTCGGTTTATTCAGTGGTCATGATCTTAACGATGAGCCGATTTACAGCGAGGCAATATTCCATGATCTGCTTCCGCCGGAGACCAACAAGCCCCACAGTGATGCAAGCGCCCTCGCTGGCTGGGAAACATGGTTAAACACCCAAGATGCTTCTGCGCCGTGGTTTAGCTATCTCGAGCTTACCTCTCTGGAGAGTTTTGAAGAAGGTGGCGACTATCAACCGAAGTTTAAGCCCTCACTGGGTTCAACCAATGTGATCGGGCAAAACACCCATGTGTTAATGAAGAACAGTTACCGCAATGCGGCTTACCACATTGATGAGCAACTGATCACCATTTTCGATGAGCTGGTGAAAAAGAAAATGATGGACAATACTATCGTCATCATTACCGCTAATCATGGCACAGAGTTCAACGAGACAGGGACAAACAGCTGGGGCTCAAACAGTAACTACAGCCAATACCAACTCAAGGTACCGATGATCATCCATTGGCCAGACAGCATTGCATCGACAACGGATCGACTGACTAGCCACCTTGATGTCGTACCAACCTTGATGGAGTCACTGCTGAGCTCAACAACACCAACATCGGCCTACAGCAGCGGAACCAGCCTATTTAATCAGGTGGCTAAGCGCCGCTGGATCCTTGCGGGGAACGAAGACGATATCGTGATGATCCAGCCAAAATCGACCATTGTTGTAGATAAATATGGTAATTATCGCGTCTTTGACCAGAACTATAAACGCCAGCATTCGGTGAAACCCAAGCTATCAACCTTGATGCAAGCAATGCACGAGATGAAACGCTTTAATCAGACGGATTAGCCGACTTAGCATGTAACGTTAAGTGCAATCACCAAATACAAAAGAGGCAGCCATCTGAACGGGCTGCCTCTTTTTATTGAATCAACGTTCGTTTCGCTAATAATACTGTTGGTTATCGGCATAACACTGTTCATACCCATCTTGCCAACCACTGGCATAACGACTATTGCTGACTACCCGCTCCGGGTCTCGCCGAAAACCATCGAGGTACGTGCTCGCCTCTTGCTTTCTGCTACTACAGCCATCTTGATACCCATCAAGATAATGGCGGGTAAAACCAAGCTCGGCAAGCCGATCATGACGTGTTTCTGCACATCCCAACAGCAGTGATATCGATCCAATAATCCCCAACAAATATAATGACAGACGCATAATCATCCTGATTTCAATATGAATATTAACGCTTAAAATCTAGTACTCTCGGCGATCACTGGCTGTCTTAGTTTCGATACCTCCGCTATCTTTAAGGCAAGTGCAAGCCATTACAGGGGGTATACCATGATAAAAAATGTATTGATCACAGGTGCGAATAGAGGCATCGGACTCGCTCTTACTCTCAACTATCTCCAAGATGGCTGGCACGTCTATGCCAGCTGCCGTGACATCACTAAAGCCAATGCACTCACTCACCTTCAAGGTCTATTTCCCCACTTAACCTTGCTGGAATTGGATGTGACCGACCACGCATCAATTAGCCGCCTCAGTCAATCACTGTCACAACTCAAACTGAATTTACTTATCAACAATGCGGGCTACTACGGCCCTAAAGGTTATGGATTTGGCCACACCAATGTCGATGAATGGCGTAAAGTTTTTGAAATCAACACCATAGCACCACTAAAAATAGTCGAGGCATTTTATCCCCAACTCAAACAAGGCATACCCGGCGTTATCGCCTGTCTCTCATCTAAAGTAGGCAGCATGGCAGAAAATACCAGCGGTGGTGGTTATATTTATCGCTCATCAAAGGCAGCACTCAACTCGATAGTCAAATGCTTATCCAATAACTTATTAGATGAAGGCATTATCTCTGTGGCCCTTCACCCGGGCTGGGTACACACTGAAATGGGAGGGCCACATGCGCTCATCGATACGCAGACTTCAGCGATGGGGTTAAAGCAAGTACTGGATAATATTACCCCCAGTGACTCTGGCCAATTCATTGATTATCAAGGCCAATACCTACCTTGGTGAGATCGATGTAATGAGTTAGCTTTCTGAATATTCAGACAAATTAGGGAAATCGATTCAAACAACCTCACTCAAGTTGCGTATTCGCTCGCAATTTTACAAATTGCTTGCAGGGAAAGTACAACTTTGCGGTATTTATAGTCAATTTCTCATACGAAATCCGTAACAATAGCTGCAAACCAGAACTACTAATGGATTATATGCCTTGGCGCAATCTGCACATCTTACCTGCTTTTACGAGCGTGTATTATCACAATGGGGAAAGGCACACGGCTTGCGGACAACTTGCGAGCTGACGTGTCGTAACCTTTATTTAAGCTTTTCTGCGGAAAAAGTTGTGCTTGTTGTCGCTTATAAAGCGCATTGGAAGATGCTGTTTGAAATGAACAATGACGGTATTGAATATCAATTTCCGCCTATCGAGATCCCTGATTCATCAGACATTCCATTTTACCAAATTACCAAAGCCATTCGCTTACGTACGCCCACTATCATTGAACAAGATGCCATACGCCGCTTACTGCTCCCTCTTGAGCGACGATCAACCACGATAGGCTGTTTGGTGATAGACCTTCCACCTCTTGCGTCCAATGCCTCACTAACCAGTAACGATTTTATCCCATTAGCAACATTACTGGCCTCTGAACTGGATGCCTCTCTAGTTAATGCCAGCATTCAAGATGAACATGCGGGTCGACGCACTGCTGAACGTGAGTTACAAATCACGCTCAATGAACAGCATAGCCTGCACTTACAGCTTCAGGCACTACACGATATCTCTTTTAAACTCTGGCGGGCCAGTTCCATTGATAACCTACTTTTCACGGCTGTCGATGAAGCGAAAAAAACCTTATGTATTGATCGGCTTGCGATTTTTCTTTTTACAGAAAATGGGCGTATGCAAGGAACTTATGGCACGGATATTCATGGTGCGACTGTCGATGAGCATTACTTTGAGTCTGATATTCCGGATATGTGGTTTGCCAGCCACACTCTAAAAAATAAAGAATACTTAGTCGTTAATAAAAATACGCCACTCATCCATGACCTCAAACAAGTCGGGTTTGGTTGGAGCGCATATCTCTCACTCTGGGATGATGATACCCCTATTGGCTGGATAGCCTGTGACAACCTGCTCAGTGGCATTCCTATGTATGATTACCACCAGCAAGTACTCAAACAATTTGGTTTTATTGTGTCGCAGCATTTTGTTCGCCGGCAGGCGGAAGAGAAACTCATTCAGCTCAATACTGAACTTGAAGAGCGTGTAGCGGCACGCACCGGTGAATTACAGCAAGTTAATCAAAAACTTGAAAAGATCTCCCGACTAGACCCTCTCACAGAAATTGCTAATCGACGTGTTTTTGATGAATGTTTTGCCGAAGAATGGCGCCGAGCAGAACGCCATCAGCTACCACTATCACTGCTGATCATTGATGTTGATCATTTTAAAAATTATAACGATACATATGGTCATGCAGCTGGTGATCAATGTCTGAAGGCGATTGCTAGCACCTTAGCAGCCATTGAGCGGCGTGCGGGGGCATTATTCGCTCGCTATGGCGGGGAAGAATTTGTATTACTGCTTCCTGGCCAAGACCATTTGGCCGCTAAGTATGCAGCAAAACGAGTGCTTCTCGCCATCCAAAAACTCAAACTTCCCCGCGTCAATGGTGCTGACAGCGCCCCCAATATTGTCACTATCAGTGCCGGAGGCTGCACCATTATCCCCACCCCGTGTTGCTCACCCGCTGATTTTTTCAAACGTACCGATATGGCGCTCTATGAAGCCAAATCTCGTGGAAGAAATCAGTATTTCATGAGTAAACGCTAAGGCTAGTGACGATGGCATCGTACTGCGCTAAGCAAACCACAATGACAACAAAAATAATCACTACCTATCATTATTTTTTGCTTTGGCGTTTGGTGGTTGTTCCTGTCGCGTTTTTTGAGCGACGAATTCCACTTTTACTGCTTCCCGTTTTTTTACTATAACGTCCTTTCTTGCTGGTAAACGGTTCCGGTGATTTTAAATCTCGTAGACTTTGCGGCACATCGCTGGTTTTCACTTTATCCATCAAACGGCTTACCTGTGACTCTAACGCGTCCATAAAGGGTTGGTAGGCGCATTTTTTTTCAGCCATGTCTTGCAGCTGATGCTCCCAGTGCGCAGTCATATCAGGGTATGTTGCCTCATCAGGCAACGCATAGATCAGCCCCCGACCTGCATCTGTTGCATGAATACTTTTCCCCTGCCGTATCAGCAATTGGCGCTTAAATAAAATATCAAGGATCCCGGCTCGGGTGGCCTCGGTCCCTAACCCATCGGTGTCTCGCAGGATTTTCTTCAACGAGCTATCAGAAACAAACCTCGCAATGCCCGTCATCGCCTGTAGCAGCGTCGCTTCAGTAAAGGCTTTTGGTGGCTCGGTCATTTTGTCGCAAATTTCGCCATCATGACAGATTAATACCGTTCCTGTTTCTAACGGCGGGACTTTATCCGCCAAATCCAACTCATTTTCTGTTTTATCATCACGACCCAATAACTTGCGCCAACCGGGTGATAGCAACTGGCGACCACGGGCAATAAACAAGCCCCCCGCAATCGTAAACTCAAGCTTCGCCTCGCTATACACCGCAGGCGGATAAAACTGCATCAGATACTGACGAGCGATCAGCTGGTAAACTTTCTGCTCAGCCGCGCTCAAGCCTGCGGCATTGATGGCTTTAGGGGTGGGAATAATGGCGTGGTGAGCCCCGACTTTCTTATCATTCCATGCCTTAGATTTGATACTGAAATCTGCGCCTGACACCGCTGCCGACAGGCCATTATCGATGGCTGCAATGGCTTGGCTGATCTCCGAGGCTTGCTTAAAATGCTCCACGGGCAAATAACGACAATCGGAGCGCGGGTAAGTGATCACTTTGTGTTTCTCATACAGCGATTGACATGTTGCCAGCACATCAGCAGCACTCATGCCAAAACGCTTAGCCGCATCAATCTGCAGCGCGGATAGCGAGTACGGTAGCGGTGCTGACTGGCGAGTTTCTTTACGTTCAGACAGAGTCACTTCCGCGGGCTGGCCCTTGATCCGGCTCACCACGTTCTCACACAGCTTACGATTAAGGATCCGTCCGTCTTCATCTTGCCATGCCAGACATGCATCGCTCGGCTTCCAGCGTGCACGAATCACCATATCTTGATAAGGGATCAACGCGAATAATTCATAAAATGGCTTAGGTATAAAATTGGCAATTTCATCATCACGACGGGTAACAAGACCCAGTACCGGCGTTTGTACCCGGCCAACAGATAACACCCCGCGATACCCCCCTTTCTGCCCCAGCAAGGTATAAGCACGGGTCATATTCATGCCATAGAGCCAGTCAGCCCGAGAGCGTGCCAATGCCGATACCGACAACGGAATAAAATCACGGTTGCTACGCAGTTTACCCAACGCACGTTTTACAGCCGAGGGGTTAAGATCCGAAATCAGCAACCGCTGCATTGCGGCTTTTTTCCCTTGTGCCAATTTCACGTAATCAATCACTTCATCAACCAGCAATTGGCCTTCTCGATCCGGATCACCCGCGTGCACGACCTCTGTCGCCTGCTTGCATAATTTCCTCACTACCGCCAATTGTTGTTTGGCTGTTTTCCGAGGAGCCAGTAACCACTGCTCGGGGATTATTGGCAGGTCAGCCAGATTCCACTTCTTGTATTGTTCATCATACGCATCAGGCTCTACCTGCTCTAACAAGTGGCCAATACACCAAGTAACAATATCGCCGTTACCCGCTTCAATATAACCATTCTGGTTTTTATGAGGACGAGGCAATACCGCGGCAATAGCGCGGCCAAGACTCGGCTTTTCAGCAATATACAAACGACTCATTCATGGCTTCACACTGCAAATTCAATAGCGTGACTTTACCGAAAAGTACTGTTGGCGGCAACCAAACACTGGATAAATACACAGCAGAAGACCAAGGGTGATACCTATGGGGAATATTCATTCGCTTGATGTGCCACAGAGATAAGCGTAAGGTATTTGTAAATATTATAAGAAGTTATCGCTATGACTACACGAAACACCCTTGGCGCAATAACACTTGCTGCCGCCGTCAGTATGACCGCCACTGTTGCATTGCATGTGCATGCCACACCCGCAGAAGCCAGCACGCCAATCAGTCACTCACTTTCTACTGCTCACAAACCTGATTTTGCCGCAATCAAAGACGTTGCGACTAAAAAATCCCGCTTTTTTGCTTACCTTTCTCCAGCGATTAATCAGGTTAATGCCGGCATTGAGCATGATCGCACCCAATTAATCAGCCAATTTCACTCATCAACGCCTTTTGCGACCACCTCGTTTTTAACAACCATGGCAAACCAATACCAATTGCCAATTCCACCCTCTGGCGTGGATAAAGCCTGGCAACAAGCGATCCTTAAACGGGTCGATATCATTCCTGCACCTTTAGTCATGAGCCAGGCCGCCATTGAATCAGGCTGGGGAACCTCACGCTTTGCCGTTAAGGGTAACAACTACTTTGGCCAATGGTGCTATACCAAAGGCTGCGGGATCTTCCCTCATGAAGAAACCAGCGGGTCTTATCATGAAGTGAAGCGCTTTGGCTCTACGACGGATGCTATCCAAGCCTACTTTACCAACGTCAATACCAACCCAGCCTACCAAGCCTTGCGTGATATCCGTGCCCAGCGCCGTGTAGACGGTCTGCCACTCACCGCAGATGCGCTTGCGCCAGGATTAATTGACTATTCCCAGATCGGCGAAAAATATGTCAACGAAATTCGAGCGATGATCCGTGATGACAGTCAGTACATGACCGCACCATCTCACTCATCTTGATCCCGCGCCGCACAAATAAAAACACCCGGAGGAGAAATCCACCGGGTGTTTTTTTAATCCTGAATATCCAATTCTGAATATTCAATACGATCGACTATTTTAACATTAACGATCAGCTAGCCATGCCTGAACCGTTGCATAATCACCACGGAACACAATACGATCAGCTTTCTTATTCAACTGATAGGTGTACATAGGATCATAATACTGCTCAAGTAATGGCTTTAACCATGCCTCATGCCCAGAAAGATCACCCGTTAACTGCATCTCTCGAATCGCCGCTTGCTGAGCCACTAATAGCACATCAAAACGTTCGATACCCAATCGCCTGCGGATACCGAGCATACCGCGTTCCAGGTATGCAGCAAACTTCACCCAACCGAGCTCTTCGCCATAATCAGTACAAAAATCACGCTGCATGCGGATCACATAATCATCCAATAAACGACCTAAACGTACATCTAGCGGATCATCTATCACTGCAACAGGCGCCTTTTGCATCGCAAGATTAATCGACAACGGTGTATTCACTGAGCCAATATTTTTGCCTTCATCTTCAAAGACAAAATGCGTTGCACCTGTAGCCTGTTTTTTCAACATATCGATAGCCAGCACATTCTCAAAATCAATTTGCGTGCGCTGCGCGGTCACGTAACGGCCAAAGGATGAACCTCGATGGTTTGCGGCGCCTTCCAGATCAATACCGTTGTTGATCTCATTGATCAAAATGGTTTTACCGCTACCGGTATTTCCACCAATAACCGTCATTGGCTGTTCAGCAATCGAGTCAATGGTATCTATCAGATAACGGCGTAGGGCTTTATAACCACCAACCACCATCGGATAATCAATGCCGGCTTCTTTCAGCCATTGCTGGGTAATACGTGAACGCAAACCACCACGAAAACAGTAGAGATAGCCATTGGGATTTGCTTCACAAAACGCTTTCCATTGGGCTACCCGCTCTGCTTTCACATCACCGTGAACAAATTGGTGACCAAGCGCAATCGCCGCCTCCTGTCCCTGCTCTTTATAGCAAGTACCAACGGCTTTACGCTCATCATCCGACATCAGCGGACGGTTCACCGAAGTAGGAAATGCCCCTTGGACAAATTCTACCGGCGCGCGCATATCCATCAACGGGGTATCATTAACAAAAAGTTGTTGGAAATCTTCGCAATTTGGACGTGACATAACTAGCAAATCTCAATCAGTACAGCATCGCTTTCAGCCGCTGTAAACAGCTCACCAATCGCGTTTAACTCAATTCCATGTTGTTGAGCAACAGCCTGAACGTCTTGTTCAGCTTCCGGAGTAACAGCCAGCAGCAAGCCACCAGATGTCTGAGGATCACACAGTAGCGATTTCTGCTGCTCTGTCATCGCGCCTAAGAAATGACCATAGCTGGCAAAATTGCGGCCAGTTCCACCCGGAACACAACCTTGCTCGATATAATCAAATACCCCAGGCAAATGCGGAATAAGATCGAACTGGATCTTCGCCTTCAGGCCGCTACCTTCACAAATTTCGCTCAGGTGTCCCATCAAACCAAAGCCCGTTACATCGGTCATTGCTTTAACACCAGCAATATCGGCAAAATCAGCACCGGGTTTATTTAACTTACACATCCAATCGCGAGCCAAACCCTGATGTTCAGCCTTGAGCTTAGATTGCTTCTCAGCCGTTGCCAGCACGCCAATACCTAATGGCTTAGTCAGATACAATTTACAGCCAGCTTCCGCTTGGTTGTTACGCTTAACACGATCAGTATCGACAATACCGGTGACGGCCAAGCCAAAAATTGGCTCCGGTGCATCAATTGAGTGACCACCCGCTAATGCAATACCCGCATCACGGCAAACAGCACGGCCGCCTTCAATCACCTTCTGGGCAATTTCCGGCGCCAGTACATTTACCGGCCAGCCCAAAATCGCAATTGCCATAATTGGCTTACCGCCCATGGCATAGATATCACTGATCGCATTGGTTGCTGCAATTCGGCCAAAATCATACGGATCATCAACAATGGGCATAAAAAAGTCAGTGGTACTTACAACTGCGGTGCCATTACCGAGATCATAAACTGCTGCATCATCTTTACTTTCATTACCGACTAGCAGGTTCGGATCGACAAACGGAGCAATTTGAGTGTGAAGGATTGTATCCAAAACTTGGGGAGAAATTTTACAACCACATCCAGCCCCGTGGCTGTATTGAGTAAGGCGAACATTTTCCATGACACGCTCCGATAAAATAACAAGAGCGTGGATTCTACTCCTGCAGCCAGATCCTGTCATCCATCGGGATCAAAAAGGGGAGCAGTCGCTCCCCTTCTCACTGTACGCCAGCGGAGTACAAACAGACTCACTACAACTTCGCAGCCAGTTCAACCCCTTGGCGGATCACGCGCTTCGCATCCACTTCACCCGCGACATCAGCGCCGCCAATAACATGCACATTAACATTCATCTTACGTAATGCGTCTGATAGCAGCTCTACCGACGTCTGACCCGCGCAAAGTACAATGTTATCAACGTCTAAGACCCGTGATTGCCCTTCTACTGTAATGTGCAACCCCTGATCATCAATCTTGTCATAGTTCACACCACTAAGAAGCTCAACCCCTCGCTTTTCAAGCACTTTCTTATGGACCCAACCTGTCGTTTTCCCCGGTCCTTTTCCTATCCGGCCAGGTTTACGTTGCATTAACCAAACCTGACGCTGACTGACATATTGCTCATGTGCAAACAAACCACCAGCATGATTGAGCGTTTTATCAATTCCCCAATCCGTTAACCACTCATCTAAACTCTGATGCTCAGGCTCCGTCAGCATGGTTGACACATCAACCCCGATGCCGCCAGCACCAATCACAGCAACCCGAGGGCCAAGCTTAATTTTATCCCGAATCAGCGTTTGATAATCAATCACTTTTTTATGATCAACCCCAGGGATCGCTGGTTTACGTGGCTGCACCCCTGTCGCAACAATGACCTCGTCATAATTGGCCAGCTCATCCGCCACTACCGCATGACCTAATTTTACATTAACGCCTGTTTGCTCAAGCCGACGGGTGAAATAGCGGATGGTTTCTTTAAATTCTTCTTTGCCAGGGATCTGCATTGCCAAATTGAATTGCCCCCCGACATGATCATTTTTTTCAAATAAGTCGACCTGGAAACCACGCTCAGCCGCCGCAACCGCCGTTGCCATCCCAGCGGGCCCCGCACCAACAACGGCGACTTTGCGCTGGTTGGCTGTTGGCGTAAGTATTAGTTCAGTCTCATAACAGGCCTGTGGATTGACCAGGCAGCTGGCACGCTTACCCACAAAAACATGATCGAGACAGGCCTGATTACACCCGATACAGGTGTTAATATCATCAGCCCGATTTTCTTCTGCTTTTTGCACAAAATCCGGATCAGCCAAAAATGGCCGGGCCATTGAGACCATATCAGCTTGATTGGAAGCCAAAATATCCTCCGCCACTTGCGGGGTATTGATCCGATTACAGGTAACCAGTGGAATCGATACTTCTGACTTGAGTTTTTCCGTTACCCAAGCAAACGCAGCACGTGGTACCTGCGTTGCAATCGTTGGAACCCGTGCTTCATGCCAGCCAATACCGGTATTCAAAATCGTCACGCCAGCCAGCTCAAGTTGTTTCGCTAACTGAACAACCTCTTCGTGAGTACTGCCTTGCTCAACTAAATCCAGCATCGACAAGCGGAAGATAATAATGAAATCACGACCAGCCCGCGCCCGCACAGCCTTAACAACCTCTAGCGGGAAACGGATCCGGTTTTCATAACTGCCCCCCCAGTCATCAGTACGGTGATTAGACCGCTTACAGATAAACTGGTTGATCAAATAACCTTCGGATCCCATTAACTCGACCCCATCGTATCCCGCTTCCCTTGCCAGTTCGGCACTACGAGCAAATGCATCGATAGTCTTCTTGATCTGACGAGGGCTCATCGCTTTAGGTGTGAACTTTGCAATCGGTGATTTAATGGCCGATGCACTCACCGCGAAGGGATGCAGCGCGTATCGCCCGGCATGCAGCAACTGTAGGGCAATTTTACCCCCCTCTTCATGAACGGCATCAGTGATCGTCCGATGTGTACGTGCAGCTCTTGCCGAACTAAATTCGGCACTGAAAGGATGCAGCCGACCACGGAAGTTCGGTGAGAAACCACCAGTGACAATCAAACCAACGCCACCTTTGGCACGAGCCGCATAGAAAGCAGCCAGTTTTTTGAATCCATCCCGAGACTCTTCTAGCCCGGTATGCATGGATCCCATCAACACACGATTGCGCAACTGAGTGAAACCAAGATCTAACGGAGCTAACAAATGCGGGTAATATTTATCGTCCATGGCTTCCATTCTTTTATGTTGTTATGGTCTGACCAGTATATAAACCAAACACGCTTTTATCAAACACTTGTTTACATTGTGATAACATATTATTGATGTAGATCGCTATTTATATACAGTCAACGTATAGCAGAATGATGCGTAGTCTGCCGCAGTTACCTCTGTAAACCACTTAATACATAAGAATTCTTACTGCCATTCCTGACTGACTCAGTTAGGATAAAAGAAATCGTACAAAAATTTCAGGAATATTCATGAAAGTGATCTTCAAAGGAATAGGAACGCTCTTTCGCTGGATGGGGAAATTCATCAATTTCACTCGCCAAGTCATCGTCAACCTCCTTTTTTTCATCATTATTGGCGGATGGCTTTTCATCATTAATCAAAGTGCTAAAGGTCCAGAGTTACCCGAACATGCCGCGCTGGTGCTTGACTTAGCCGGCCCAATTGTAGAGCAACGCTCTGCGATTAATCCGGTTGATGCCATCACCAACAATGCACTCGGCCAGCCACCGGAACAAGAAAATGTTCTGTTTGATATCGTGGATACCGTGCGTACTGCCGCAACCGATGATCGCATCACAGGCTTGATACTCAACCTGAAGGGTATGCCCGAGACCAGCTTGACTAAATTACGCTATATCGCCAAAGCCATTGAAGAGTTTAAGCAAACGGGCAAACCCGTCTATGCCTATGGGGATAATTACAAGCAAAGCCAGTATTACCTGTCGAGCTATGCCGATACCATCTTTATGTCGCCTGATGGTGGCGTGTTACTTCAGGGCTATGGCACTTATAGCCTCTACTACAAGAGTTTGCTCGAAAAGCTTAAGATCAACACACATGTCTTCCGTGTCGGTACCTACAAATCCTTTGTTGAACCGTATACGCTAAACGGTATGTCTGATGCTGCCCGTGAAGCCAATACCGTTTGGCTAAACCAGCTTTGGAATGCATTCACCTCTGATGTTGCACGCAATCGTAGCATTGACACGGCGGTGATCAGTCCCGATTTAGACAACTTTATTGAGCAATTTAAAGCCGTCGATGGCGATTTTGCCAAACTCAACCTCGACATGGGTCTCGTCGACGAGCTGATTACGCGTCCGCAACTTAGCCAGAAGATGATTGAAGCCTTTGGCAGCGACGGCAATCACAGTTTTAATAAGATCAGCTACTACGAATATCTGCCAACGTTGCTTCCAACTGAAATCCCAACCAGCGATAACCAAATTGCCGTTGTCGTCGCCAGTGGCGCCATTATGGATGGGGTACAGCAGCAAGGAAATGTCGGCGGAGATACAACAGCCGCCCTGCTTCGTGAAGCGCGCTTTGATGATAATGTGAAAGCCGTTCTGCTTCGAGTGGACAGCCCGGGAGGAAGTGCCTTCGCGTCTGAGGTGATCCGCAATGAAGTTGACGCCTTAAAACAAGCCGGCAAACCCGTTGTCGTATCTATGTCCAGCGTGGCGGCGTCTGGCGGATACTGGATTTCAGCCAGTGCCGATAAAATTTTAGCCGATCCCACGACGATCACCGGTTCAATTGGTATCTTTGCCATCATGACGACCTTTGAAAAAGGGTTAGAGAAAATGGGCATTAACAGTGATGGGGTTGGCACAACCCCATTCACCGGCGTTGGCGTCACCCGAGCACTGCCTGATGGGATTGCAGAGATTTTTCAATTAGGGATCAATCACGGTTATCAGCGCTTCATTGGCCTCGTCAGTCAATATCGTGACATGTCTTTGGCACAAGCTGACAGCGTCGCCCAAGGCCGAGTATGGACCGGGCAAGATGCGCTTGAATTAGGCTTAGTGGATGAACTGGGGGATTTCGATGATGCCGTCGCGAGTACTGCCGAGCTGGCTAATTTAGACAACAATTACCAACTTCGCTGGATGGCGATGCCATTAAGCCCTTTCGAGTTTTTTATGCAGCAATTTACCGCAGATGCGAAAGTTTGGATGACGGAAGTCATCTGGGGAGGGGTACCTGAGGCGCTGCAACCTGTCAGCCAACAGGTTGTAACAGACCTAACAACCCTCAGTAACTTTAATGATCCAAAAGGCCAGTATGCGTTCTGTATAAACTGCCTCAATCTTTAAAAGTGAGACGAGCCCGGCGTTGTCGGGCTTTTTTTACGTGCTATTAACCGTATAATGCGCCCACCAAACCAATAATTCTGTACCTCACTATGGAAAGAAAAAACATTTACATTGCCTATACTGGCGGCACCATTGGTATGCAGAAATCAGACCATGGTTACGTTCCTATTGCTGGTTTTATGGAAAAGCAACTGGAAAGCATGCCAGAATTCCATCGTGCAGAAATGCCTACATTCACTATCCATGAATATGATCCTTTGATCGACTCATCGGATATGACGCCAACGGATTGGCAACGCATTGCTGATGATATCAAAGCGAACTACGACAAATTCGACGGTTTTGTGATCCTGCATGGTACTGACACCATGGCATACACAGCGTCTGCTCTGTCTTTCATGTTCGAAAACTTAGACAAGCCAGTTATTGTTACCGGCTCACAAATTCCACTTGCAGAACTGCGTTCCGACGGTCAAAGCAACTTGCTTAATGCCCTTCACATTGCGGCTAAATATCCGATTAACGAAGTCACTGTATTCTTCAATAACAAGTTGATCCGCGGTAATCGCAGTACTAAAGCGCATGCGGATGGTTTTGGTGCCTTCATTTCACCGAACCTGCCACCGCTACTAGAAGCCGGGATTAACATTCAGCTGAACAATGTTGAGATCGATAAAAAGCCGGAAGGCCCATTTAAAGTTCACAACATCATTCCGCAGCCTATCGGTGTAATCACCATGTATCCGGGGATCTCATCTGAAGTGATCCGAAATACACTGCTTCAACCAGTGAATGCCATGATCCTACTAACATTTGGTGTCGGTAATGCCCCACAAAATCCGGAATTACTGGCTCAACTGAAAGCAGCTACTGAGCGTGGGGTCATTGTAATGAACCTTACCCAGTGCTTATCAGGCAAAGTCAATATGGGTGGCTACGCCACGGGTTGTGCACTGGCTGATGCCGGGGTACTGAGTGGCTATGACATGACACCGGAAGCGGCATTGGCCAAACTGCACTATTTGCTCAGCCAAGATCTGCCAACAGAAACCGTTCGCAGCATGATGCAGCAAGATCTTCGCGGTGAACTCACTCACTAATTTTGCGTGTTACATCTGATATCCAACGTCTCGAATCTACTTCTCGGATCCGGACATTCAGACCGACATTCATCATGACACCCAAACGGGAGCAAGTTGCTCCCGTTTTATTATCCTCAAACGTCCCATCCGCTTTACGCCAACTCGGCTACACTTTCACTATTCAATGAATGATGAGACGGCGCAAAAATGATGATTCTTCATGGTTCATCCATCTCCCCTCTGGTCAGAAAAATCATGTTGGCTCTGGCTTATAAAGGGATCAGCTATGAACTACAACCTCTGAACCCCTATGTAGAAAAAGAGCTCGCTCAAAAGCGTCATCCAATGGGAAAAGTCCCAGTGCTTGAGCATGACGGGCATAACATTTTTGATTCAACGGTTATCGCCCACTATCTTGATGACCTTTACCCTGTCCCGCCACTCTACCCAGGCAATGCCACTGAACGCGCACAAATCCGATGGCTGGAAGAATATGCCGATACACGGCTGACATCATTAATCGGTGGGGTGTTGTTCTATCAAAACATCCTACGAGGAAAAATGCTCAATAAAGACATTGATAATGAAGCCGTTGAGCTCTGCCTTGAGCACCATTTACCGCTTGCACTGACTTATCTAGAAGAACAACTACCCCATGATGGGTACATTAGTGAGCATTTTTCAATGGCGGAAATTAGCCTATGGAGCGTATTGCGCAGTGGTTGGATGGCAGGACTCAGAGTCACACATTATCCTCGGCTTGATGCCTACCTCAATCATATCGAGCAGGAACCTTGGATTGCCAATTTGATCAGCAATGAAGATCACGAACTGGGCAGTTTTTATTGTCATCCCGTGATCCTGGGCACACCGTCTCGCGGCGACTCTTAATCTAAATACTGCACCAACAAATGGTCATCACAGCAGCAAGACTACAATTTGTCGTGCCCTACCCGGACGATCTCTTGCTGTGACGGCACTTGACTCTCCGCCTCATCAAATCCAAAATCACGCTTCAATTCCACTTTAGATTTAAACTTAATCTCCCCGCTTTGATCCACCGTCATATGCTCCGCATCATGATTATGGCGAGACTGATACAACATAACAGCTTGTTGCGCCGAATCACGTTGCTCGGTTGTCAATGAGGTACCATCTGGCCATTTTCCTGTTTCAACGGCAGCAGACATACGTTGATAAATTTCAGGCGTGAGCGCCTTAAGCAGTGTTTCAAGTTCCATTTGACGTTCTCTCTATTAATTTATGTAGCAGTAATATCAGTTTCCTCTAAAGCTCACCCAAAAGGCGTCAATAAATTGCCTATGAGATCACACTGCAACAAACCGACATCTTTTCCTCGTCATCTTGCAAGTTCTTGAAGAGATCGACATCTGGTAATATGTCATCGACTTACTCAACAGAATTCAGCTCTCTTATGACCCGAGTGTTACGTACAACTATTCAATACACCGCACTACTCACAAGCATACTGCTCTTATCAGGTTGCTTCGAGCGTCACCGTTCCACCGATAGCCTCTGCGAAGGCTACCCTCAACTTTGTGCCGATACTAATTTGAATGATGGCCAATGCCGATTACAACGAGCGAGCCTGATATGGCAGCGCTATGATGTCTACAAAAATCCAAGCGATAGCGAAAAATTTCAAGAACTGAAATTCACCTACGACTATCAAAAATGCCTTGAATACGCGGCAAGGATTGAACCAACAGAGTTCAAGGAGCGAAAAACGAATCGTAGCCGCGCGCTAATCAATGCCTATGATTCAATAAAACGCTTAAATACAGAACTGGCTCATTCCACTGATCCTGACATACTCTATTTCCGCTGGAGTCAAGGCGAGCGCGCCGCACTTCGACAATTCTTAAGGTTAGAAGGTTCACCCTCATTAGAAACGCCGGATCTTCAATTTGGCTTAGCCAGCTACTACACGGCTAAGGATCAAGAAAAGACCATCAGGCTACTCAAGCATGCGCTGGAGCTGTATCAGCCCAATCAAGTCATTAAACCTGAAATCATACAAAGCCTGGCCACTCTCAGCCACCAGCAAGGTCACACCAATACGGCTTACCTATGGGCTAAAATAGGCAAGGAACTGTCGATCCCCGTCACCAGCCAAGCAAAATTATCAACGTTCTATCCAATGACAACACAGCAGCGAGAAACATTAGATCTGAAGGCAGAAAAAATTGCCGAGGCCATTCGTGACGGACAATTCAACGCAAATATGGTGCAGTAATTGCTGCACCAGTCACCCACTTTAACCTAGAGCCCTCACGGTGTAAGACCATCTTGAGGCGATCGGTCCGGTCTAGACAACGTCCGGGGGCATTTTACGAAAGATTGCCTCATCACATTATTCTGTTGCCAGTGGTGGCTGAAATAGCAAAGAAACAGAATTAACGCAGTAGCGCTCATTCGTTGTCTGAGGGCCATCAGGAAAAACATGACCAAGGTGACTGTCACAATGAGCACACCGAATCTCAATACGCCTCATACCATGACTCGTATCGTCTACATAACGGATCACGTCTTTGTTAATAGGAGCATCAAAGCTTGGCCAGCCGCAGCCAGAATCATACTTACTGTCAGAATGAAATAAGGGGGTCTCGCAGCAAGTACAACGGTATACGCCAGTCTCTCGGTTGTGCAGCAACGTCCCCGAGAATGGCGCTTCTGTGCCTTGCTCCCGACAAATACGGTATTGCTCATCAGTGAGCGTATCTCGCCAGTAATCATCTGTTTTGTATGACATTCAACATCCTTACTCTCATTATTCCTTTCGATATTTTAGAAACCATTTGCCAATCTGACCATCTGTGGCACATACTTCCTGCTCGAAAGAATTTTACATCTTCACTGCTCATTTAAGCACATTTTATCTGAGCGACGTGTTGATATTAAAAGTTAATAACGGTAATGATGGATATTCACACAACATCTGTACATATTTGCAGCGTTGTAGTGGGAATGTAAAAAAGATCCGAACTTTTTTTTGACCTTACGCAATTTAAGTTCGTTTTTTACTTGCAGCGTCACGTTAGATTCTGTAATTTTACTACCAGTTATCTTTCATTAGAAATTAAGTTGTGGAGCAACTGTAATGACTATCAAAGTAGGTATTAACGGTTTTGGCCGTATTGGACGTTTTGTTTTCCGTGCTTCTGTAGAGCGTAACGACATCGAAGTTGTTGGTATCAACGATCTTATCGACGTTGATTACATGGCATACATGCTTAAGTACGACTCAACTCACGGCCGTTTCAACGGTACTGTTGAAGTAGTAGACGGTAACCTAATCGTTAACGGTAAAACTGTACGTGTAACAGCTGAGCGTAACCCAGAAGATCTTAAGTGGGATGCAATCGGTGTTGACGTTGTTGCTGAAGCAACTGGTCTATTCCTAGACGATACAACTGCTCGTAAGCACATCACTGCTGGCGCGAAGAAAGTTGTTCTAACTGGTCCATCAAAAGACGCGACTCCAATGTTCGTAATGGGTGTTAACCACAACTCTTACGCAGGTCAGGACATCGTTTCTAACGCATCTTGCACAACTAACTGTCTAGCTCCTGTAGCTAAAGTTCTTAACGACAAGTTCGGTATCGAATCTGGTCTTATGACTACAGTTCACGCAACGACTGCAACTCAGAAAACTGTTGATGGTCCTTCTGCTAAAGACTGGCGTGGTGGCCGTGGTGCTTCTCAGAACATCATCCCATCATCAACTGGTGCTGCTAAAGCTGTAGGCGTTGTTCTTCCTGAACTAAACGGTCTTCTAACTGGTATGGCTTTCCGCGTACCAACTGCTAACGTTTCTGTTGTTGACCTAACTGTTAACCTTAAAACTGCAGCTTCTTACGAAGCAATCTGTGCTGCTATGAAAGAAGCATCAGAAGGCGAGCTTAAGGGTGTTCTAGGTTACACTGAAGATGCAGTTGTTTCTCAAGACTTCATCGGCGAAACTCAGACTTCAGTATTCGATGCTAAAGCGGGTGTTGCTCTAACTGACAAATTCGTTAAAGTTGTATCTTGGTACGACAACGAAATCGGTTACTCAAACAAAGTTCTAGACCTAATCGCTCACATCTCTAAGTAATGTAAGCTTTTAGCTAGATAAAAAGGCGACGCTACGGTGTCGCCTTTTTTGTATGTAAAAATCAGGAATACTAGGTGCTAGGTGCTAGGTGCTAGGTGCTAGGTGCTAGGTGCTAGGTGCTATATTACGCCAAAACGGCACAGCTAGCGTCAATATCGACTAAAATTTACTTACAAATTTAACAAATTAATTTTAATTTCTATTGATATTTTTTAAATAAAATTAAGTTTGTGAATTTGTCCTATTTTTGTTCATTTGAAACCAATGGCAATGAATTATACCCAAGTTACTTCAAGCGTATTAGCCCAAAGGCTGAGGTAAATTGGGTATACACATTGCGTTTTTAAGGGATAGTCTAATGGCACTTCGAAACCTACCTACTCTCGCAGCATTATCTGATGCGGTAACTGTTTGTGAGTATCAAGGGATAAAGATCATTCGAATCATTCATGATACTGCTGAAGCAGGTATCTCACTACACGGTGGTCACTTAATCTGGTTCAAGCCAGCGGGTGAAGATGATGTGATTTGGCTCAGTGACAAAGCGGACTTTAATACGACAAAAGCAATTCGTGGTGGCATTCCCGTCTGCTGGCCATGGTTTGGCAAAGCCGGCACACCATCACATGGATTTGCACGTACCAGCGAATGGTCACTGCTGGAACACCGTGAAAATAGTAATGGAGTGATCCTCGCTCTACAGCTTGAAGACAGTGCCGAAACGCTGGCCATCTGGCCACATAAATTCCGTAATTTATTAACGTTTGAGATCGGAAAAGAACTGACAGTATCGCTGACCTCAACCAACACCGACGACACACCATGGCATTATTCAGGTGCTCTGCATACCTACTTTGCCGTGACTGATATCCACCATGTTGACATTACAGGAATGGGGCCTTGCTACTCAGACAGCACGCTTGGTGATAAAGCTTGTCTCGGTGATAACACCTTAACCTTCAGCGGTGAAGTAGACAGAGTGTATACGCAACCGGAAACCAGCATCATTATTGCCGATCACGATGACCGTAAAATACAGGTCACCAACAGTGGCCACAATGCCGCCGTGATCTGGAATCCGTGGCAGGCGTTATCTGAAAGTATGGCCGATATGGCTGACAATAGCTTTGAAACCATGGTCTGCGTGGAATCAACTATTCACGGCAGTCAAAGCATCACGCTGGCACCTGGCGAATCTCATACCCTCACCACCACCGCATCAGTTACTCACTAATAGTCCTGCGCAGCCAGTAATAACTGGCTGCGCAGTCTATATGCTGAAGTAACTTATCAGGCTAGCATCTGAGAATTGGCTTCAATCAATACCCATCCATTCCCATCAGGATCGGCAAATGTTGCAAATCGTCCACCAATAATAGTAACAATCTCTGATAACGGCACCCCGCGACTAGACAACTCATCATGGGTGGAATGAATATCATCGGTCTGAACAACAAGCCCCTGTACAGAACCGGCCTTCATGCCACCGAATGGCGTCACGAGACTAATGGTGGTTTCAGCGCCTTTAGGCGCCAACTGTATCCAACGCTTATGTTTATCTGCCTGGTGATCGCGAATCAGTTCAAACCCCAATGCATCGCGATAAAATGCCAATGCTAACCCTTGATCGGTCACTGGTATTGAAACGGTATCTACTCGAGAAATACTCATTATTCAAGCGCTCCCTACTATTTGCATTTTCTTAGCTTAATCCAGAGTTTTTGATTTCGCTCACAAAATAATGATCATTCGTTGCTTATATTGCCCCGTTAGATCTAGAAGCAGATATTACGAAAGGAGGCCACATACTTATTTCACAGCAACCACTCTCTCTGTGTACTGGCAGAAGATGGCTCTAATTTGCTTTTTTTATCGCTATATACATCAAAACAAAGCTTTATCTTAAATAAAGTACTTTACCCCGTAGTTCACCTTAAAACTCAGTATTAAACCTAATAATTTCCTTAAATTAAGCCAAATATAACAAAGAAAGCCATAAACATAGCAATAACCGCCCACCCATTTTCATTACACCCGAACCATTAAGTCAGGTGCATATTACTGGTTATTCTTTGACCGCATTTCCTTGCGAAGCACCATGAATAGGAGGATAGTGGAGTTATGTTTGTGAGGTATTTGGATTATTGGGCGATAGGCTAATTGGAAATTTAGTTTATAAACCAATAACTCACTAAAGCAATTTAATCAGTTAGGTCTAGTCTTAAGAGATGAGGGATGTGAAAGAATTTTGTTTTCGTCCTTTCTAATTGATTGAAGAACGATTCAGGGGGCATACCATGAGTATTTTTGACCACTATCGTCAGCGCTATGAAGAATCCAAGGATGAAGAACTTTCATTGCAAGAATTCCTGGATATTTGTCGCAACGATCGCAGTGCCTATGTCAATGCAGCAGAACGCTTGCTAATGGCAATCGGCGAACCCGAAATGATTGATACCGCTCAAGACCCACGTTTGAGCCGCCTATTTTCGAACCGTGTTATCTCTCGTTATAAAACGTTCGAAGACTTCTATGGCATGGAAGATGCCATAGAGCAGATTGTTTCATACCTAAAACACGCGGCACAGGGTCTCGAAGAACGTAAACAAATTCTCTACTTGCTCGGGCCTGTTGGTGGCGGTAAGTCATCACTGGCTGAAAAACTCAAGAGCTTGATGCAGAAAGTGCCAATTTATGTTCTAACCGCAAATGGCGAACGAAGCCCAGTTAATGACCACCCTTTCTGCTTGTTTGACAAACATGAAGACGGTGAACTCCTGAGCAAAGAATACGGCATACCCGAGCGTTATCTTAATAATATTATGTCGCCATGGGCGGCTAAGCGACTGCATGATTTTGGTGGTGATATCAGCCAGTTCAAAGTCGTAAAAGTACGCCCATCAATACTTGATCAGGTCGGTATTGCAAAAACAGAACCGGGCGATGAAAACAACCAAGATATTTCATCTCTGGTCGGTAAAGTGGATATTCGCCAGCTTGAACACTTCTCTCAAGATGATCCAGATGCTTACAGCTATTCTGGGGCCCTGTGTAAAGCAAACCAAGGGCTAATGGAGTTTGTCGAGATGTTCAAAGCGCCATTGAAAGTCTTGCACCCCTTACTCACAGCGACGCAGGAGGGCAATTACAACGGTACAGAAGGTCTCTCTGCGCTGCCATTCGATGGCATCATTCTCGCCCACTCTAATGAGTCAGAATGGCAAACCTTCCGTAACAACAAAAATAACGAAGCCTTCCTTGACCGGGTCTATATTGTCAAAGTCCCATACTGTCTCCGTGTTTCGGAAGAGATGAAAATCTACGAAAAACTGTTACAAAGTAGTGAGCTCTCTGCCGCACCTTGCTCACCCAGTACGTTAGAGATTTTGGCTCGATTCTCCGTATTATCACGCTTAAAAGAACCTGAAAATTCCAGTATTTACTCGAAAATTCGAGTTTATGATGGTGAAACACTTAAGGATACCGACCCTAAAGCGAAATCTTATCAAGAGTATCGTGATTATGCGGGTGTCGACGAGGGTATGTCGGGGCTATCAACGCGATTTGCCTTTAAGATCCTGTCACGTGTATTCAACTTTGATCATTCCGAAGTGGCTGCAAACCCTGTGCATTTATTCTATGTGCTTGAGCAGCAAATTGAACGAGAGCAATTTCCACAAGAACTCGCAGAGAAATACCTTGAGCACCTAAAAGGGTATCTGACGCCGAAATATGTTGAGTTTATTGGAAAAGAAATTCAAACCGCGTATCTCGAATCGTATTCCGAGTATGGCCAGAATATCTTTGACCGCTACGTCAGCTATGCTGACTTCTGGATTCAAGATCAGGAATACCGAGACCCAGAAACGGGCCAACTCTTCGACCGTTCAGCCCTGAACAATGAGCTGGAAAAAATTGAAAAGCCCGCTGGGATCAGTAACCCGAAAGATTTCCGAAACGAGATTGTGAACTTCGTCTTGCGTGCTCGAGCCAGTAATGCCGGGAAGAATCCCAATTGGACCAGCTATGAGAAACTGCGTACTGTGATTGAGAAGAAAATGTTCTCAAACACAGAAGAGTTACTCCCGGTGATTTCATTCAATGCCAAGACTTCCACCGACGAGCAGAAAAAGCATGATGACTTCGTGGCTCGTATGATGGAAAAAGGCTACACCCGTAAACAAGTACGCCTGCTATCTGAATGGTACCTACGTGTACGTAAATCATCATAACCAATTGAATGGGATGAATAAGGGGAGAGCTTATGGCGCATTTTATAGACCGCAGGCTCAACGGTAAAAATAAAAGCACGGTAAACCGCCAGCGTTTTTTACGCCGTCACAAGCAACAGATCAAAGAATCGATTGCTGATGCGGTGAACAAACGTTCGATTACCGATGTGGAAAGCGGGGAGGATATTACCATTCCTTCTCGTGACATCCATGAGCCAAGCTTTCACCAGGGCCGAGGTGGACAACGTGAAGTTGTCCACCCAGGCAATGACCAGTTCAGTCCCGGAGACCGTATCGACCGCCCCCAAGGGGGGGCGGGACAAGGGGGCGCCGGCGAAGGACAGGCCAGTCAGGATGGTGAAGGTCAGGATGAGTTCGTATTTCAGATCTCTAAAGATGAATATCTCGATCTACTCTTTGAAGATTTAGAATTACCAAATCTTGAAAAAAATCAGCTAAACAAAGTCGTAGAATGGAAAACATTCCGTTCCGGTTACAAATCGTCAGGTGTTCCGGCCAACATTGCCATCGTGAAATCACTACAGAATTCACTGGCTCGACGCACGGCAATGACCGCCGCGAAACGCCGACATCTGCATGAGTTAGAAGAGGCACTGGATCGACTCATGAACACCGAGCCGGCTCAGCCTTTTGAAGAAGAACGTGTCAAAAGTGAAATTCTGACACTGCGTGACCGTATCAACAAAGTGCCGTTTATTGATACGTTTGACTTACGCTACAAAAATTATGAGCGACGGCCGCAACCCACCAGCCAAGCAGTCATGTTCTGTCTGATGGATGTCTCTGGATCGATGGATCAAGCAACCAAAGATATGGCTAAGCGCTTTTATATTTTGCTATATCTGTTCCTTAATCGAACCTATAAAAATGTCGATGTCGTCTTCATTCGTCATCATACCCAAGCCAAGGAAGTGGATGAGCATGAGTTTTTCTACTCGCAGGAAACAGGCGGAACCATAGTTTCAAGTGCCTTACGATTAATGGATGAAATTATCAAAAAACGTTATTCACCTGCAGAATGGAATATTTATGCCGCGCAGGCCTCCGATGGGGATAACTGGGCGGACGATTCACCAGGCTGTCGAGAGTTACTGGATAAACAAATTCTGCCTGTCACCCGGTATTATTCATACATCGAAATTACACGTCGGGCCCACCAAACATTATGGCGAGAATATGAGGCACTCCAGGCCAGCCACGGCAATTTTGCAATGCAAAACATAAGGAGTGTGGATGACATTTTCCCTGTGTTCCGGGAGCTTTTTAAAAAGCAAGTCAGTTAATGTCACTTTAGGGGGAGTGTGCTATGGAGACAACCACCAAGTCAAAAACACTCAGTGATGGCCCAGATTGGACGTTCGATCTGTTAGAGCAATACCGCGTGGAAATTAATCGCGTCGCTAATCATTATCGACTTGATACTTATCCCAACCAGATCGAGATCATCACTGCCGAACAGATGATGGATGCCTATTCCAGTATCGGGATGCCCATTAACTACCACCACTGGTCATTCGGCAAGCGCTTTATCGAAACGGAACGGGGGTACAAACACGGCCAGATGGGGCTAGCCTATGAGATCGTGATCAATGCCGATCCTTGTATCTCCTATCTAATGGAAGAAAATACTATCACCATGCAGGCATTGGTGATGGCCCATGCCTGCTATGGACATAATTCCTTCTTTAAAGGCAATTATTTGTTCAAAACCTGGACCGATGCCAGTTCCATCGTTGATTACCTGCTATTTGCCCGCAAGTATATTACCGAATGTGAGGAAAAGTATGGGCTTGATGAAGTCGAGAAGCTGCTCGACTCCTGCCATGCCTTAATGAACTATGGCGTTGATCGTTATAAACGTCCGCAAAAAATTTCCATGGTGGAGGAAAAAGCCCGTCAAAAAGCCCGAGAGGATTATCTCCAAACTCAGGTCAATGCACTATGGCGAACCATTCCTGTCCAGCAAGAAAAAGAATCAGTGACTGAAGAACAGCGCTACCCTGCTGAACCACAAGAGAATATTCTTTATTTCATTGAAAAACATGCTCCACTCCTTGAGCCTTGGCAACGTGAAATAGTCCGAATTGTGCGTAAAGTCAGCCAGTATTTTTACCCACAAAAACAGACTCAGGTCATGAATGAAGGCTGGGCGACTTTTTGGCACTATACCATCCTCAACCATCTCTATGATGAAGGGCTTGTTACCGAGCGGTTTATTCTTGAGTTTTTACACAGCCATACCAATGTGGTGGCACAACCTGATTACAACAGCAAATTTTACAGCGGTATAAACCCGTACGCGCTTGGCTTTGCTATGTTCCAAGACATCCGACGGATCTGCGAACACCCAACTGAGGAGGATAAATACTGGTTCCCGGATATCGCGGGGAAAAACTGGCTGGATACACTCCATTTTGCGATGGAAAACTTTAAGGACGAAAGCTTTATCAGCCAATTCCTGTCGCCTAAAATTATTCGTGACTTCAAGCTGTTTGCCGTCAATGATGATGACAGGCATAACTATATTGAAGTCAGTGCAATCCATAATGAGGAAGGCTATCGGGCTATTCGGGAGAAGTTGTCTTCTCAATATAACCTCAGCAACAACGAGCCGAATATTCAAGTCTGGAATGTAGCGCTCAAAGGTGATCGCTCATTGACCTTACGTTACGTACCGCACAACCGAATCCCTCTGGCTGATGGTCATCAGGAAGTGTTAAAGCATATGCATCGGCTATGGGGCTTTGATGTCACATTAGAAGAAGAGCTTACCGACGGGCGCACTCAGATCATCGGCACCTGTCCGACCAGAAACCAGTACAATACGGAAATTTAGCGCGGTAACTCACAGTGCCTAGGCTCGCTTTCCACCAATAAAAAAGGAGATGCTTTAGCATCTCCTTTTGGCAACTCACTTATTTTACAGTAATACTATTACTGCTCTTCTTCATACAAATAACGCGCAATTTCAATCCGGTTAGCATACCAAATAGTGCCACTTTCACGGCCATATTTACGGATACGATCAGCCACCAATTCTGGTTGGTGATTATCACAGTATGATTTCACATCACGGTAGAATGCCAATGCTAATTCACAGGCCTCTTTCGACATGAAATAGTAACCGCCAACGCGAGTATAGATTTTACGCAAGCCATTAATTGTCAAAACATACAGCGTATTACCTGATTTTGTCGCCATACCTTGGAACATGCGGTAGTCATAATAATTGAAGGCACGAGCGCGACAAACGGCTTCACACAGCTCAGGATCTTCTTTGCCGTATTTATCGACAATTTTCTTAATTTCCTGTGCTAGCTCCACTTTATCATCACTGTTTTCAATAAAATCAGCAAAGCTCTCTACCTTGAGTAAAGACTCACACTCTTCAATCACATGCGCAATCAGCGCAGCTGACTCTTCAGGATTACCTTTTATTGCATAACGCATATAAACGCTGCTAATGTCAGTACGTGCTGACAATAAGTCTTCCAGTACGCTCTGAACATCCTGTCCGTCTAAGGTAATTAATGTATCAAGAATACTCAGCCCTGAAGTGTCCATATAGTTGTTCACCCGCGTCGGCTTACCATGCTGAATAGTCAGCCAACCGTCACGAGCTAATCGCTGTAACACTTCTCGAAGGGTTGTACGGGTAACGCCAATGAGTTCAGACAATTCGCGTTCTGCAGGAAGAATTGAGCCCTGTGGGAAGTGATTATTCCAGATACTCTCAATGATGTATTTCTCAGCAAATGTTGCTGGGCTATCAGCCTTTATTACCATCTGATTAATTTTCCAGTTGCTTCTTGCTCTATTTTTATTAACTCATCATACCACCAGTTTTCACCGATTGCCTACCCAATTGCTCAAACAAGCACTCGAACCAGTCACAATACACTGTAAGTGAATATGTAAAAGTGATATTAACTGCATCTATTTCCTAGGTTCATCGCCATCTGAAGCAAAACTTGACGAAGCGCAAAGTAATCTGAAAGGTGTAATAATATATTTCAAAATCACGTGCAAATCCCGTGTATACACCGCGTTTTTCGATGAATTTTAACAATCTTAAATAAGTTCATTGAGAAGAACTTGACTGATCTAGATCACGCGGTAGAGTTAGCACGTTTTAACATTGGGAGCTGAACGGAAGCTGCTGCCTGCTTTAAATTAAATACCGTCCTGATGATGGTGTTTAGCTTAAAGGGTCTCTAAGAACACGTAACCAGAATAATAAAACAATGGTTAGCCTGCTCTCTGACTTCACGGCGAGATAGACCACAGCTCTTACTCCATCTATTGCGTATTTAAGAGACTCGAACACATGGCAATTTCGCTAGGGAACGCCTTTATAAAAAACTTTCTGGGTAAAGCGCCAGATTGGTATAAAGTCGCAATCATCGCCTTTCTAATCATCAACCCAATCGTATTCTTCCTGATTGATCCATTTACCGCAGGTTGGTTGCTGGTTATTGAATTCATTTTTACACTTGCTATGGCGTTGAAATGTTACCCTCTACAACCCGGGGGCCTGCTCGCTATTGAAGCTGTCGCCATTGGCATGACCAGCCCTGAAATGGTAAAGCATGAATTACTTGCCAACATTGAAGTATTGCTACTATTGATCTTCATGGTCGCAGGCATCTACTTCATGAAGCAGCTGCTACTTTATATCTTTACTAAAATACTCATTGGCATCCAATCAAAAATCTTATTGTCACTCGCTTTCTGTGTGATGGCTGCATTTTTATCCGCATTCCTTGATGCCCTAACAGTCATCGCAGTGGTGATCAGCGTTACCATCGGTTTCTACAGCATTTACCACAAAGTGGCTTCAGGCCAAGAACCTCATAGTTCGCATGACCATACGTCAGACAGTCAAATCCTTGAAGTAAGTCGTGATGACCTAGAAAACTACCGTGCGTTCCTGCGCAGCCTGCTAATGCATGCTGGTATCGGTACCGCGTTGGGTGGCGTTATGACCATGGTGGGTGAACCTCAGAACTTGATCATTGCCGATCAAGCTGGCTGGCAGTTTGGCGAATTCATTATTCGCATGTCCCCGGTTACCGTTCCCGTCTTTTTCTGTGGCTTGCTAACTTGCGTATTGGTTGAGAAATTCCAAATCTGTGGTTACGGTGCACGTCTACCTGAAAATGTTCGTAAAATTCTGGTTGAGTTCGATAAAGAAGAGCAAAAGCAGCGTACTAACCTTGATTACGCAAAACTCATTGTCCAGGTTATCATTGCAGTATGGCTGATTGTTGGCCTTGCCATGCATTTAGCTGCTGTCGGCCTTATCGGTTTGACCGTTATTATTCTTGCAACCTCATTTACGGGGATTACTGACGAGCATTCACTAGGCAAGGCCTTTGAAGAGGCACTACCGTTTACGGCATTATTGGCAGTATTCTTCTCTGTTGTTGCGGTAATTATTGATCAACAACTCTTCGCGCCAATCATTCAAATGGTACTGAGCCTAGAAGGCACAGCCCAGATGACCATGTTCTACGTGGCTAACGGCTTACTTTCAATGGTGTCTGATAATGTCTTCGTCGGCACGGTCTACATCAACGAAGTAAAAACGGCCCTGGAAAATGGCATCATCTCGCGCGATCAATTTGATATGCTGGCTGTTGCAATCAATACGGGCACTAACTTACCATCAGTGGCAACCCCGAACGGGCAGGCTGCGTTCTTGTTCGCGCTTACCTCGGCACTGGCACCACTGATCCGATTATCTTATGGCCGCATGGTATATATGGCTCTGCCATATACCATTGTCCTTGCTTTAGTTGGTCTGGCTTGTATCGAGTTCACTCTGGTTCCAATGACACAGTTGTTCTACGATATGGGCTGGCTAGCACATTCCGTTACGGAAGCGGCGTCACAGGTTGCACCAACTGTTGGACATTAATTGAATTTTTCATAATGAAAATTGACTAACCATCAGTTGTCGTATAAACAAAGCCCTGACTTGTCAGGGCTTTGTAATATTGAATCAGGAATAATTCATGCATTTTTTAAACACTTTTTCTAAAAGTCGCCTCTCATGGTTACTGCTGCTGGCTTTCATCATTTTCTTTGAAGGTTGCGCCCTATTCTTCCAGCATGTCATGAAACTCGATCCGTGCGTCATGTGTGTCTATGAGCGAGTAGCTATGGCAGGGATTGCTATATCTGCCATCATCGGCTTAATGGCGCCACACAATACCGTGATACGCTGGGTAGGCTTACTCGGCTGGGGTTATAGCGCCTATCACGGTCTGGTGCTCTCTATTCAGCATGTCAGCTATCAGTTCCCTGAGTTTCCATGGTCTGCATCCTGCGATCTTGTGGTCAACTTTCCAAGCTGGGCACCGTTAAACCAGTGGGTACCTTGGATGTTCGAAGCCTCTGGTGACTGCGCTGAAATTGTCTGGGAGTTCTTAGGTCTGTCGATGCCACAATGGCTGGAAATTATTTTTGCCGCTAACCTTGCCGCATTAGCCATTATTGTTGTGGCACAGTTTTTTGGTACGAAGAAAAACTGATTCGAGGTTCGAGGTTCGAGGTTCGAGGTTCGAGGTTAAAGTATCAAGTACAAAAAAGCGAGAGGTATAATTAACCACTCGCTTTTTTATTACTCAGCATGCCGAATTCACTATGCTTATTTCGCTAGCAAAGCATCAACTATCGGATAGTCTGCCGGGCACAAAGAAAAATCGCTTATCTTATCCAGTGTCACCCATAGCGCCTGCTGATGGCTATGCAGTATCAGCTCACCAGATTGCCAGTGGGATACATACCCTTTTAGGTGGATCAGCTTATCACCGTAGTCAAACACACTATCCGCAAGAAATCGGCCCGTGACACTCTCAATAGCAAGCTCCTCCTGAAGTTCACGATGTAGGGCTTGCTCGGGTGTTTCTCCTACCTCAACCTTCCCGCCAGGGAACTCCCATAAACCGCCTTGAGAAGCATGCTCAAAGCGCTGGGCAAGCAAGACTTTCCCATCCTTTTCGATCACACCTGCGACCACAAGCAGCACCGGTTTTGAAGGTGATGGGGATAATTGATTGTCCATGACCAATGTATTATTTACCGCAACACTGTTTAAACTTCTTACCGCTACCACACAGGCAGGCATCATTTCGGCCTGTCTCTTTGTATGGATTCACCGCCTGAGCAGCCGCGCCCTGTTGAATTTCATCGGCTGCCATCACCACTTCCGTCAGCATTAACGGTAGCTGTGCGTATAAAGACTCGGGAGCTGGCATCCCCATCACCCCGGCTTCCGCCATTTGAGCCAAGGTATTGGTTTCATCTTGCATCAGCATCATGGTCGTGATGAAGGCAGACAACATGCGTACGGTGCCATCTGTCATTGGCTGCTCAGCCCAGTTTGGTTCAATCAACGGCCAAACTGTCAGAAACCCTTCCGCAAACTGGCTCATCGCAACGGTTAGGCCTTGGTTTTCATCCCAACTAAGCTCTGTTGGCAGCTCGTATTCTCCCGCCTTGATATAACGATACTGCAACTCAAAATGATTCAAAATGGCCATTTTATCGTCATTACTTACTGCGACAGGCTCATCCTCATCAACGCCGCCCGTGATTAGCAATGGTAACCACATTTCGGGATCAAGTGGCTTCGGGTTTGAATTGGCCGCCAGTAGTGCACCTTCAATGAAGGTTGCAGGCATTCCATCCCAAGCTAGCGGCAATGTCATTAATTGTGTCATGGTTCCAATCTCGTCTCACATCGGTAATGGTCGCCGATTATATACCCAAGCTTCATCAGGATGATAGGAACGCGATAAAACGGTTGAAGTTCATGCTGAACAATGGCAAAAATGATGACGTTGAAGCAATTATTATGATGGTGAACAGGAATGACGAGTAACAAGGCCATAATTGCCGGCGCCAGTGGATTGGTGGGAGATGAGCTCTTACACCTCCTACTCAGCCATCCAGACTTTAGTCATGTTTATTCTCTTACGCGGCGGGAGCTATCTCTACATAGCAGTAAGCTAAAGCAAATTATCCATCCCAACTTACGTATTACTGAATGGGAAAACACCAACCCGACCCCAACATTTGGTTTTATTTGCCTAGGCTCCACCAAAAAACAAGCTGGCAGTAAACACGCTCTCGAAGCAGTCGATTACCAGCTAGTTAAAGAGGTCGCCCACAGTATGAAGTTACTGGGGGTAAAACATCTTGTGGTCATTTCCAGCTTGTTTGCCTGTTCGTTGTCGCCATCACACTATCTGCGTTGTAAGGGAAAAATGGAAAAAGCGCTCATTGCGATGGGGTTTGAACATTGCCTCGTTGTCCGCCCCGGCCCGCTAAAAGGTGATCGCTCCGAGCCAAGAACCGATGAACGCTGGGTTCAGCGTCTGTTTGATATCCTCCATCCCTTACTCATTGGCCCTCTCGCCAATCTGGAGCCGATTCCGGCAGAAAAGGTCGCCAAGTACATGCTGAAGTTAGCCTTAGCCGCAGACAGACGCGAGCTCCCCGCGGTTGTGACGCGTTCTGGCAGGATGTTATTAGACAAGCCCGCCGATACCCTCTAAAATCTCGCACCCAATCAATCACTATTTGGCCCTTGGCACAAAGAGAGAATCAATGCGAGTAATTTTAGGCCCGATGGAAGGTGTACTGGATCACCTAATGCGGGAAATGCTGACAGAAATCAACGACTACGATTTATGCGTAACCGAATTTATTCGCGTGGTTGATCAGCTACTGCCAAATAGTGTGTTCTACCGGATGTGCCCTGAATTACACCATGGCGGTAAAACACCGTCAGGCACGCCAGTACGGGTACAGCTACTGGGGCAAGATCCTAACTGGCTGGCAGAAAATGCCCATCGCGCGACGATGCTAGGCTCGCCCGGCATTGATATCAATTTTGGTTGCCCAGCCAAAGCGGTCAACAAAAGTCGGGGTGGCGCTGTATTGCTACAAGATCCGGCGCTCATATACGACATCATCAAAGCGGTGCGAGCAGCTACCGATCCCCGTTTACCTGTCACGGCCAAGGTGCGTCTCGGGTGGGATGATCCTAACCACTGTTTCGAAATCGCCGATGCGGTCGCTCAAGCAGGCGGAGACGAAATTGTCGTCCATGCCCGCACCAAAACTGATGGCTACAAAGCAGAAAACATTAAGTGGGAATACATCCATCAGCTCAAGCAAAAAATCACCATGCCGATTATTGCCAATGGCGAAGTGTGGAATTATCAGGATGGCCAACGCTGTATCGCGGCAACAGGCACTGATGCGCTGATGGTATGCCGTGGCGCCATCAACCTGCCCAACCTAGGTAATGTGGTAAAATACAATCACAGCCATATGGAGTGGGAGACGGTACTGCAACTACTACTGACGTATTCAACCTACGAAATCAAAGGCGATAAAGGCTTGTATTACCCCAACCGAATCAAACAGTGGTTCGCCTACCTGCGCCACGAATACCCGCAAGCCCAAGCACTGTTTAGCGATATTCGCAAACACAACAAAGCTGCGCCTATTATTGACGTTCTGCAGCAGGCACAGCGAGAGCTTATAGTTTAATTTAAAAGACTGAATGGAGGACTAGCCAATTTCCCTTTTGTGGACGCTTAAGTGTCCACAAAACGTCCACAGAGATCCATAATATATGGTGTGGGTGCGGCTATGATTGACCACACCTAATAAATATAAGCCTTTGAAATGCTTACTATCCCTCGATGCGATTCGGATGATTCAAAATGTGGTCTTCCCAGTCGATGACATCTATCTCGTAAACAATTTTATCACGTACAGACTCATCTGCGGCATGCATGGCGTCTTTCGAGCCAGTCAGCAAAGGATGCCATTCAGGCAGTGGCTGGCCTTCAGCCAGTAAGCGGTAAGCACAAGTGTCCGGAAGCCAGGCAAACTCCTCAATACGTTCACGAGTGAGTTTGAGACACTCTTCGCCCGATTCAAAACGGTTAGCATAGTCTCGGCAAGAACAGGTATTGTTATCAAGCAGGCTGCACGCGACATTGGTGTAATAGATTTCATCAGTGTCGTCATCGATCAACTTATGCAGACAGCACTTACCACAGCCGTCACATAATGCTTCCCATTCCTGATCTGTCATGTCCTGTAAATCTTTTTCTTGCCAATAGTGCGTCATCACTCTGCCTTTTTGTTACCTCACCATTTGGGAAAAAACCCAATGGTCATACTTCGGAGGCGGTTTTATAGCCGCCATGCCAGTAAAGCGCAAGTGATTCTGCAATTTCTGGCCGATTCAGCATGATATCAGGCCATGAATAAGAGTCATTACTATTTAAAGGGGCATTTTTCACTAAATCATGAATTATTTTTGATCCCACCCTATGACGGTGGTAAGTTTCGCAACCTTTCCCAATAAGTGTAGGTGAGTTATGGAGTGTCGTTTAGGGTGTGGGGCATGTTGTATCGCACCAAGTATCTCTTCTGCCATTCCTGGTATGCCAGAAGGCAAGCCCGCAGGAGTGCGCTGTATTCAGCTTAATGAGAATAATCTGTGTAAGATCTTTGGTAAGCCAGAGCGGCCAGCCGTCTGTCATCAGTTTAAAGCGTGCCCATCGCTTTGCGGCAGCAGCTCACAACAAGCATTAGATAACATCATAGAATTAGAAAGCATGACCTGACAGGTCATGCTTTTATCTTGATTGACTCACTACTTTCGTTGAAAATCCATCACTGATTATTCAATAACTTTACCGGTTAGAATTCTCAATACTGACTTTGCATGCTCAACGGCCAGATGACCAGAATGAGTCAGGTAGCCGCCATCTTCACTGGTCACTAACCCTTTTGCATATAAACGCTCAGCAGCTGTCACCATTTCTGGCGCAGCGTTGCTACGCACCTTAATACCTTCCATGTCACTGTGCATTGGGAATTTGATCAACAGGTTCATCTCGTGAACCAAATCTGCATTATATGGCATGTCTTACTCTCTACTTATTCAACTTGATATTAATACTAGCGGGTCGCTGTAAGAAAAATAGGTGATGAGATCATGTCATGTCGAATCTCAACGCGATCAAGTTCAAATTTTTGATATAAAAAAGCCGCTCCCAAGAGCGGCTTTTATCAAAAATCACTTATTGTTCAATAATTAAGCTTGAATACCAACAATTAACCACGGTGCATTAGGGGTTTTTAAATCACGCTCTAAATGCCAAACGTCGGTGATATCTTCTTCAACGCCCTCTACGCGATCTTTGTAACGGCCTGAGAATTTAATGCTCAATTGTGCCAAGTTTGCATTGTAGTCAGCACGAACAAGTTCAGCATCAACATACATCACTTCAGTATGCTGCTCACCGCCCAACTTACCACGCTCAGCCGCTAAGTCTTCAAACAACGCTGGACTAACATACTCTCGAATCTTACCTAATTCATTGTGATTCCAAGCACCTTGGATCGTGCGGTAGTGCTCACGTGAACCATTTAAGAATGCATTCATATTAAAACCAGGAGGCAGGTTAAATGGCACCTCACTGTCAGTCGACACATACTCGTCCTTCGCCGCAGACCCTGCTTGCTGACGGAATTGTGGTTGCTGGCTTCGCTGCTGAGGGGAGTTCCCCGCATAAGCATCTCGATGCCCCATCGGCGTAGATTTAGTGCCTCGCAGCGCTTTAAACAGCTTAAAGATCACAAAGGCAATCAAGCCAATGATCAGGATATCCATAAATTGGATGCCATCAAAACCACCACCAAAGAAGGCAGCGAGTAGACCGCCCGCTAACAGGCCACCGAGTAAACCACCCATCAGGCCTTTTTTACTTGATTTAGCCGCCTGATTAGCAGCGGGTTGTTGCTGTTTCAGGGTATCAGTTTGTTGTGGTTGCTGCTTTTTCACCGGCGCTGTTTTAAAACTTTTACCGAATGATTTACCGCCACCAAAACGCTTCGCCTCAACGTGCGGTGCCGCTAATGACACCGTCAGAATCAGGGCAAATATTGTGAAGATACGTTTCATTACAGAGAATACCTTTGCCTCATATTGGAACTTGCATCGTAAACACCTACCCGTGAATGTCAACTAAAGCTCATCAGCAAATTGTTACCAATATTGAGCATGAATAAAAAAGCCTTGCAAGGAATAGTGATTGTTTTAGGCTAATTACTTACGTCATGACTTTAATAGGCACCACAATGCACGATACACACAGTAAACTTATCGGTTACTTATTATGGATTTTTGGTTTTACCGGTGCTCACCGTTTCTATTACGGTAAGCCCGTAACGGGGACAATCTGGTTTTTTACTCTCGGGCTATGTGGTATTGGCTGGCTTATCGACCTGTTCCTGATCCCATCAATGGATAGAGAAGCTGAACTGCGTTTTCAAAGCGGTGACATTGATTATACCGTGGCCTGGTTATTACTGACCTTTCTTGGGGTATTTGGCTTACATCGCATGTATATGGGTAAATGGTTATCCGGTATCCTCTACCTCTTTACCTTAGGTTTTTTCTTTATCGGTATTTTAGTCGACTTCTGGACACTTAATGAGCAAGTGTCAATTGAGAATCAAAAAGCCAGACGCCACTAACACGCATAACGTCAATGAGTTGTGATGAAGTCTAACGACAGACCTCACAACTCATTAAGAAAATAGCCGTAATCCCACATCAGCCAAGGCCGAGGCTTGACCTGAAATCTCGGTTGCTACTAAAATATCGAACATTGTTCTATAACTTTGACTGCATGTTCAAAAATAGAACAACCAAAGACAACGCTACTTCGTGTCATTGCCGACGTGACGAGCATATTACGATTCACCTGACATTGTTCGATAAAGAGAAATATTCAATGGCAAGAAGAAATGATCATACTCGTGAAGAGTTAGTCGCGATGACACTGGAGCAAGTCAAAAACTTTCTCGCTGAACACCCACATCACGAACTCAGCTTACGTAAAGTCGCTGCAATGATTGGTTATGTCCCCAGCACGCTGGTTAACGTGTTTGGTAACTACAACCTATTACTACTTCATGCCGTAGCACAAACCCTTGATGAGCTGTTTGCCGAAGCAGAAATTCAGATGGCGCAAGCGACATCTGCTGAAGATGCACTCACCAAACTGGCCTACTGCTATCTTGATTTTGCGGTACACAACCCGTATCGCTGGCAACTGATTTTTCAGCACACGATGAACGGTGAGGAATTACCGGAATGGCAAACAGAACGTATCGATAACATGACCGGTATGCTGGAAACTCTGATCCGTCAAATTAATCCAGAACAAAGTAATGCGAATATTCTTGAAGCCAGTCGTGTCCTATGGGCAGGTGTACATGGTATTACGCTACTTACCGTTGATGACAAACTATTTACCTCGTCTCCCGTGGATGGCAAAGCATTAATTGATAATTTAATTAACACTTACCTTAATGCATGGAAAGCGTAATCTATTCATTACGTTAAACGTTGGTCAACTCATCACACTGACGGGCCAACGTTAACCCAACACCCATTACACTCCCGCTCAATATTAATAGTCATCAGCATGAGAAATCACCCTAACAGGATGTAGGTTAATCAATATGTCAGACATGCCTCAGTCTCGCTTACTCACCAAACGGCGTTTTCTACCGTATTTTATCACTCAAGCGTTAGGGGCTTTTAATGATAATGTCTACAAAAATGTCTTACTTATTCTGATCGCCTTTTCTGCACCAGGCACCTTACCCTTTAGCAGTGATCTCATCATCAACCTCGCCGCAGGGCTGTTCATTTTACCTTTTTTCCTCTTTTCGGCCTCTGCCGGAGTACTTTCAGATAAATTCGATAAAGCAAAGATCATGCGAATCGTTAAATTAGCTGAAATTGTCATTATGTCATTAGCCGCCATTGCCTTCATCACAGAAAGTTACCTGATGCTGCTATTACTGCTCTTTCTCATGGGCACTCAGTCTGCGTTTTTCGGTCCGGCAAAATACGCCTTACTTCCTCAGCACCTCAAAAAAGAGGAACTCGTATCAGGCAATGCCTTAGTGGAAACCGGCACCTTCCTTGCCATTCTGATCGGTACCTTACTAGCCGGTATTATCGCAAATCAGAGTCATGCTCCTTATATTGCCGCCATCAGCGTGGTCTCCTTTGCTATTTTCGGTTACCTTAGCTCACGCTGGATCCCCGAAGCGAAAGCCAGCAACCCCACGATTCCTTTTCATTGGCGCCCCATCCGCCAGACTAAACATACTCTAGCGATTGCGCATAAAGACAAAACGATATTCCAGTGTATCATGGGGATCAGCTGGTTCTGGTTTCTTGGTGCCAGCTATCTCACTCAGCTACCCAATTTTGCCAAACTCTACCTCGGCGGTAACGCTGCTGCGGTGTCTTTCCTACTGACATTGTTTTCTGTAGGTATCGCTATCGGATCATTGTTATGCGATCGCCTTTCAGGACACCGAATCGAACCCGGCATTGTGCCGCTTGGCAGCTTAGGAATCACGGTGTTTGGCGCGGGCTTGATGTTTATGTCACCCAATACAGCACCAGAAACCATGGGCATTGCGGCATTCATTACCGATCCCACCCTGTTGGGCGTGTTTATAAGTTTGCTTATGCTGGGGGTCTCTGGCGGTATTTTCATCGTGCCACTCTATGCCATGATGCAGCACCGGGCAAAAGAGAATGAACGGGCACAAATTATCGCCGCCAATAATATCTGGAATTCTATTTTTATGGTGGCGAGCGCAATCAGCGCCATTCTTATCCTGTCGATTTTGGCTTTCTCTATTCCGGCCTTTTTCTTGATCCTTGCCGTACTGAACCTGATGGTCATGATCTATATTTACGTGCAGGTACCGGATTTTTTCTGGCGATTTTTGGTCTGGCTGGTCAGCCATACACTATACCGGGTGAGACACAAAGATCTGTTGAATATACCCGCGAAGGGCGGCGCACTGGTGATCAGTAATCATGTCAGTTACATGGATGCACTACTACTGGCTGGAGCTTGCCCGCGACCAATCCGATTCTTGATGGATCGCGATATTTATAATCTGCCGCTCATCAAAACATTTTGCAGAGCCTGCAAAGTGATCCCTATTGATGCAACCGATAGAAAATCGATTCTCAAAGCGTTTATACAAGTCAGTAAACACCTTGAAGACGGGGATGTGGTGTGTGTATTCCCAGAAGGTCAGCTCACATCAGATGGCGAAATTGGCCCATTCATGCGTGGGATTGACTTGATTATCCGCCGATCCCCCGTCCCCGTCGTACCCGTCGCATTGCAAGGATTATGGGGCAGTTACTTCAGTCATGAAGGTGGACGAGCACTGCTAAAGCGACCAAAACGTTTTTGGTCAAAGGTGAATATTATTGCAGGGGATCCTATTACGCCAGAAGAGGCAAATAGCGACATGCTTCGCGATCAGGTATTGATACTACGAGGTAAAAATAGGTAGAAGCATCCCTGCTTCTGCTTAAGTTTGTCGGCTAGATCACGCTTGAGCCAGCCACTCCGTCAGTGCATGACGAGAGACTTTGATACCATTGCCTTGTAATGCGATAGGCAGACAGATGTAACGAATGGGGCGCTTAAAAGCCGCCACGTGTTGCTTCATGTACGCAGATAACTGCATTATCAAGGCTTCATCCAGTTCAGCCTCAGTGTCAATAATCGCGACCGGCCGCTGGCCAAACTCAGGATCAGATTGTGGAAGTACAAAAGCTTGTGTGACTGAGGGGTGGGCTAACAGCACTTTTTCAATGTCCTCAGGCTGAACATTTTCACCGCCTGAAATAAACATATGATCGGCCCTACCCTGAATATGCAGTTCCTCATCCTGCCAACACGCGAGATCTTTCGTTGCAAACCACTCATGCTCGCTCACCGGAAAAATGGTTTTATTGCGGTAGTAACCTAGACATAAGGCTGCCCCGCGCACCATCACTTCACCGTCTTTGAGCGTGACTTCGCGATAGGGCAGTACGGCACCAACACCCTCTGAGCCATTCGCCAACTTTGCCGTTACCGTCGATGCCATTTCTGTCATCCCGTAACCACTCCAGCACTCTATGCCTCGTTCACTGGCTTGTTGTGTCAGGCTAGATGGGATCATCGCCCCGCCCAGCAGAACCCGCTTCAAACTCAAAGAAGACACGCTATCGCTTTCTAATACCCGCTGAAGCTGCGTCGGGACCAACGAAGCATGCGTCACAGTCTGTAAGGCTTCACTAAACTGATGTGGCGAACAGACTGTCAACTGAGCACCGCGGTACAGCCAGCGCCAGATAATCGCCATGCCAGAGATATGAAAGATCGGCAGTGATAACAACCAGCTATCTTCAGCACTAAACTCAAACCACTCTAGCAATCCAGCCGCACTGGCAAGGTGAGTATGAGCTGAATGGACGACGGCTTTAGGCACCCCAGTCGAGCCCGAGGTCAATGTTAACGTGGCAGCCCGAGTCGGCTGCCACGTTACAGGTACCAGACGTGCATGCTCCGGTGGCAACAAATGCAATCTTGGTGCAACATCGAGTGTCAATTCCGTTTTGGCTGGGTACCAAACATAATCTGGTTGCAACTGGGCAAGCTGCTCATTGATCTCAGCCTGACTAGCCCTTGGGTTAAGCCCGACAAAGCGGGCTCCGACACGTAAGGTTGCCAATAGCAGCCACAATACAGACACGGAGTTAGGGGCAATAACGGCAACCAGTTGATCACGCTTTACGCCTTGCTCAATCAAGCCTTGTGCGTATTCTTCAGCACGAGCTGATAATTCAGCCCAACTAAATTGCTGATCGTCAAAAGATAAAGCAACCGCTGACGGCCGCTCTTTCAACCAATGCTGCCAGGGCCAGGTTGCAAAAATATCAGGCATTATTTCTGCCATACTAGCGCAAGCTCATTGAGGGACTTAACGGGTAACTGGCAATCAGGCCATGGCGTTTCTAACTGGCTCAAGAATAACTGCATGGTATCAAGACCTGGAATAACATCCGGTGTTTGCCATGCGGCAAATCGCGCAAGCTGGTTTAGGCCGAGGCTTGATTCCATGCTCGAGCTGATCACCGCCGTCAAGCCTGCCTCATGAGCTTGTTCAACCAACGTCATACAACGCTGTACCGAACCAACCAAGGTTGGTTTGATCACAATCGCCACCACACCCGGCTCGGCTTTCACCTCAAAGCCTTCATCACGCACAGTCTCATCCCAGGCAATATTAATCCCTGTTTCATTAGCGAACGCCAAGCTATCTGCTGGCGTCATACAAGGCTCTTCGAGAAAAGCGATACCCGCTCGGTGCTCAGGTTTCACATACTTCGCAAACTGCTGAGCTTTCACTGGCGTCCATTTACGGTTCGCATCAAGACGTAAGCGAATATTGGGAATAGATTCAATAAACATGTTGGCAACCATGCCATCACGTACTGCTTCATACATCCCCACTTTGATCTTTGCGACTTTTTCCCCCGGCATCTTGCTCAGTGCAACAACAAGATCATCGGGGTCACCACAGCATAACGGGGCGACCTGATAGTTCCCTTCCGCTGGTAAGCCACCTTGCAGCTCTAGTGCTGCCATACTGAGTCCAAAAGCCACTGATGGTAGCGCTGACGTCAAGTCAAACGAGCCTGTTTCTACCCATTGTTCAAGGTATTGCTGGGCTTGTTCTCCCGCTTCTGCAACATTTTCCTGACTAAACTCAGGCAGTGGGGCAATTTCACCGTAGCCCACTCGCTGGCCATCGGTCAGTTCAACAATCCAGCCATCTCGATTGATCAGACGCTGGGTGCGCAAGATCACACCGGAGTCCATTGGAAGCTGATATTGGTACAGTTTTGCGCTACGCATGATAAAAGTCCATCTACTGATTCTTTGTAAAAAACTTTTTAAAAACAACCAGCTGAAAGGTTATTTCTAAATAAATACTGTTGTAATGCCATGGCAAACAAATAAGGCTGTTCAACATGTACATTGTGCCCGGCATCAGGGATCACTGAGAGCGAAAGCCCAGAATCGGCGGCCAGGGATTTAAATTTGCTGTCATCTTCACCACAGAGGTACTGTACCGGCAATGGCAAGCAAGTAACATCAGGCAGTAACTCGGGCTGTTTTGCCAGTGAGGTCACCATTAGCATATGCGCTACAGCCCGGCCAAGGTTATCACTGCGCTTTGCTTGTAAACCTTGTCTTTGGTCATGATCCAAAGAAGAAAAAACCGACTGTTGGTACCAGTCAGCCAAGACCTGGCTTATCGGTTCATCTGCAAACCGCTGAGCCCAGTGCTGATCATTTCTCCATCGCGCAGCACGGTCAGTTAGCGGCAAACCAAAGTTGCCGCCTTCCAGCACTAACCCCACCAAATGAGGTTGAACACTTTCCCCTTCCTGCTTTTCTGCAACGCTTGCCAATACGGGCTGACAAGCATGATACATCGCCAGCCGAGCCCCCAGAGAATAGCCAATTAACACATAATCCCTGACGCCACGGCTGCTCAGTGTGTCGCGCAACCATTGGCTAACCTCGGCAAATCCCTCAGGTAAGAGTGACCGACTCTGACCGTGGCCAGGTAAATCAATCGTCATACAGAAATAATCGTGGTCAAGTTGATTGACGACATCCCGCCAATCTCGTCCTGAACCGAGTAATCCATGTAAGAATACCAACGTAGGGGACGAGTCCCCCTGCCGACGATGACCAAAAGTTTCAGAATAAAGCAGCACGGCTCACCCCAGCAAACAACGCCTTCAGTTGCTCCCCGCTTTCACCGGCTGGTGTTTGAATCTCGATCAAGGTTGTCCTAGCCTGAGCTAAACCAACACGACATGCCTGCTCGGCCTCTTCAAGCGTCGTTGGGCAATGATAATGCAAGCCGAACATGGCTGCTGCATGCATAAAATTCAACCCATGGGGCATGCGGTACAAGGCGTCTTTCTGGGCTTCGGGAACGGGTAATAAATCAAAAATTGCCCCACCATCATTGTTGGTCACTAACACAACGAATGGCTGGTCAACGTGTTTCAACAACGCCAGTGAATTTAAATCATATAAGAGTGAGGTATCACCAAGGACACACAATAACGGAGCCTGACGACCACGCTGAACCCCTGCTGCGGTTGCCACTAAACCATCAATCCCGGAAGCGCCGCGGTTAGCAAACGTGGCAGTCTCTGGCATTCGAGCGCACATATCAAGCAGGCGAACAATTAAGCTATTACCAAGAAACAGTTCCGTCTCTGGCGGCAGCCAATCCATCACGTTCGCTGCTAAACTGATTTCGCTGAGGGACGTATGCTGCTTTTTTACCTGCATCAAATAACGCTCTGATGCACCTTTAAGTGATGCCGCCCAGTTCGCGTTATCTGGCAGGCTTACCGATGCGGTTAGACCCTTTGCAAAAAATGAAACGTCAGCCTGAATACGTAAAGAACAGCGGTAACTCGGGTCAAGCGGCCCCGCGAGAGGGTCCACCAGCCAGTAATGCTGCCATTGCCCGGCAGCGATCAATTGCGACAGCCGTTTAGACACCAGACGCCCACCAAACTGGAGCAATACATCAGCCTGACTCAATTGATTCTGGCACTCTTGATTCTGTAACCAAACATCAAATCCGGCCCAATCACTGCTCCCCCCAGCTTGAGGATCAGTCAACAATGGCCAGCCGAGTCGCTTTGCCAATGCAGCAACGGCAGAATAGGCAGACGGCACCATACGCCCAGCAACAATTATCCCCTTACGTTTTTGTACCGTATGCCAAAGAGCTTGATCGATATGGCCTTCACGTAAAATAGCATCTTGATAGTGGGTATATGGCGTATTCTGCATCTGCCAATGTTTGACAGGTGAAAGGTATGAAGAAAAATCAGCGTCAGCACCGTAAAGTGGCTCAGGGTAATGGCAGTTAAAATGCACCGCCCCACCTTGTTGATTCTGCTGCGCCATCACTTTATCGATGGTCGATAACAACCATGCAGGGCTGATATCCAGTGATGGGGAGGGAATGGCCTGAAAGGCCGTCACATGATCAGAGAAAATCCCATGCTGACGGATGGCCTGATTGGCACCGCACTGGATCAACTCAACCGGACGATCAGACGTCAGTAACACTAACTTCTCCCCCGTCAGGCCACTTTCCGCAACGGCAGGCAATAAATTCGCCACGGCGGTACCAGAGGTAACCACAACCGCCACCGCTTCATCGGTGGCTTTGGCTAACCCCAGCGCCATAAACCCTAATCCACGCTCATCAAAATGGGTGTGTACTGTCAAACGGGGGTGACTGTCTGCCGCAAGGGTTAACGGTGTCGAACGGGATCCCGGTGCGATACAAATATGCTTTACGCCAAGGCGAGCAAGCTCTTCAAGCATCAGCCCAGCCCAGAGTTTGTTCAACGCGGCACGACTCACCGGAGTGGCGGGCATCGTTACTGGTATGGTTGCATTCATGCTGTTTTACGCTCCCAGTCTTCATCGTCCTGACTGAATAAACTGCACAGCGTCGATGTTTTACGATCCAGTTCTTTCCATTCACTGTCTGCGGTCGATCCCGGCACTATCCCCGCTCCTGCAAACAAATGCAATTCTTCGCCCATGATCAGAGCACTGCGGATCGCGACACAGAACTCACTACGAGTCCCGCTCAAGAACCCCACTGCACCGCTATACCAACCGCGAGCAAATGGTTCATTATCATGGATAAAATCAAGCGCTTTATCACGAGGCAGTCCCGCAATCGCGGCCGTCGGCTGTAAACTATCAAGCAGTTCTGAACTATAGACTTGCTCGTTAAGCTGGGCATCAATACCCCGTTTAAGATGCTGCACTTTACGCAGGCGGATTAATTCCGGCATCTTAGCCACATTCATGCTGGTACAACGAGGGACTAAACGGCTCACTATATCATCAACCACTAACCGGTTTTCATAGCGATTTTTGCTATCGTCCAACAACCACTGCGCTAACCGATCATCTTCAGCCGCATTAATTCCCCGCCCGATCGTGCCCGCTAACGCTTCAGTGCACAAGTCACGTTCCTGACGCAGGAACAGACGCTCGGGGGTCGACCCGACGAAACAGTGCTTCGCATCAAGCGCCATCATAAAATGGAAACTGTTGTGGTTGGCCGCACGGCTAGCCTTAAGCAATTGAGCCGGAGAAACGGGGGTATCCAGTGTCAGGGTTGTCTTGCGAGCCAATACGACCTTTTCCAGCACTTTCAACGAGATCGCATCCAATGCATTACCAATCATCTGTGACCAGCCAGTGAAGTCAGGTGAATAGGTTCGGCTTAAGATTTTACTTTTAATATCAGAAACGTGTTTAATTTCCAATGCGATATCAGACAAGGCCGCCAGCACTTTATCAACACTGTCTTGCGACAGGTTTACAGCAAGCTGCCAGCTGTTATCTAACCGAATCACTTCAAGCACGGGCAGGAAAAAGAAGGACGATAAACAGCGTTGATTACGACTGGTGCGACCATCAAACGAACGCCCGCCCCAAATCCGCTGTTCAGTATCCAATACTTTTTCAGCCACCTTCGGGTCGGTAAATGTTTTGATTTGGCCAAGCGCAACGACCTCTTCCCGACAATCACGTGACTGCCAGTAAAATTTAGGGAACAGAGGTTGGGATTCTATCCACTCTATTAGATCGGTATTCGCAGGAAGATCCAGCGGTACTGTTAATCGTTGCGTTGTTGCTGCAGATTGTTGAATTTTTCTTACTAAGAACTCAACGGCTTTTTGTAACGCGGTCAAGGTAACCTCACTCAGCTATCAAGCACTAATAAAGGCTCATCCCTGGCTGATTGTATCAGTGCTAATCAGTTAGCATCTTTTACTGTATGCAGCCGTTGCCCCTATCTATTACAGATTGGTAACGAACATGTCGATAGGCAAACTAGGCAATCAACCACATAGTGAACGTGCCATTCTACCCCAGTTCAGGCAGTGTGACTAATAAAGTAATGGCTCAACATGAATCTTCATTTCGTCTTATAATCAACCGTAAAGTTACTTTTCGATCATTGTCGTGCAACCTAAAAAAAAACAGTCTTCATAATGGGCTGGTTATCATGGACATAAGTGTCTTATCTATCGGTCTTTGCAGTACGATTTCCAAGCGATACTAGGCTTAGCCTCCACAATATTGGCGAAAACTACAACAAATCCATCTAATGTAATATTTTATTCTACCAACAGAGCGAAACCCGCCTCATATTCCCATCCAGGCAGCGCTTTTCACCTGTCATAACAGAATTTAATTATACAAATCACTATTCTTCACTATTTTTACCGGCTTGGTGTTTATTTTATAAGGTTTTATAGTGTAATTTGAGATCATAAACTCCAATCAATCAGGATTACAGCAAATGCACAATATCGGGATGTCATCAAAACTCAATAATGTCTGCTACGACATACGAGGTCCCGTTCTGAAGCATGCCAAACGCATGGAAGAAGAAGGGCAGAAAATCATCAAACTTAACATTGGTAATCCAGCCCCGTTTGGCTTTGATGCCCCTGATGAAATCCTGGTTGATGTCATTCGCAACCTGCCAACCTCACAAGGTTATTGCGACTCAAAGGGTATCTATTCCGCCCGTAAAGCAGTGGTTCAGCACTACCAGAAACGCGGTATGCTGGAATTAGATGTAGAAGATGTCTATATCGGTAACGGCTGCTCTGAGTTGATTGTGTTGGCGATGCAAGCGCTGCTCAACAACAATGATGAAATCCTCGTGCCGTCACCTGATTACCCTCTCTGGACGGCAGCTGTATCACTGTCTGGCGGTAATGCTGTGCATTATATGTGTGATGAAGAGTCTGACTGGTACCCTGATCTCGATGATATCCGCAGCAAAATCACCGCGAATACGCGGGGGATCGTACTGATCAACCCCAATAACCCAACGGGTGCGGTATATAGCCGGGACTTCCTACTCGAAGTGGTTGAAATTGCACGCCAGCATAAACTGATTATTTTTGCCGATGAGATTTACGACAAAATTCTCTATGATGGTGCTCAACACACCTCGATAGCCCCACTGGCACCTGATGTTTTCTGCATTACTTTCAATGGCCTGTCGAAGTCATACCGTGTATGTGGTTTCCGTGCCGGATGGATGGTGCTCTCTGGTCCTAAATCGCATGCCAAAGGGTATATTGAGGGGCTTGAAATGCTCTCATCAATGCGATTATGTGCCAACGTGCCAATGCAACATGCCATTCAAACAGCACTCGGTGGCTATCAAAGTATTAATGAGCTGATCCTACCTGGTGGTCGTCTGCTCGAACAACGTAATAAAGCCTACGATCTCTTAACCTCGATTCCGGGTGTATCGTGTGTTAAACCTAAAGGCGCGCTTTATCTGTTCCCGAAACTGGATCAAAAGAAATTCAATATTGTTGATGACCAAAAAATGGCGCTGGACTTCTTACAACAGGAAAAGGTTCTGATTGTTCACGGTACCGGCTTTAACTGGAAGCAACCCGATCACTTCCGTATTGTGACCTTGCCACGAGTGGATGATTTGGAAATGGCGATTGGCCGTCTCGAACGCTTCCTTCACAGCTACCGTCAATAATCACCATTGTCATCTTCGCCACAAAGCCTCGAGATATCGGGGCTTTTTCATATCAGTAACTTATATTCCCAAGCGAGCTCAAGCCGCTCATTTCAGTCGCTGTATTTTTAGACCATTCAGGGGGAAAGATAACGCTTCGCCAAAACAAAATTTCTGTTACCTTTAAAGGATTATCCGTTTTCACTGCAAAGAAGTACTGACATGAAACATAGCCATTTTTTTGCCCATCTTGCGCGCATGAAGCTGATCCAACGCTGGCCACTGATGCGCAGTATCGAAACCGAAAACATCTCTGAACATAGCCTGCAGGTTGCTTTCGTTGCCCATGCCCTTGCGCTTATTAAAAACCGCAAGTTTGCCGGTCACACAAACCCAGAGCGTATCGCATTACTGGGCATGTTTCACGACTGCAGCGAAGTATTGACTGGAGACATGCCGACCCCAATCAAATATTACAACCCGGCGATTGCCGAAGAGTACAAAAAAATTGAATTAGCCGCCGAGCAAAAACTCCTGTCCATGCTCCCAGAAGAATTCCGTGATGATTATGCCCCGCTACTCGATAGCCACCAGATCAACAAAGACGATTATGCCATAGTCAAACAAGCCGACAGCCTGTGTGCTTACCTGAAGTGCCTTGAAGAGCTAAATGCCGGTAACCATGAATTTACCACAGCCAAAAATAACCTCGAAAAAACCTTGGCAGCTCGCTCTACACCGGAGATGGAATATTTCCTGCAAACGTTTGTCGATAGCTTTAACCTGACCCTGGATGAGATCAGCTGATGCCTTCATTTACTTTGACCCATGATTTTAGCCTGCAATGGGAAGCTCGTAAGAGCAACGAGCAAAAAGAGCGGCGCAATGACCATCGCTCAGCCTATCAGCGCGATCGGGCTCGCATCCTCCACTCCGCAGCATTTCGTCGCCTGCAAGCCAAAACACAAGTACACGGCGCGGGTCATCATGACTTTTACCGAACCCGCCTGACGCATTCGCTCGAAGCCTCACAAATCGGGACAGGGATTGTTGCCCAGCTCAAAATCAAACAACCAGAGTTTCGCGCGTTACTCCCATCGAACAGTCTGATGGAAAGTCTGTGCCTAGCCCATGATATTGGCCACCCTCCTTTTGGCCATGGCGGGGAAGTTGCGCTCAATTACATGATGCGCCAGCATGGCGGGTTTGAAGGTAACGCCCAGACATTTCGTATTGTCAGCTTGCTCGAACCCTATACCGAGCATTTTGGGATGAACCTGTCTCGTCGAACCTTACTCGGCTTACTGAAGTACCCGGCATTCATCAGCCAAACCTGCGCGCCTGATCGCCCCGCAGACGTTCATCACTTTCGTCACCTCAAAGCCAAAGACTGGTATCCAGCGAAAGGCGTCTACCGCGATGACCAAACCACTTTCGAGTGGGTTCTAGCCCCCTTTTCCGCCCATGACCGTGAACTCTTCAGCCAGATGCGGCACCCTCGGCAACACCCCACCGAACACCTCAAAACCCGCTTCAAATCTCTTGATTGTTCGATCATGGAACTGGCGGATGACATTGCTTATGGCGTACATGATCTCGAAGATGCCATCGTAATGGGTATTGTCACTCGAGAGCAGTGGCAGGAAGCCGTGGCCAGCAAACTGGCTGATTGCGGAGAGCCGTGGTTAGAAACGCGGATCAGTGTATTAAGCGAACAACTCTTCGGTACTCACCACCAACGCAAAGATGCCATTGGCGCGATGGTCAACGCGTTATTGACCTCTATCCATATTGCACCGGCTATCCAAAATGGCATAGACAGCTTTGACGCGCCATTACTGCAATGGACCGCCGTGCTGTCAGATCCGATGGAAACAGTTTTGGATGTACTCAAGCAATTCGTCAGCCAGTTTGTCGTCCATAAACCCGATATCCAACGGTTGGAATATAAAGGGCAACAACTGATCATGGAGTTATTTGACGCCTTCGCCGCCGATCCTGAACGTCTGCTACCGGAAAACACCCGCGACCGCTGGCTTCATGCTCAGAATAGTGGTGATAACGCCCACCGCATCATTGCTGATTATATCTCAGGTATGACCGACGGCTTCGCCCAGCGGTTGTACAGCACCCTGTTTCACCCCACCGCAGCAATGGGGGTAGAGAGCGAGTAGCAAGTCTAAAGGGACGAGTTTCGAGGGACTAGGGGCGAGGAAGAGCAGGAAGAGCAGGGGCGAGTTTCGAGGGACTAGGAAAAGCGGAAGAGCAGTTAAGAGCGGGTTCTGTGGAATTAAAAGCGTCGCTATGGCCCTAAGCAACTGTAGGTTTTATGAAAATACGCACTTAAGCACATAATTTTCAATAATTCAGCTCTTACCATAGGTTCACAGAACCGCTCTCGCTTTACCGCTCTTCCTAGAAACTCGTCCCTAGAAACCCGCTCCTAACTCTTGCTCTACCCATAGTGTAGTGGTCCACTTTTGCATTTGCTCTTCCGATCTTAAACCGCTCTTCCTCGTCCCTGCTCTCCCCGCTCCTCCTCACCCCTCGAAACTCGTCCCTGATTTTACCTGTAATTCTTCTCAAACACCCCTTTAGGCATCTGCTGGATCTGAAACTCAATCATCTGGTTAAAAGCATCCAGTAACGGGGTAAATTTTTCACCATCACCTTCTAACGCCGATAATGCCAAGTATCCAGCCTCCACGGTGGAGACCCCCTGGGCTTTAGGGGATTTACGGATCCGGTAGTTGCCATCATCCGCATTATCGAGCGCGACGGTCGGCAGTTTCTGCAAGTTCGAAGACAGCAACCACATTTTGTAGGCCTTTTTCCAGGTACCATCGAGCAAGATCAACGTGCGCCGTTTTACATGACGATTGGCATCCCCCTTGTCACTGGCGATCAGTGTTGAAATCGGCACTGCGGTCTCTCCGGGGTAAATCACCCACACGTCACGATCAGGCTCTGCCAGTAACTGATTGATTTCTTCATGTTCCGAAAAATTTTCGCCAACCCACAGTTTAGCGTTAGGCAGGGATAACGTTAAGATCCGGGCGGTGCCAATAGCACGTTTTACCTCAGAAGGGTGTTGTAATATCCACAGTTCAGTTTTAGCATCAACTACTTGGATCCAGCGGCAAATACAGGCCTGTTTAGCCTTACCGCACTGTTCACAATATCGACTCATCGAGGTTGCCTTGTCTATCCGTCTCATCGTCATTTTTACCATCGCTATGATGGCTGTCGCTCAGTTACCCAGCGCACAATCAATATTAGCCTGGCAACAGAGTACTATTGCACAGGGTGAAGTGTGGCAGATTGTGACTGGAAACTTTACCCACACCAATTGGCCTCACATGATAATGAACAGCATCGCCTTGGCAATCATTACCTTTATCTTCCGGGCTCAATTAAATGCTTACCGCCTACTTGGCTTACTTTTTGGTCTATCAGCCATTATCGGTATCACTTTATTGTGGTCATCAATGAACTGGTATGCGGGTTTATCGGGTGTATTGCATGGCCTGTTTGCCTGGGGAGCTTGTCGAGATATTCTGGCAAAAGAGAAACTAGGCTGGCTAATGTTGGCAGGGGTGATTATCAAAGTGGCAGAAGAACAAGTCTTTGGTGGGTCCTTAAGTTCAGCGGCGCTGATTGACGCCCGCGTTGCTATAGAAGCGCACCTAACTGGTGTCATAGCCGGTATTGTTATTGCTATCGTCCCTTGGTTGATCACTCTTTGCTTTCAACCAAGCAAACAGTAAAGGTAACGATGATAATTGCCTATCACTACGCATGAAGTAGTAACAGTTGCAGCCGCTCATCAATCCGGTACGGGAGTACTACAAACATCACTCCCTTCAATCATTATAGCTTGATACGATCGCTATTTTTTTCAATGGTCGATGGACCAATCCCTTTCACCTTCATCAATGCTTCTGCGGAATCAAACTCACCATTGGCATCACGGTATTTAACAATACTCGCCGCCTTATCCGGACCAATACCGACCAGTAACTTATCCAGTTCTTCCGCATTAGCTGTATTAATATTTACTGTAATATCAATACCTTCATGGCTATCTGCCTTTGCTAACGCCGTGTTTACCGGCAGTACACCTAACGCTACCACTAACCCAACCATTGCCAACGTAGTTTTCATTGTTATCCTCTTTTCATATGTAAAGTTCAATTTCAAACTAGAAGGATACCTTTAGAGAGTAAACAATAAGTGCGACTATACCTGCAAAAAAACGACGGGCCGCACATGGCGGCCCGTCGACTAATGTATTAATTACAATTAGTTTGCAGGTGTGTCAGCTACAGGAATAGTGACTTCTGCGGTATCGCGTAACACTTCCAACGTTGCCATCACATCTTGCTGAGCATACATCTGCTCCAGCTGTCTGGCCAACTGACTGTCAGTTGCCACATTGGAGACATCCGCCTCTATCACTTTGTCCAATGCAATGATCAGCACATTACCTGCTGAGTCACGCGTCACACCGTAAACCGCTTTGCCGTCAACAGGCTTGGCCATGCTAAATGCAACTTGAGCAATCATACGATCAGCTCCCATTCGATAGATGGTCTCTGGCGCAGAGAAGCTCAAACCTTGTTCTGCAACAACGGCAGTATTACCCTCACGTAATTGCTTAACAAGTTCATCCGCTTTAGCTTGCGCTTGCTCTTCACCCTTCTGAATAGCCAGATGCTGTTTTACCTGAACGACGACGTCATCAAATGGCAATACCATTTCATCGCGTGCATCATCAACACGAACAACAACAACATGCTCAGGAGCAATTTCAATCACATCCGAGTTCAAACCGTCTTCACGTACTTCTGGACTCATTAGCGCTTGCATAACAGCAGGTGTGGCCAATAACTCAGGCGCATCAGCTTGAGAAATGAAATCAGTAGTATGTACTGTTGTATTCACCGCTTCGGCTGCATCATCTAGCGAGTCTTCCGCCTCGAAGGCTTTCTCTGCCAGCTGAGTTTGTAGATCATAAAATGCTTCAGCAGCACGCTGCTCGCGTAGCTCAGTAACAATCTCATCATGGACATCAGCAAACGGTTTTACTGTTGGCTCTTTAACATCATCTAACTTGATGATGTGATAACCAAAATCAGACTCAACAACGCCGGAGACCTCACCTTTGTTTAACGCAAATGCCGCGTCTTCAAAAGCAGGATCCATCACACCGCGCTCAAACCAATCAAGCTTACCGCCGTTTTTCGCGCTGAACGTATCATCAGAAGATGTCTTCGCCAGTTCCGCAAAATCAGCACCGTTATTTAGCTCAACCAGTAATGCTTCTGCCTTGGCTTTTGCATCGCTGTCTTTACCCTGAACCAGAATATGGCTAACTTGACGCTGCTCTGCGGTACCGAACTTAGCCTGATTCTCGTCGTAATATGCTTTCGCATCGGCATCGGTAACGTTAAGCGTGGTTTTCAGATTATCACCAGACAGCTCAATATAAGACACCTTCATTTGCTCTGGGCGCGTATAAAGCTGTGGGTTTTTCTCATAATACGCTTTTGCTTCGGCATCGGTGATTTCCGCATTCTTCGTAAATGCTGCTACATCTAAGGTTAATGTACGAATTTCACGTTGCTGTTGCTCAAGCTTGGTCAACGCCGTCAGCTCATTACCAAGGGTAAAGTTGCTGCTCTGAATTGCCAATAAGAACTGCCGACGAAGTAGGTCTGTACGCATCGATTCAGCAAACATGTCCGGTGTTATACCAGAGCGGCGTAACAACGAATTATACTGCTCGTTATCGAACACACCATTGCGCTGGAACTCAGGCATCGCAAAAATGGCGGCACTGATTTGTTCATCACTGATACGCAAACCCAGCTCATTCGCACGTTGCTCAATCAGCAGGTCATTCACCATGCGATCCAGTACGCTACGACGGAACTGCTGCACATAAGCAGGATCACCCATTAACGTTGAGAAAGAATCACCCAGCTGCGATTGCATGCGATTGCGTTCGTTCTGGTAAGCCATCTCAAACTCACGCTGGCTGATTTCATGATTGTCTACTGTTGCCGCTACTTGTTGGCCACCACCTACAAGGTAGCTGCCCACACCAGCAAAAACAAAAACAAATATAATTAAGCCAAGAATAATTTTGACCCAAATGCTGTTTACGCCTTCGCGTATACGCTCCATCATAATTTGCCGTATCTCCTACTTATTCGATCTGGCATGGACCTGAAAAGTTCACACTTATGCAAAGTAAAAAAGCGCATCTACATGATGCGCCCTTTAGTCATGCTTTGTTGTCTATCTGTGACAACCTGAAGGCATGTTTGTTCATACAAACTGGCAGGTTGTGCCCAAAACCTTAGTTTACAGAATCTTTAAGCGCTTTACCCGCTTTAAAGCCTGGAACTTTAGCGGCTGCGATCTGAATCTCTGCACCCGTTTGTGGATTGCGACCAGTACGCGCTGCACGCTCACGTACTGAAAAAGTCCCAAAGCCAACAAGCGCAACCGGATCACCTGACTTTAAGCTACCAGAAACCGCTTCAATAAATGCATCTAAAGCACGGCCTGCAGACGCTTTCGAAATGTCAGCATTCTCAGCGATTTTATCAACTAATTGAGTTTTATTCACGATCACATCCCCTCTATAGAACGCTATCCACTCGCCGCCTCCTAGGCACTAATACTGCGTAGTGGATAATAAAATACATCAGATCGAATGCTACCAGTACAGAGCTTAAACGATGAGCCTGCATTGATATTATTGAGCCAACAGAAAATTAGAACTCACTTATAACGACACAAAAAAACGCTGACAAGGCTTTTGACCTCGAAAGCGTTTTTTCATCACTTAACTTTGCTGCATGTCACTGTTTTGGGTGTTGACCAGCTCAATACCTGCTGGATTATTCTGCAATGCAATGGTTAGTACTTCATCAATCCATCGTACTGGGCACACCTCTAAATCCGCGATAACGTTGTCCGGGATCTCTTCAAGATCACGTTCATTTTCTTTCGGGATCAGCACGGTTTTAATACCACCACGATGCGCAGCCAGAAGTTTTTCCTTCAGGCCACCAATTGGCAATACTTCACCACGCAGGGTGATTTCACCCGTCATCGCTACATCACCACGGACCGGGTTACCCGTCAAGCTAGACACCAGCGCAGTACACATGGCAATACCTGCACTTGGTCCATCTTTCGGCGTCGCCCCTTCTGGTACGTGAACATGAATATCACGCTTCTCATAGAAATCAGCAGCAATACCTAAGCGCTCCGCACGGGTGCGCACAACCGTCATCGCCGCTTGGATAGACTCTTGCATAACATCACCCAGAGAACCCGTGTATGTTAGCTTGCCTTTGCCCGGCATTGATTCCGTTTCAATGGTTAACAGATCACCACCGACTTCTGTCCAAGCTAAACCTGTCACTTGACCAATACGGTTATTTTCTTCTGCCTTACCATAATCAAAACGCTGCACGCCCAAGTAGGCCTTCAGGTTATCCTGATTGATCACTACTTTTTTGATGCTAGGATTAAGCAAAATCTCTTTTACCGCCTTACGGCATAGTTTTGAGATTTCACGCTCTAGACTACGGACACCCGCTTCACGGGTATAATAACGGATAATCCCAATCAGCGCGGAATCAGCGACTTCAATTTCTGCGGGCTTCAAACCATTACGTTGAATTTGCTTATCAAGCAAATGACGCTTAGCAATATTAAGCTTCTCGTCTTCGGTGTAACCTGACAAACGAATCACTTCCATACGGTCTAATAATGGACCAGGAATATTCATCGAGTTTGACGTCGCCACAAACATCACGTCAGACAAATCGTAATCAACTTCCAGGTAGTGATCATTAAATGCATTATTCTGCTCTGGATCTAACACCTCAAGCAACGCAGATGCTGGGTCACCACGCATGTCAGACGACATTTTATCGATCTCATCCAACAGGAACAGTGGATTCTTAACTTCCACCTTGGCCATCTTCTGGATCAGCTTGCCCGGCATAGAACCGATATAAGTACGACGATGACCACGGATTTCAGCTTCATCACGCACGCCACCCAATGCCATACGAACGTACTTACGACCAGTCGCCGCAGCAATAGACTGACCCAATGAGGTTTTACCCACACCAGGAGGACCCACAAGGCATAGAATTGGCCCCTTCAGCTTATTCACACGGCTCTGTACCGCTAAGTACTCAAGGATACGTTCTTTGACGCGCTCAAGGCCATAATGGTCTGCATTAAGGATCTCTTCAGCCTTCGCCAGATTCTTCTTCACTTTTGAACGCTTGTGCCAAGGCACACTCAGCATCCAATCAATGTAGCCGCGCACCACCGTTGCCTCTGCTGACATCGGTGACATCATCTTCAGCTTTTGCAATTCTTGCTCGGTTTTTTCGCGTGCTTCAGCGGGCATCTTCGACTCGTCAATTTTGATCTTTAACGATTCAAATTCATCCGGTGCGTCATCCAGCTCCCCCAGTTCTTTCTGGATCGCTTTCATCTGCTCGTTGAGATAGTATTCGCGCTGGCTTTTTTCCATCTGCTTTTTGACACGGCCACGGATACGCTTTTCTACCTGCAACAGATCAATCTCAGATTCCATCATCGCCATCAGGAACTCTAGACGCTCCGCCACACCGACAATTTCCAGTACCTTCTGCTTATCAGCCAACTTTAGCGGCATATGAGCGGCAATAGTGTCAGCCAGACGCGCAGCCTCCTCAATACCATTGAGGGATGTCAGTACTTCCGGCGGGATCTTTTTATTCAGCTTAATGAAACCATCAAACTGATTGATCGCAGTACGAACTAAGACTTCCTGCTCACGCTCATCCATCTCTTCCGTGACAAGGAACTCGGCCTCAGCACTGAAAAATTCATCATCACGCAGGTTTTCAACCTTGGCACGTTGCTGACCTTCTACCAGTACCTTAACGGTACCATCAGGAAGCTTCAGCAGCTGTAGAATGGTCGCAACCGTACCGACATCATAGAGGTCTTCGATAGAAGGTTCATCAGTCGCCGCTTCTTTCTGGGCCACTAATAAAATTTGTTTGTTATCATCCATCGCCGCTTCAAGGCAACGAATAGACTTATCCCGACCGACAAACAATGGAATAACCATATGCGGGTAAACCACCACATCACGCAGTGGCAGAACGGGGATCTCAAGGCGTTCCGAACGCTCCAGGTTCATAATATTCTCTCTTCCGTTCAATCTCTTTACTGAGTATATGGGGGCAAGCACTCAATATTCAACGGGATAGCTAACAGAAAATAAAAAAGGAGGCACAAGCCTCCTTTTTTCACCTATTTGGGCAGAATTTACTCAGCACCAGCAGCTTGGCTTTCAGTATTTTCGTAAATCAACAAAGGCTCAGATTCACCTTTGATCACTGATTCATCGATAACAACCTTGCTAACACCTTCAGCTGAAGGTAATTCATACATGGTATCAAGCAGTACCGCTTCAACAATTGATCGTAAACCACGAGCACCTGTCTTACGCGCCATCGCCTTACGAGCAATTGCAACCAACGCATCATCACGGAACTCAAGCTCAACATTTTCAAGCTCAAGCAGTGCCGCATATTGCTTAGTCAATGCATTTTTCGGTTCACGCAGGATCTGTACCAGCGCATCCTCATCCAGCTCATTAAGAATAGCGGTAACAGGAAGACGACCGATGAACTCAGGGATCAAGCCATATTTGACCAAATCTTCTGGTTCAACTTGCTCAAACAAGTCACTCAACGTGCGAGATTCATCTTTAGAACGAACGTCTGCACCAAAGCCGATACCCGTACCGGTTGCGACACGCTGATCAACCACTTTATCCAGGCCGGCAAATGCGCCGCCACAAATAAATAGGATCTTAGAAGTATCAACCTGCAAGAATTCTTGCTGTGGATGCTTACGGCCACCTTGTGGTGGTACCGATGCCACAGTACCTTCAATCAGCTTCAGCAAAGCCTGCTGAACACCTTCACCCGAGACATCACGGGTAATTGATGGGTTATCTGACTTGCGAGAAATCTTATCGATTTCATCGATGTACACAATGCCGCGCTCAGCTTTGGCTACATCGTAATCACATTTCTGTAGCAGCTTCTGGATGATGTTTTCCACATCTTCACCAACGTAACCCGCTTCAGTCAGCGTGGTCGCATCAGCCATTGTGAAAGGAACATCAAGCATACGTGCCAGTGTTTCAGCCAGCAGCGTTTTACCACTACCTGTTGGGCCGATAAGCAGGATGTTACTCTTGCCCAGCTCAACGCCATCACTGTTGGTATCACCGTTACGAAGACGCTTATAGTGGTTATACACCGCTACTGCTAGCACTTTCTTCGCATGGTTTTGACCAATTACGTACTCATCCAGGTTTTTACGAATTTGCTGTGGTGTCGGAAGCTCGCTGCCATCACGCTTAGGCATCACTTCTTTGATTTCTTCACGAATGATGTCGTTGCACAAGTCAACACATTCATCGCAAATATACACAGAAGGGCCTGCAATCAGCTTGCGAACTTCATGCTGACTTTTACCGCAGAAAGAGCAGTACAGCAGTTTTCCACTACCGCTCTCTTTTCGCTTATCTGTCATTCGCTAACCTCTTTTCGGGTCTTACCCCATCATTGCCTTGTTTTGAGTGTATAACAACTCGGGTCGTTTTGCTCCGTGCAACTAGCCCAGCCAGTGCACGGAGAGAACAATCGCCTTTAATTACGCTGACTCAAAACAGCGTCGACCAAACCGTACTCAACCGCTTGCTCTGCCGACATAAAGTTATCACGATCAGTATCGCGTTCAACCACTTCCAGCGGTTGACCTGTATGATCGGCAAGCAGACCGTTCAGTCGCTGCTTAATCGTTAGAATTTCTTGTGCATGGATCTGAATATCCGATGCTTGTCCTTGGAAGCCACCCAATGGCTGGTGAATCATCACACGTGAATTAGGCAGGCAGTAACGCTTGCCCTGTGCGCCACCCGCGAGAAGGAAAGCACCCATTGAACATGCTTGGCCCATACACACAGTGCTCACGTTTGGTTTGATGTACTGCATGGTGTCATAAATTGACATGCCCGCAGTCACAGAACCACCCGGAGAGTTAATGTACAGGAAAATATCCTTGTCAGGATTCTCTGACTCAAGGAACAAAAGCTGAGCAACGACTAAGTTAGCCATATGATCTTCAACCTGGCCGGTCAGGAAGATCACACGCTCTTTCAATAGTCGGGAATAGATGTCGTAGGAACGTTCACCACGAGAAGTCTGCTCGACCACCATAGGAACCAGCGCATCTAAAATCGGCGACATGGCGTTTTTTTCTTGGTAGCTCATAACGTTATTTCCCTAAAATAAATGGCCCGAATGAAATTACTCTCACACGGACCATTCTTAGCAGAAGATTTGAAGTAAAGTCAAATCCCTACAGTAATTTCAGCAAATTAAGCTGCTGGCTGGTTCATTAGCTCGTTAAAGCTAACTTCTTTCTCAGTAACCTGAGCTTTTGCCAGAAGCGCATCGATAGCTTGCTCTTCAAGAGCAACGTTGCGCATGTTGTTCATCATCTGCTCGTTTTGCTCGTAGTAAGCAATAACTTCTGTTGGATCTTCGTATGCAGAAGCCATTTCAGCGATGATCGCTTTAACGCGCTCTTCGTCTGCTTTTAGCTCTTCAGCCTTGATCACTTCACCAAGAAGCAGACCAACTACTACGCGACGCTTAGCTTGCTCTTCGAACAGCTCACGTGGTAGTTCAGGTGCATTAGCAGCATCACCGCCGAAGCGCTGAGTTGCCTGCTGGCGTAGAACATTGATTTCTTGATCGATAAGCGCAGCAGGAACGTTGATATCGTTCTGCTCAACAAGACCGTTAAGCACTTGCTCTTTAATACGGCCTTTAACTGCTTGCTTAAGCTCACGCTCCATGTTCTTGCGAACTTCAGCTTTCAGACCGTCTACAGAACCGTCTTCAACACCGAACTTAGCAACGAACTCTTCAGTAAGTTCAGGTAGCTCTTGCGCTTCAACTTTATGCAGTGTGATAGCGAAAGATGCCGCTTTACCTTTTAGGTTTTCAGCGTGGTATTCTTCAGGGAAAGTCACTTCTACAGTGAACTCGTCGCCCGCTTTCTTACCAACTACACCGTCTTCGAAACCAGGGATCATGCGGCCCTGGCCCATTGCTAGTGCGAAACCTTCAGCTTTACCGCCGTCGAATTCTTCACCGTCGATAGAACCAACGAAATCGATAGTTACACGGCTGTCTGCAACAGCAGCAGTGTCAACTTCTTTCCAAGTTGCTTGCTGCTTACGTAGCGTATCAAGCATACCGTCTACATCTTCAGCTTTCACTTCAACGGCTGGTTTTTCAACTGCAATTTTGTCTAGGCCAGCAAGTTCGATTTCAGGGAAAACTTCGAAAGTTGCTTTAAATACTAGATCTTTGCCTTCAGCAAGCTCAACAGGAGTGAACGTTGGTGCGCCAGCTGGATTAATTTTCTCTTTTACGATTGCTTCGATGTAGTGACGCTGCATCACTTCACCAAGGATATCGTGACGTACAGACGCGCCGAACATGCGAGCAACCATTTTGATTGGTGCTTTACCTGGACGGAAACCATCGAAACGACGATTCTTAGCAATTTTCTTCAGTTCAGCTGTTACTGCATTCTCGATGTTTGCAGCAGGAACTGTGATAGTTAGATGGCGTTCTAGACCTTCAGTGGTTTCAACGGTAACTTGCATTATATTTAACCTCAAAACTTACTCAGTGTTCTCTGAGTGATGTTGCCGATCAGTCATACTGACGGTGGCATCCTTTCGTGTTATGGCTGGCTACCACGCCAAAACCATAACGCCTTAATTCTGATAACTTCTGCTTCCATGGGCCTAAACACCACCGAATTAGAAATTAAAACGCGGTATTATAGCGATCCTCAGTCCTGTCGTCGAGACAGACTAACCGCACCGCGATCAAACCTTTCACACAAGATAGGGGCAAAAATTCCATTTACAAGTATAAAAACCAAAAAAATCGTGTCCATTAGCGATTTTTTGACTCTGAGCTTAATTATTCGATTTATTCGCCGACCATTTGTTGATTTTTACCGCAATAATCTAGCCTCGTTATCGCGAGGAAATGGCGAATGTTAGAACCATGATAGTCACTTTCACACCACGGTCTCGCATACCACCCAGAGATAAATCGAACCTATAGCACGACGCGAGAAGCCAAAAATCAAGGCGTATAAAGGAGAATTCGGGGGAAAGAACACAACAATCGAATAATCAGTAAGCGATGGTGTAAAAAATAAAGATAGAGGAAGAAGCAAGAATGGCGCGCCCTGTAGGATTCGAACCTTTATATCCATATCCGGTAAAGCAACCACACTCATAAATAACACGATCCTCCTTGCGCCCCATTGGTGCACAATGATTCAAATATTATTAATCGACTATGGTGCATCTGGTGCACAACATAAATATTCAATTTACCCTTCCTCTTTTTATGCGCACTAACTTATTTTTTAAACAGTGGTAGTCCTTTCGACTCTCTCCAAGCTTTCACGATTTCAACGATTCGCTCAGGAGTTCCATCTTCTTCTTTTTCAGGGTAATAGATCAAGTCAGAACCATCAGGATGAGCTGTAATTGTTATAAAATGTTCCAACAATTCATCTTGATACTTATCACTGCCCTTTGATTCAAAAATTTCATTCAAGAGTTCTAAAAATTCCGACAGCGTATAATCTTGAAATCTTTCTTTATTCTTCATTTTGACCTCTTATGAATTTCAATATAGTTACGCGGGGTATTAATTCTAATATTATTATTGTCATAAACTTTGCCACCATATTGTATTTCTTCGACATGGTGCAATTCAAATGAACGTATCCTACCAACAGTATCTTTAAATCTTGCTCGTGGCGCTTTACCTTCTGACTTTATAGACTTGCTCATCAGTAGGTACAAATTGCCTTACACCATAATCTTTAGGTATTCGTATTTGTTTGAATATGTTAGGAATCTGTAGGCCGATATCCCGCCTCAACCAGTTAATCATGGCTTACAGTGTGGAGGCATCCTTGCGAGCAGCTCCGGATTTTACAGCCTTTAAATGGACATCAATAAAGCCGCTGATATGGTCCCTTGCATGAGGGCTGGTTGTTAGGTCTCGAACTTGGAAGGATGAGAAATAGTTGCTTATACGTTCCAGACGGTAGCGCATAGTGCCTAGATAGCTTTTATGGTACTGGGCCTTGAGTTGAATATAGCATTCAATACAAACAGGTATGGGAGTATTTAAAGTGGGATTTGGTAATGTGATACGAGTCAGAGTTTGTGAGGTACAGTTCTCTTAGTCGGTAGAGAGAAAGACTGTGCTTACAGCAAGAATGGCGCGCCCTGTAGGATTCGAACCTACGACCACATCCTTAGAAGGGACGTGCTCTATCCAGCTGAGCTAAGGGCGCATTGTTGACATAACGATACGTTACAGGAGCGAATTATACGTCCCAATCTGGGTTCGTCAATGCCTTTTCCCCTATTTTCCACGTATTTGCTATTAAGTGTTCAAACATAGAACAATGTGCATGGGAAGAAAGCATAAGAGTAGGGGCTAGTTTCGAGGAATGAGAAAAAGGAGCAGCAGAATCAGGAGCTAGGGGCTAGGGACGAGTAGGAGCGGAAGAGCTGTTAAGAACGGAGAGCAGGGGCAAGGAAGAGCGGAAAAGCAAAAGATAGGTCGTCCTGTGGTCCTGTGGTCCTGTGGTCCTGTGGTCCTGTGGTCCTGTGGTCCTGTGGTCCTGTGGTCCTGTGAGGAGGCTCGAGGGACGAGGTTCTAGTGTCAAGAAAAATGCAGCTTCTTTTCGCTCTTCCCATAGGACCGAGGGCCACAGATCCGCTTTTGCTATTCCACTCTTAACCCCATAGGATCTTAGGACCGCTCTTACTCATCCCTCAAAACTCACTACTCGCCCCTGCTCTCCCGCTCTTGCATTTGCTTTTCCGCTCTTAATCCGCTTTCCTTCAACACTCGTCCCTCGATACTCGTTCCTAGATCTTGCTCTTCCGCTCTTAAACCGCTCTTCCTCGCCCCTGAAAACTCGCCCCTAGCCCCTCATCAACACCACCTCAAAAAACTTAACAAAAACCAATAGCAATCGTTTGCTAACTAGCCTTTCGTCACATTTTTTGCGACAATACCACAGAAAGAGATCATTATTGATAACATTATTCAGTTTATAACCGTCTAAGGAAAAACATGGCTGCTCAAATCATTGATGGAAAACTTATCTCTCAGACAGTTCGTCAAGAAGTTGCTGCTCGCGTAAAAGCACGCATTGACGCTGGGCTACGAGCACCGGGGTTAGCCGTAGTACTGGTTGGCCAAGATCCCGCCTCACAGATTTATGTGGGCAGCAAACGAAAAGCCTGTAACGAAGTTGGTTTTATGTCTAAATCCTTTGATCTACCAGCAACGACCACTGAATCTCAACTACTGGCATTAATTGATGATCTCAACACCAACAACCAAGTGGATGGCATTCTGGTACAGTTACCCCTACCCGCAGGAATCGACACAACCAAAGTGCTAGAGCAAATCACCCCCGACAAAGATGTCGATGGTTTTCATCCATACAATGTGGGCCGCCTGTGCCAACGAATTCCTAAGCTGCGCTCTTGCACTCCGAAGGGAATCATGACCCTTATGGAGCGCTACAATATTGAAGTACGAGGTAAACATGCCGTTATTGTGGGCGCATCAAATATTGTTGGCCGCCCAATGACGATGGAGCTATTACTTGCTGGCGCTACCACCACCACCTGCCACCGCTTTACCAAAGATTTAGAACACCATATTCGCCAAGCAGATATTCTGGTTGTCGCCGTCGGTAAACCTAATTTTATACCTGGCGACTGGATCAAAGCGGGCGCTACCATTATTGATGTTGGTATTAATCGATTGGAAAATGGCAAACTCGCCGGTGATGTCGAATATGATGTCGCACGGAAAAAAGCCCGGCATATCACCCCAGTTCCAGGTGGTGTCGGACCGATGACGGTCGCAACCTTAATTGAAAATACCCTTCACGCTTGCGAGCTGTATCACTCAGAGATGTAGGGGTAATTAAGAGCGGTTATAGGTTTGAGGGACTGGTTTCGAGGGACGACTATTAAGGGGCGAGGAAGAGCGGTTTAAAAACGGAAAAACAAAAACGATCCTAGGCCCTATGGGAACAGCAAGAGACTAAGAACGGGTTTCGAGGGACGAGCCTTGAGGAAGAACGAGTTAAAGGTTCAAGGGACGAATCTCGTTCCTTGAGCCTGTTTACAGGACCTCAACTCTCTTTTGCTTTTACTCGTCCCTCTTTCCTCGAAACTTGTACTTACTATTCCACAGATCTCATCGCTTATTTCTGCTTCACGATCTCTTTCAGGAATGCAGTAAAGTCCTCGCCAAGATCGTTATGGCGCATACCATACTCAACAAAAGCCTGCATATAACCAAGCTTACTGCCGCAATCGTGGCTCTTGCCTGACATATGGAAAGCATTGACCTGCTGATCTTTCATCAGCATATCAATCGCATCGGTCAGTTGGATCTCGTCACCGGCACCAACCGGTGTACGCGCCAATAGCGACCAAATTTCAGCAGGCAAAACATAGCGACCTACAATTGCCAGATTCGATGGCGCCTCTTCTTTAGCTGGCTTTTCAACGACCTTGACCATCGCCGCACTCTCTCCCGGTTTTAGGTCAACCCCGTTGATATCAGCCACACCATAATTGGAAACCTCAGACATAGGTACAGGTTCAACCATAACCTGACTAATCTTAGTTTCATTGAAAGCATTAACCATCGCAGCCATATTTTCACAACGCAAATCACTGGCTACATCATCGAGAATGACATCAGGTAAAACCACTGCAAACGGCTCATCACCCACCAACGGATGTGCACATAATACCGCATGCCCGAGTCCTTTGGCTTGACCTTGTCGCACATGCATAACCGTCACTTCTTTCGGACAGATTTTCTGTACTTCATCCAGCAACTGACGCTTCACACGCTTTTCAAGCGTCGCCTCAAGCTCAAAAGAGGTATCAAAATGGTTCTCAATCGAATTCTTTGATGAGTGTGTAACCAGTACAATTTCCTTGATGCCCGCCGCCACACATTCATTTACAACGTACTGAATTAATGGTTTATCAACAATTGGCAGCATCTCTTTCGGGATGGCCTTTGTCGCTGGCAGCATACGTGTGCCCAGACCCGCAACCGGGATCACGGCTTTTCGAACAGGAGGTGTGATAGACATATTCTTTTCCATTTTAAAGTTCATCAGGCAAGCTAAATAAAATTTAAGTTGTTATAACAGTTAGATTCTTTGGCAATGCCATTTCTTAACAACGTGGTCAGTCACCACGGTATTCATTTCGTCACTATTCAGACTTGACTAAGTCTGCATTTTGCACGCTCACTTTAACAGATTTACCCAATAAGTTAATCAGCATAAATGAACGCTTCTCACCATCGGGCTCCTGATAAATGGCTTCAATACCTTTAAACTGGCCTTTGGTTAACTTTAGAGTGTCTCCTGGCTTTGGTAGTGCAGATAACTTAGCCTGCTGCTCTGCGGAGTCTTCATTGATCATTAACCCATAAATAAGCTCGGGATCGACAATCTGAGGTCGTGCCCCCTGACGAATGAAATCAGCAACCCCTCGCGTAGAACGAATAGTGGTATAACTGACTCTTTCTGGGTCAAAATAGACAAACATATAACTAGGAAACAGAGGCTCAAACGCCACAACACGCTTACTACGGACTATTTTCTCGACGGTAACTTGCGGGTAGTAGCACTCTACACCTTGGCGGTCTAAATTAATCACCGCACGCTCTTGCTCGCTGCGCTTACAATATAGTAGATGCCAATTTTTCATTTATCTCCCTGCCCGTTAATCACTCTCATTCCCATGCAATAGTACATTATTACCTGTACTTTTCATGTTCATTGTTTTTCAGTTAAATTTCAATAGGATGTTTAATCATCACCTATTTTGTTCTTAATGCGTTTCGCTCCCTCCCCCTACCAATGAGAATGTAACAAACATTAAAATACGCCATATCCAGCATAAAACTTCGCAATAGAACCAAAAAACAAGATAAATCACTAATTAAATCTTCACTTACAACATAACAAGCATGATTCACAGCGTAAATCTGATATTTCAATTTTGAACACTAAACAGACAATCACTTATTAATCAATGCGTTATGATGTTTTTATCTTGTTCTGATTTTGTAAGGATTTGCAGTTTAATAATTTGTCCTTTATAAATAACGCCACACTCGCAAGCACAACACCAACTATACCTAGAGAATAATCATGAACAATCAACAAAGTGGGACGCTATTAGGCCACCCAAAAGGTTTGTTCTTACTGTTTGGAACCGAACTGTGGGAACGCTTTTCATACTACGCAATGCGTGCAATTCTTGTTTTATATCTAACTGACAAAACCATGGATGGCGGTCTTGGTTGGACAACACAGGACGCACTTAGCCTTTACGGCATCTACACCGGCCTTGTTTACATTACTCCTCTTATCGGTGGTTGGATTGCTGATAACTATTTAGGCCAACGCCGCTCAATTATTATTGGCGGAATATTAATGTCACTTGGTCAATTTACGCTGGCTCTGCCTCATAGCGTCATTGACCCGTATGCAGTGAATGTCTTTTATGCCGGTTTAGGTTTACTTATCATCGGTAACGGTCTGTTTAAGCCAAATATTTCAACGATGGTTGGCGACCTGTACAAAGATGGCGACAACCGCCGTGATGGTGCTTTTACCATCTTCTATATGGGTATTAACCTTGGCTCCCTACTTGCTGGTATCATCGCGGGTACCGCCTCTGCGGTATATGGCTGGAAAGCTGGATTCCTGACTGCTGGTATCGGTATGTTGATCAGCTTAGTGACTCAGTTGATTTATGCAGAGCGCCTGCTAGGTAACATTGGTAAAGTACCCGCAGCCAAACGCGCGGCAGCAATGAACAAATCAGGCAAACAAGAGCCACTGACAAAAGTAGAACGTGATCGCCTGAAAGTTATTATGATCATGGGCTTGTTTGTTGTGATCTTCTGGGCTGGCTTTGAACAAGCCGGTGGCCTGATGAACATTTTCTCGCAACAATATACTGATCGTATGATCGGCAGCTTTGAAGTTCCAGCGGCATGGTTCCAATCACTGAACCCGTTCTTTGTTATCACTATGGCGCCAATTATTGCCGCTATCTGGGTGAAATTAGGTCCTAAGGAACCAAGCTCACCGGTTAAATTTGCAATGGGTCTGTTCTTCTTAGCCGCGGGCTTCCTATGCATGATTGGTGCAGTAATGCAGCAAGGTGGCGATATCACCGTGAAGACATCAATGCTATGGCTTGTAGGTGCATACTTCTTCCATACTTTGGGTGAACTATGTCTATCGCCAATTGGTCTGTCTTTGGTGACAAAACTGGCTCCGCTTCGCCTTGCCTCTCTAATGATGGGGACATGGTTCGGCTTTAACGCGGTTGCTAACTATGTAGCTGGGATCATTGGTGCACACGTTGGTGAATCAGGCCCAATGGCTATCTTTAGCGGTATCGCAATTGCTGCTACGGCTTCAGGCGTACTACTTCTACTTTGCTCTAACCACCTTATTGGTTGGATGCACGGCGCAGAAGGCAAGCAAGTTAAAGATGACGCTATCGATGTTCAGCCTGTAGAGGCGTAAGAACGACGAGTTCGAGATCAAAAAACAGAAAACGGAGGACAACAGTCCTCCGTTTTTTTTGGTTTGAATAAAACGGATGAGGGGCGAGTCATGCTGCGCGTCGAGAGACGAGAAAGTGCAGTTAAGAGCGTTAGGGACTAGGGACGAGTAGGAGCGGGAAGAGCAGTTAATAACGAGGAAATGCGGGACTAGGAAAAGCGGGACTAGGAAAAGCGGGAAAGCAAGGGGGTTCTGTAAGAAGATTCGAGGGACGAGGTTCGAGTGTAAAGGAAAAAGAGCACATTCTGAGAGCCAGTCCCTGTTTTTATTCCGTTCTAAACGCTCTTGCTCGTCCCTTTAATCTCGCCCCTAGCCCCTCAAGCTCTTCCATAGTGCCTTAGGGCCACAGATCCGCTCTGCCCTTCCGCTCTTAACCCGATCTTCCTCGTCCCTGAAAACTCGCCCATAGCCCCTCAAGCTCTTCCATAGGGCCTTAGGGCCACAGGTTCGCTCTGCCCTTCCGCTCTTAACCCGCTCATCCTCGTCCCTGAAAACTCGTCCCTAGCCCCTGATGCTATTCCAGGATCTTAGGGCCACAGGTTCGCTCTTGCCCATCGGCTCTTAACCCGCTCTTCCTCGAAACTAGTCCCTAAAGACTCGCGCCTAGATCTTGCTCCTACCCCCTAGAAACCCGCTTAAACGTCAGGCTGAAACTGCTTAAGCCTTTTTCGCTGAGGGACAAGCGGCCACCTGACTCTGCAAGCCTCAGCCTGACACTGTCATTACGGCTAGCGTTGTTGCCTAACCAAGGCATTGCTTTGATCATTTGCTCACCCTCACTGGTTTGCAGCCGCACGGCTAAACCAGCGGATGCCACAACCAAGCTGTGATCGGTGACATCAAAAATACCAAATATTGCTCGGATTGGAGAGGCATAACCAGAATGCCGCATCCCTTTTTCGATCAATTTAATCAACCCCGTAATGTTACTTTCTTCGGCCATTCTGGTACGTAAATAGTCATTAAAAAAAGCCCGAATCAACAAGGTCGTCGCAGTACCATTTTCTCCGCCGGCTGCAGAATCAACAAGATAAAACGCCAGTCTTCCATCTATCTGCCAGGTATAATCCAATAACATCGGGGGGGCGTCTGCTGATTGGAGGACACAATAATTTATCTGCCAATCACCCAAGCTTGATTCTGGTTCCGGCATCAATCCAAGAAGTAATTCACGCGCTGCCCTTGGATTGCTTTTTAGCTCTTCAATATGCCATTCCAGCTCTTCATCAATCACGGTCTCATCTTCGAGGCTGATCCACTGACTGGAAAAATCATTATGCCCGGTGATTGAATCTTGGGTTTTTAATACCGAAAGCAGCGCTGATTTTAAGACCATGATGTTCTCAAGCGGCTTGATCAGAAAGTCTTTTACACCTAGCCGCAATGCTGTTGCAACATCCGCCATATTTCCCGTACCTGAAATCACGATAATGGGCACCATGGGGTATTGCAAAGCGACCTCTTCGACAAACTCCATTCCCGTCATCACTGGCATCGATAAATCACAAAGCAGCACATCCGGTAAGCAATCTCGCAATGCTCTTAGCCCCGCTAACCCGTCTCCTGCCTCACGCACACGGCATCCCTGACTGTGTAAAAAGCCAGATAACATCGTTCTAAACACCGGATCATCTTCGACAATCAGAATGTCTTTATCTTCAAGCAAAGTCTGCTGCTCCCTTACCGCTAGACTAGGGTTATACGTATTATGCTGACATAATCACCACCTAGTGGATATATATACCAAGTTACACATAACCTTATAAATCCATAAATCATTATGAACTAACCAAAAGCATAGGCATGAATTGGCCAATAGTCAGTCAAATTTGCATGTGCGACAACAATTTATTAAATTCTGTTACGGCGCTCAAATTTTAATGATTTCAATGAGTAAGAAAACAAAACGAGACAATAGGAAACACAGTTATTGATTCACAACAAAACTTGTCTGGAAAAGGACATCTTTTGACACATTTTATTATACAATTCCCCATTATAAGTTTTCAGTGATGTAGAGTTATGAAGCTTGACGATTTGAATTTATTTCGCATGGTTGTTGAAAATGGCAGCTACACTGCGGCTTCGCGTAAAACCCAAGTGCCTGTCGCCACACTTACCCGGCGTATCCAAGCACTCGAAGAGAGCCTGAACATTCGGCTGCTTAATCGCCATGCCAGAAAGCTGTCACTGACAGAGGCTGGACAGAAGTTTTATGACGATTGTAGTCCGATCCTGCAAAGTCTTGTCGACACTGCTGAGCATATCAGTGAAGAATGTAAAGGTGCGGCAGGTAAGCTTAAAATTGCGGCGCCATCCAACCTGACAAAAGTCATGCTACAACCGTTACTCAACGCCTTTATGAAGGAGCATCCAGCGATTAACCTGGAATTGTCGATGAGCAACGATCCTGAATTACTAGACCCAACTGACTGGGACATCATTTTCCGTGTCGGTCCACAACGTGATTCAACGCTCATTGCACGCAAAATCAATATCGTTAAAGATATTCTTGTGGTGAGCCCAGATTACCTAAAATCCAATCCTGAGCCTAAACACGCCCAAGACCTCCACCAGCATCCACTATTAAAAGGCAAACCATTGTTCCGCTGGCGTCTTACAGACTGTAATGGCGAAACGATTACAGTCAGTGATCGCGGTCGCTTTGAAGCCAATGAACTGAATGTGGTACGTAAAGCCTGTATGGCAGGACTTGGAATCACCCTGATGCCCGATGTCATGTTGAAAACATACATTGCATCAGGAAAACTGGTCCAAATTCTTGAAAACTGGTCATCGAACCAACGCGATGTCTATCTAATGTATAATCACCGCGATTATCAACCTGAAAAACTACGCTTATTCATCGAATTTGCGAGTGATTATTTCAAACTGTAAGTTACCGCGGTTCCTCATGAAGCCCTTATTCCGAACTCATCACTGAGTAAAGGGCTTCATTCTCCCTCTGTCTTAATCTCGTTGCATACAATTTCTTGCTAACCGTTTCAACCCCGACTAAACGTTAATATAACCAAGCTACTTCAAGATGCTCGTTTCAGCGAGAGTATATTGGTTTCTAATCAAGGCATAGATTAGTAGACAAGTGGCTCTACGTTGAATGAAGAGATACCGGATATGCCACAATGATCGGTATTAATAAGGAAACGTTATGATTCTGGGACATTTATTCGGGCTGTATGCCCATCCAAAGCAAGAATGGAAAACCATCGACAAGGAGCATGAAGGGATCCAGAGCTGCCTCAGCCATATTCTGCTGGTTGCCCTGCTACCGCCAATCTTTGCCTTTATTTCCAGTGCCTTTATCGGCTGGCGTGTTGGCGTCGGTGAGCCGATCTTCCTGACCCAGAGTAGTGCACTGATCATGTCTGCGACCATGTACATTGCCCTGATCGGTGGCGTCTTTGCCTTGGCTTACCTCACCTATTGGATGAGTCACACTTTTGGTTCCTCCCCAACCTATAAACAAGCATTAGAATTAGCCGCTTATACGGCGACTCCCCTGTTTATGATCAGTATCGCCGCCATTTATCCACAGATCTGGTTTTTAATGATTGCAGGCCTCATTGGTATCGCCTACTCAGTGTATTTACTGTATACCGGCGTACCGATTTTAATGCATATTCCCGAAGAGCGAGGCTTCATCTATGCAAGCTCAATTGTGACTGCCGGGTTAGTCTTGTTGGTGTCGATTATTGCCGGTTCAGTCATTCTCTGGAGTGTCGGCCTTGGGCCGCAGTTTAGTCATTAACAGCAGAACGCGTGGCGAGAAAGAACAAAAAGCGAGAGTCATGACTCTCGCTTTTAGGGTCTAGGGTCTAGGGTCTAGGGTCTAGGGTCTAGGGTCTAGGGTCTAGGGTCTAGGGTCTAGGAGGTTATACCTACACCTCTTCGTTATGCAACTCAAGGTTGGCCAAGTCTTGCTGGATCTCGCGCTTAGTCTTTGAATCTTCATTACGTAGCGAGTCAAGAAAATCTAAATAAGCCTGATCAATATCACCGGTGACATAGGTACCGCTAAATACTGATGTTTCAAATTGCTGAATATCTGGGTTACCTTCCGCAACAGCGGCAACGAGATCATTCAAATCTTGGAAAATCAGGCCATCAGCACCGATCATCTGGCAAATTTCATCCACTTCACGGCCATGGGCAATCAGTTCATTGGCTGATGGCATATCAATACCATACACATTAGGGAATCGCACTTCCGGTGCCGCCGAGGCCAGATACACTTTACGCGCCCCCGCCTCCCGCGCCATTTCGATAATTTGCTCAGACGTTGTCCCGCGAACAATCGAATCATCAACCAACAGCACGCTCTTATCCTTAAACTCAGAACGGATTGCGTTAAGTTTACGACGTACTGACTGACGGCGCAGTTGCTGACCTGGCATGATGAAGGTACGGCCAACATAACGGTTTTTAACAAACCCCTGACGGTAAGGTTTCTCTAATGTATTTGCAATTTCAAGCGCACTATCACAAGAGGTTTCTGGGATTGGAATAACAACATCAATATCCAAATCACTCCACTCACGCTTAATTTTCTCACCAAGCTTCTGCCCCATGCACAGACGCGCAGCGTAAACAGACACTTTATCGATAAAGGAATCCGGGCGGGCAAAATAAACAAACTCAAAGATACAAGGGTTCAATGTTGGATTATCCGCACACTGCTGAGTATAGAGTTGTCCGTCGAACGTAATGTAAACCGCTTCACCAGGGGCAACATCACGCATAAAGTTAAAGCCAACCGCATCCAATGCAACAGACTCTGACGCCACCATATACTCAATGTGACCATTAACCTCACGTTTACCCAAGCACAAAGGACGAATGCCCTTAGGATCCCGAAATGCAATCATACCGTGGCCAATGACCATCGCGACCACCGCATAGGCACCTGAAACCATCCGATGCAGCTCAGTGATCGACTCAAACACTTCAGCAGGAGAGATAGGGTAGGATTTAGCGCTATCTAGCTGGTTAGCCAGTACATTCAGCAGCAGCTCAGAATCAGAAGTGGTATTGACATGGCGGCGGGCTTTCTCAAATAAGCTATCACGGATCTCGGCAGCATTAGTCAGATTGCCATTATGGGCCAGCGATATACCATAAGGTGAGTTCACATAAAACGGCTGAGCCTCTGAGGCACTCGAACTGCCCGCGGTTGGGTAGCGAACATGCCCAATCCCAACATTACCTTGAAGACGCTGCATATGCTTAGCTTCAAACACATCACGGACTAGACCATTTGCCTTCCGCAGACGGAAACGATTGCTTTCCAGGGTAACAATACCCGCTGCATCTTGGCCACGGTGCTGCAGCACGGTCAATGCATCATAGATAGACTGGTTCACCGGGGTAGAACCCACGATTCCGACAATACCACACATGTCCTAAATCCTCGTCACACTTAGTTAAATTTCAGCAGGCACCCGATAAAACCGAATCCCTGCTGAATACTGTTTCCATGAGGCTACCAAACCACATTGTGATCTGATTCCTATTAATCAAGACCGCCCGTTACAACACGCTCGGTAAAAAACTTGATGTATCCTTTAGGTAAGTGAAGAACCATTCAATGACGACGCCAAACTGAGGGATCAATTGCGACTGTTTCCACCAATCCGCTTCTGAAAACCCGGTAAAAGCATCCATAAAGAACAGCACGGCTGCGACAATCAAGACACCACGCACGCCGCCAAACACAATCCCCAACACCCGATCTGTCCCCGACAGGCCGGTTTTCTGAACAAGCTGTCCAATCACATAATTCACGACCGCGCCCACAATCAGCGTGGCAATGAACAACGCTGCAATGGCGCTACCGTTACGTAGCATCTCGTCCTGAATATTCGTGAAATGCGCTGCCAGCTGAGTATAAAAATTACTGGCGACAAAAAAAGCCGTAAACCAAATCACGAGTGACAACGCTTCTTTCACAAAACCCCGGAGCAAACTCACCAGAGCAGAGAAGCCTATTACGCCTAAAATGACGTAATCAATCCAAATCATCATTTATTGTATTCGTCTTATTGATGCGTATTCTAACAGAAAAAATGAGGACGCAAACGTTTACCTATGGGTTTAATGGATTAAATCTGACCAATCGGCCTTTTAATCCGGTTAATTTTTCCAATTCTTTCAGTTTGGCAGACAAGGTCACTTTTGAAATATCAGGCCCTACTACAACCCTTGCTAAGTCACCTTGTTTCGGCTGCTTTGGAAACACATGTGCCTGATAGCCTTCTTTACGTAAGCGATCAACAAGCTGGTGCGCATTATCAAAATTTCGGAATACCCCGAGTTGCACCACCCAACCACTGTCCTGATTACCCGCTTTCGGTGGCGTCACGGGCTGAGGTTTAACCTGCACGACTTGCACCGCCTCATCCGGCACATCACGCTCGACAACATTATCATCAGCGGTGTCATTATCAATGGTCACAGTGACTGGTTCCGGAGGTAATTTCACCTCTGCAAACTCAGGCTCAGGGATGGTTTCATAGGCCACCTTATCGGCCGCCTCAGGCTGAAGCGGGATACTGGCGAATTGCTCCTGATAATGCTGCTTCTGACCGTCAAATAAATCCGGTAGAAAAATAACCCCAATAGCGACCAAAATAATCGTGCCTATCAGGCGACTTTGAAATTTACTTGCCACAATCACTCCTGTTCATTTATTCCAATGTGACTGGATACTTGCCCAACAGTGTAAAAGGAGCCAAATACAATTACCATATCTTCAGGCTCTGCCTTTGTCAGCGCAGCGTCATATGCCGCTATTGGCGTTTCAAATCCGTGAGTCTCCGGTGCCAGATGAGCAATAATCTCATCGGCCGTTGCTGCACGAGGACCCGTCAATGAGGCGGGATACCACGCATCAACAATCTCAGTCATTTCAGCCACGGTCGCGGCAATGTCTTTATCGTGCAGCATAGCTACAACGGCATGGATTTTCGCTTTCCCTTCACGCTGCTTAATTAAAGACAACTGACGAGCAAAATATTCAGCAGAATGTGGATTATGCGCCACATCCATAATCACGAGCGGTTGGGTTGATACCGTTTGCATGCGGCCAGGTAATGAGGCTTTTTCCAAACCGTCGGCAATATGTTGATCAGAAATATCCAGCTCCGCAAGTGCGAGGGCCATCAGGGCAGTTGCAGCATTAGGCAATGGTAATGATGGTAATGGCAGGTTATCGAGCGTAAATGCTCCGCTCTTCCATTGCCAATGGTCATCACAGACTTGGTAGTCAAATTGATACCCGACCTGATAAAAATCAGCGCCAATATCGTCGGCATGAGCCGGTACTGTCGCCGGTGGATTTGGCTGGCCACAAATGGCGGGTTTGCCAGAACGGAAAATCCCCGCTTTTTCATAACCGATAACATTGATGTCATCACCAAGCCAGTCAACATGGTCAACCGCCAAACTGGTGATAACAGAGACATCATGCTCAACAATGTTAGTCGCATCAAGGCGACCGCCAAGACCGACTTCCAGAATAGCCACGTCAACGTGATGGCTCTTAAACAATTGCAGCGCCGCCAAGGTACCGAATTCAAACATACTGAGGCTGGTGTCACCACGCTGCTGCTCAATAACAGCAAACGCTTCAGTATGTGCGCTATCTGGCAGCTCGCGGCCATTAATACGAACTCGCTCATTATAACGAATCAGATGCGGGGAGCTGTACACACCGACGGTATAACCCGCCTGCAGTAAGATAGATTCTAACATCGCACAGGTCGATCCTTTGCCGTTCGTCCCAGCCACGGTGATCACCCGATTTGCTGGCTTCGTCAGTTCTGCGTTGATCGCAACAGCCTGAACCCGGTCAAGTCCAAGATCAATCGCGCTGGTGTGAAGATGTTCGAGATAAGAAAGCCAAGAGGCTAAAGAAGAATTTGCTTGTGGTACGGTCAATCCAGACATGCGTCATCATTTTCTAGTGAAACCAATATGCCCACTAATTTAACACTGAACGGTCTGAACCCAAACCGCATTACACGATTAAGGGTGACAAAAGCCAGCAATATCACCAAACGTGACAGGCACATCGCCTCGTCATAAAGCAGCTAGGTATAAAACTGCCTTAAAAATAACGAACGGGACAATCGTCCCGTTCATTGTTGATCGCTACAAAGACAACACTGTGTGCGTGGTTAACGCAAACTAGTCTTCCGTCTTTGGCGTTTCAATATCATCAACCATTTCTACAGGCGCCACGACCGGCTTTTTAATAGGCACAACCATTGGCGACGTCGCGTTGGTGAGTTTTGCAACCAAACCACCAATGCGCTGGCGCATTTCACGGCGGTCAACAATCATATCAATCGCACCATGCTCCAGCAAAAATTCACTGCGTTGAAATCCAGCAGGTAGTTTTTCACGCACCGTCTGCTCAATAACACGCTGGCCAGCAAAACCAATCAAGGCTTTCGGTTCGCCGATATTAATGTCACCTAACATGGCCAAACTGGCTGAAACACCACCCATAGTCGGATCGGTAAGCACGGAAATAAAAGGTAAGCCTTTGTCAGATAAACGCTCTAATGCGGCACTGGTTTTCGCCATTTGCATCAATGACATCAATGCTTCCTGCATACGCGCACCGCCACTGGCAGAGAAACAAACTAACGCACAATTGCTAGCAATGGCCTCATCAACAGCCTGCACAAATTTAGCGCCCACTACCGAGCCCATTGAGCCCCCCATGAAGGAGAACTCAAACGCACAGGCAACCAATGGCTGCTCAAGCAATGTGCCTTTCATTACCACCAAGGCATCTTTTTCACCACTGGTCTTCTGCGCAGTAGAAAGACGATCTTTGTACTTCTTAGAATCGCGGAACTTCAACTTATCTTGTGGTTCCATATCCGCCGCAAGTTCAACCTGACCGTCAGCATCCAGAAACGTTTCCAGACGGCGACGCGCTTTCATTCGCATGTGATGGTCACACTTCGGGCAAACTTCCAGGTTTCGCTCTAGATCGGCGTGATAAAGCACTTGTTCGCAAGATGTACACTTGGTCCATACCCCTTCAGGGATTGACGCTTTGCGAGAAGAAACAATGTTGCTTTTGGTTAGGATCTTTTCCAGCCAGCTCATGAATGACCTTTTATGTTCTATTCCCCTGCCCAATGCGCATTAATTTCATAGCACAAGCTGTTGTGGCAGAGAATTACAAATTCGTTAATTTTCCGATATGGAATTAAAGCACAAACTTGCCAGTCTGTAGATAAAAAACTGGTACTATGAGTTGTTGTTACCCTATGAAGTAAAAGACATAGGGTAAAATCCTCATCATTTCGCCCCATTTCTATCCTATTGCGGCAAAAATGAACCTACACGCAGGCTTAATCGGGTAGAAACAGTGGGCCAATCGGCGCACGTGGCAGAGCAAACGCTTCAGGATAGTCCACATCCACCAAGTATAGCCCTTCCGCCTTAGCTGTTGCACCCGCCAATTTTCGATCTTTTTGTGCTAAAAGCCATTGGATCCACTCCGGCTTCTCTTCACCCCGCCCGACCTTAATCAAGCTACCGGTGATATTGCGAACCATATGATGAACAAAGGCGTTCGCTTTGATATCAATAATGACAAAATTACCTTGGCGAGACACCGTTAAGTGCATCAGATTACGCCATGGGCTGAGTGACTGGCAATGCACCGCACGAAACGAGGTGAAGTCATTCTCACCTAATAGATATTGTCCTGCTTCATGCATTTTTTTCTCGTCCAGGTCGCCATGGTAATGGCTAATACCCGTCCCTAAAATGGCAGGACGCAACGCGTGATTATAAATGACATAGCGATAACGGCGGGCTGTGGCGGTAAAACGGGCATGAAAATCATCGTTAACTTCCTTCGCCCAACGCACAGCAATATCTTTTGGCAGATGTGCATTCACGCCCATTGTCCAAGCGGCCATTTTACGGTCAACATTCACATCAAAATGCACCACCTGACCCGTACCGTGCACCCCCGCATCAGTACGCCCGGCACACTGTACTTCAACCGGTTGATTGGCAACTTTAGTCAGCGCCTTTTCCAAACGCTCTTGCACACTGTCTACATCCCGCTGGCGTTGCCAACCGTAGTATTTCGCACCATCGTACTCAATACCTAAAGCTATTCGCATAATTCACTTCGTTCTTACTGATGGCCCGCGGCCAAGGTTCAAATGAATCCGAATTATAGGGAAAAGTGGAATGAGATGCGAGGGAGAGCAGAAAACAGGGGCGAGTTTCGAGGGGCTAGGGG